>CAZJEH010000190.1:0-6834 GCA_964544905.1 uncultured Gemmatimonas sp.
TCCATCCGCCTATCGACGCGCGGAAGCATACTCATAAGGCGTTTTACAACAACGTAATGCGAGCTCTCGGCGACCGAGAATCCATTGGCGTTCTTCTGAATAATGGGTCCCGGCCTGCGCCGGGACGACGTTGGTGGACGGTAGCGAAGTCCACAGTTCCTTGCGAGTGTGACGGACTGGGATCGACAGTTCTGACACAGTCTCCTGCGCCGGGATGACGATTGGGGGATACGGCGCCGTAGGCCGCTCACGGTTTCGTGCCAGCGCAAACGGGACTGGATCGACGGTTCTGACACAGTCTCATATCACGGATGCGGAGAGGCGGACCCCAGCCTGCGTGATTCAGGGGGCGAAGGCGATCAGGCGACCTCGGTCCGGATCACCTGCATCAGCGCGTTGATGTAGCCGTAGCAGTAGGCGAACGCCTGGTCGCGAGCGCCCTCGGCCGGGTGAGACGGCACGTGGTCCGGCATCACCATGCCGTCGTACCCAACGTCGCGGAGGGTTCGCATTACCGCCACGAAGTCCATATCCCCGTTGTCCGGGTAGACTTCCTGGAAGTGCCCCCACCCGCCCTTGATGTTGCGGAGGTGGATGTTGACGATCTGGTTCCGCTGCCCGAGCCACCGGATGATCGGCAGGATCTCCGTGCGCGGGTCCCGCAATCCCTCCGCGGTCGAGCCGAGGCACAGGTTGATGCCGTGCGACGGGCTGTCGTAAAGCTGCGCGAAGCGGCGGATGCCCGCGAAGACCTCCGGACTGTTCCAGCGCGTCACGCCACCGAAGCCGGCCGGTAGTGGCGGATCGGCGATGTGGTTTCCGAGCTTGACGTTGTACTCCTCCGCCACGGGCAGGATGCGGTCGAGCAGGTAGGTGATCCGCTCGTAGATCGTATCGACGTCCACCCTCCCCGCTTCGGCGATGATCTCGCGGTCCATCCCCCGCGCGATTGCTTCCTGGAGATTGAACGTGCTGTAGCTCGCGTTGCCCCGGTTGGGATCGAGCGTCTGTCCCGTCCGAACGATGGGGAGGATGATCGTGTTGTACAGCAGGCGTGGCACGCCGGCGCGGCCGGCGACTTCGATGTTCTGCTGGAGGACCTCGATTTCGCGGTCGCGTTCCGGGCTCTTTCCGAGCATGATGTTCGGGAACCGGACGCGCTGGATTCCGGCGGAACTGAGGCCGAGGTGGTACGCCTCGATCTTGACCCCATACTTCGCCGCCTCCTCGACCTGACGCATCGCGCTGTCCAGGCTCCAGTGCCCGTTCGGGAGCACCTCCGGCTCGCCCGGGTCGATGTGGAACACCCCGTGCCTGGCGAAATACTCGAGATTCTCCGGGGACGTCCCTGTCCGGCTCTGACAGCCAACCTTCATCAGCACTTCTCGTCGCGGCGGTAGCGGCGCGGCCTCCAGGACGGACGCCGAGCCCTCGATCGCCGCTCCCATCGACGCAGCAGCCACGACCTTCGCGAACTGTCTACGTTGCATCGTCGCATCTACTCCGAGTTGAGTGTTCAGACAGACCGGACAACACGACCGCCACGTTGTTCCGTCGAGAAAGTCGCTTGAGATGTCGATTCCGGAATTGTCGAGTGGGTCCTGCTCGCTACGATGCACCGGCGGGCGGCGAAAAACAAGGGTGTACCGGAGCTTATCGGCCGGTGCTACCGTTCCCCACCGGTCCCAGATGGGCCGGAGCAGTCGAAGCGTGCGATGCCGAGGACGCTATCGCTCGGAGCGCGGCAACGAAGCCCTCCTCCAAGTCGGCGCGGATGAGCAGCGGTGTGCGTGAAGGCAGCCGGCGGGTCGACCGGCACGGGCCGAGGCGCGGGAGGTTCGGGGCTCACTGTCGGTTGAGCCTGCGCACTGCAGGCAAGCCGAGGAATCTCCGATACTCCCGGCAATGATCCCCCGCTCGTGGGGGGCTCACTTTTCAGCCCGGGTGCCCCGATCCCGATGGACTTCGTCCTGAGCCTGCTACAGAACGGCGCCTTTCTGCTGGCGCTGGTGCTGATATATGAGGTGCTCAGCCGGCGGCCCGTGGCGAGCTCCGGCGTCGTGCGGCAGGTCGTCACCGGCCTCGCCGTCAGCGGGATCGCCGCGGTCATCATGCTGACGCCGCTCCGGTACGCTCCGGGAATCATCCTGGACACGCGGAGCGTGCTCATCAGCCTCTCCGGGCTGTTCTTCGGAACCATCCCCACCCTGATCACGGTCGTCACGGCGGCGATCGTTCGCTGGTACATCGGCGGCGTCGGGGTAGGGGCGGGGATCCTCACAGTTCTGGTGACCGCCGCGATCGGTCTGTCCTGGCGCTGGCTGCGGCGGCCGGCGCTCGAGCGCATCTCGTTGGCGGAGCTGTACCTGTTCGGGGTGATCGTCCACGCTGTCGTGCTCCTGCTGATGTCGGCGCTGCCGCGGGAGATGCGCAGCACCGTGATGCTGGACTTCGCGGCACCATTCCTACTCCTCTATCCGGTCATCACCCTGTTCCTCGGCCGACTGCTCTCGGATGGGATACGCCGGAACGTGACCGATCGCGACCTCGGGGAGGAGCGCGAGCGGCTCGTGCTCGCGATGGCCGCCTCCAACCAGTCGCTCTTCGATGCGAACCTGCAGACCGGCAAGGTAGTGGTCGATGTCGGGGGATCCGCACCTGCCCGTCTGGTGGAGGGACCGGCCTACCTCAGCGACTGGTTCCGCAGCGTTCATCCGCAGGATCGCGATCGGGTACTGGACATGTACCGCGCGATCTCGTCCGGGAAGCGGGCGTTCTGCGAGATCTCCTTCCGCCAGCAGGCGGGCGACGCGACGTGGAGATGGCTCGCCTGCTCCGGCCGGGTGGTCGGCTACGACTCCGAGGGCAGGCCCCTCCGCATGCTGGGCACCATTCGTGACATCACGGCCGCCCGGGAGGCCGAGGAGCAGCTCATCCTTCTCCGCCGCCTGCTCGACCATTCGCTCGACGGCTTCCAGATCTTCGATCCGGCTACCGGAGGCATCCTCGACGTCAACGACATGAGCTGCACCGAGCTCGGGTACACGCGTGAGGAGCTGCTCGGAATGACCATCTTCGACATCGAGGAGAACCTCGGCCCGGCCCGGTATCAGGAGATGGTGGCCGCCCTCCGGGAGCGTGGCTCGATGAACTGGGAGAGTGCGCATCGGCGCAAGGATGGCACGACCTATCCCATCGAGGCGAAGCTCAACTTCGTCTCGCTAGAGCGCGAGTACATCGTCGCGGCGGTGCGGAACATCACGTTGCGCCGAGCGATGGAGGAATCCCTCCGGAACGAGACCCTCCGAAGGCACAACCTCATCGAGCAATCCCGAGACGGCATGGTCACGCTGGACGAGGACGGGAACGTCTTCGAGGCGAACAACACCTTCGCCGAGATGCTCGGCTACACCCGGGACGAGGTGCACCGGCTGTCCATCTTCGACTGGGAGAAGAACTTCCCCCGCGAAACCGTACTGGAGAAGCTGCGCGCTGTCGATGAGACGGGTAACCACTTCGAGACGCGGCACACCCGCAAGGACGGCAGCGTCTTCGATGTCGAGATCAGCAGCAACGCGACGACCATCAACGGCCGCAAGCTGATCTTCTGCGTCTGCCGGGATGTGACCGAGCGGAAGCAGACCCAGGCCTCGCTCCAGCTGGCGGCGATGGTCTACCAGAACAGCCGCGAGGCGATGATGGTGATCGACAGCAGCGGGAAGATCGTCGCCATCAACCCCACCTTCACGAAGATCACCGGCTACACGCTGGAGGAGGTTATCGGGCGCAATCCTCGGATGCTGCAATCGGGCGAGCATCCGCCGGAGTTCTACGAGGCGATGTGGGCGGAGCTGCACCGGACGGGGCACTGGAGCGGCGAGGTGATGGATCGCCGCAAGAATGGCGAGGTCTACCCGGAGTGGCTGTCGATCAACGCCGTCTACGACGATGAAGGCAACGTGCAGAGCTGGGTGGCGCAGTTCTCGGACATTACCGAGAAGAAGGGGGCCGAGCAGATGATCTGGCAACAGGCCAACTTCGACGCGCTGACCGGGCTCCCGAACCGCCGGATGTTCCAGGAGCGGCTCAATCAGGAAATCCGGAGCGCCCGCCGATCCGGAAAGCTACTGGCACTGCTCTTCCTCGACCTCGACAACTTCAAGGAGGTGAACGACACGCTCGGTCACGACATGGGTGACCGGCTCCTGAAGCAGACGGCCGAGCGGCTCCGCGACTGCGTTCGGGAGACCGACACGATCGCCCGGTTGGGTGGGGACGAGTTCACCCTCATCCTGCCGAACCTGTCGAACAACGCGGACGTCGGGATGATCGCGCGGAAGATCCTGTGGAAGCTCTCCGAGCCGTTCCGACTCGAGACGGAGATCGCCTACGTGTCGGCGAGCATCGGGATCACCCTCTACCCCTCGGATGCGATCGACGCCGAGGGCCTGCTGAAGTGCGCCGACCAGGCGATGTACGGCGCCAAGGAGGACGGGCGGAACTGCTATCGCTACTTCACGCGTGCGATGCAGGAGGCCGTCACCCGACGGATGCGCCTGACCAACGACCTGCGAGAGGCGCTGGTCACCGACCAGCTGAACGTCGCCTATCAGCCGATCGTCAACCTGAGCAACGGCCTGATCCGCAAGGCCGAGGCGCTCGTGAGATGGACGCACCCTCGCGAAGGTCTGATGGGCCCGGCAGACTTCATCCGTGTGGCGGAGGAGTCCGGTCTGATCGGCAGCATCGGCGGGTTCGTGCTCGACAACGTCATACGGAACTGCAGGCGGTGGAGAGAGTTCATCCCCGACATGCAGATCAGCATCAACAAGTCCCCCGCCGAGTTCGAGGTCCATGGCCGTCGGTCGTCCGTCGAGGACTCCGTCGGCGAGCTTCTCCAGAAGGCCCATCTACCGGGAGACGCGGTCGTGGTGGAGATCACCGAGGGCATGATCCTCTCCGCACGGCCGGAGGTCCTGGCTCAGATCGAAGACCTGCGAGGGGCGGGAGTCCAGATCGCACTCGACGACTTCGGAACCGGGTATTCGTCGCTCTCCTATCTGAAGAAGTTCGATATCGACTACCTCAAGATCGACCAGACCTTCATCGTCAACCTTGGCCAGAAGGAAGAAGATCTGGCGCTCTGCGAGGCGATCATCACGATGGCGCACCGCCTCGGGATCGCGGTGGTGGCCGAGGGGGTGGAAACGTCCGAACAGATGCGTCTCCTCAAGGAGATCGGGTGCGACTACGCGCAGGGCTATCTCTTCTCACCGCCGGTATCGCCGGAGGAGATGGAGCTGCTGCTGCGGCGGCAGAGCGCGCTCGCGATGGCGCAGATCTAGGACGCCCGGGTGCCAGGACAGGGCGCTCGGAACACGGTTCGAGGCGTCTTCCTTACCGCCCCTGTCGCCTCCAGCCGGGCATTCCCAGTGACGTCGGTCACGCCGTCTTCCTGGCCACCTTCCTACTGATCGCTTTCCCGGTCCCGCGTCCCTCTGGCAGTGCCCTCGAAGGTCGCTCGGCGGCGCCCCTCGGACAGCGGTGGTGTATCTCCCCGGGTCTGGCCACCCCGTGAAGCTGCACCCTTCCTCGCGATGGTTCTGCCGTAGCGTCTGTCCTGTATCGGGTCATAACTTTCAGGAGTGTATCGCCTCGGTAGCGGATTCCCCGACACGCCCGTAGGGGACTCCCGTACCGCGACAGGGCGATCTACCTATTGGCATCAGGGCGGATGCATGGTTTCTTATCCTCCAGGGTGCCGATGGCACGATGATGGCCTGCTGATTGTAGAAGGGGGCGCAGCGACCGCGCCGGACGTGGATCGAACACGATTGCCCTGGTGAAACGGACTCACACCCAGCGAACCTTCGCCGTTCTGACGGCGCTGGTCTTCCTGTTCTTCGGGGCGGGAGACCTGTTCGGCTTGCGCGCGTGTCCGCATCACGAGCCCGGGTCGACGGCGGCGCACGGCGGAGCAGGTCACGACACCTCTGCGGCCTCGGCCCACGAACACCATGCCTCCGCCGACCACTCCCCGGCGGGCGACGAACACGAGCCGTGCAGCTGCGCCGGCTTCTGCCCGACGGTCGCGGGGCCGGGCGCCCCAGTGGCCTCAGGGTTCTCTCTGCAGGTCGTCGAGACGGCCGTTTCCGATGATGTCACCGAGGAAACCGGCGTCGTCCTTCCCCAGGTAGATCACCTCCTCCCCTACTCACAGGCACCTCCGATCGCCGACTGAGACGCGGCGGCCGATAGCGGTCCGTCGCGAGTTCGTGCGTCGCTCCACCGACCGGCTCCATCGAGCCGTATCGAGTGGTGTGGCGAGACTCGGCAACGTTGTTTCTCGATCGGAGGATGAGGATGTTCGTTCGCGATGAACACCGTCGAGCGTGGCTCCGTACCGCGGGGCTGCTCGTCGGCGGATGGATGGTTCTGGGGCTCCCGGTCCGCGCGGCCGGGCAGGAGGCCGGTTCGATCACCGGCAGTGTAGTGGCGGAGAGCGGCCAGCCGCTGGCCGGCGTGCGGGTCGTCGCTCAGCCGTCCGAGAGGGCGGCAATCACGGATGCGCTGGGGAGCTTCAGTATCTCCCCGGTGCCGCCGGGACCGGTTAGGGTATCCGCGGCACGCATCGGCTACGAGGAGGTCAGCCGGGACGTGACAGTGGAGGCGGGGGCCACCACGCGACTGGATCTCGTGCTGCCGGAATCCGCGCTGAGCCTGGGGGCGGTGGTGGTGAGCGTCAGCCGGGAAGCCCAACGCCTTTCGGAGACGCCCGCAACTGTCGATGTCGTCAGTGGCGAACGGATCCGCGAGACGGGGGCGGCGCACCCC
>CAZJEH010000191.1:0-6061 GCA_964544905.1 uncultured Gemmatimonas sp.
ATGGGCGGCGACATCATGTTCATCGAGGTGAGCGCGCAGCGTTCGACGCTGGGTACCGGCGGAGCGAACGAGCAGGAGAGCGCGCCGACGGGCATGGGGTCGCTCGTGCTCACGGGTCAGCTCGGTGACGTCATGAAGGAGTCGGCGCGCGCCGCGCTGACCTACGCCCGGGCGAACGCGGTCCGCTTCGGCCTGGACCCGCGGAAGGCCTGGGGGTCGGAGGTGCATATCCACGTGCCGGCGGGGGCGATCCCGAAGGACGGGCCGTCGGCGGGAGTGGCGATGACGACCGCACTGGTTTCGGCCCTGTCGGATCGGCCGGTCCGGTCGGACGTGGCGATGACCGGTGAGGTTACGCTGACCGGCCGCGTGCTGCCGATCGGCGGTGTGAAGGAGAAGCTGCTGGGCGCCTACCGCGCGGGCATCAAGGAGGTCATCCTGCCGAAGGACAACGAGGCGGATCTGGAGGACCTTCCGGCGGAGGTGCTGCGGGCCCTCAAGGTCCACCCTGTTTCCACGATCGACGAGGCGCTGGCGATCGCGCTCGTAGGTGCGTCGTTCAGCGAGAGAGGGCTGCTCTTCCCGGGCAGCTCCGGGGTGACCCGGGGGCGGGAGCAGCGCCTTCACGCGGCGCAGTAGAGGTCGATAGATCGGCGGCCGCGTGGTGGCCGACCGGTCCGGACGCGAGGCCCTCCGGTGTCATGCCGGGGGGCTTCGTGCGTCGGGGGGGCGGGCGGATGGAGAGGAGGTCCGAGTCGGGAAGGGACGGCGACGGAGAGGGGTGTTCGTCCCGGGCTTCGGCGTGGGGGGAAGTGCAGATTCTTCGACTTCGCTCGGAATGACAGGCGAGCTCGCTCGGAATGACAAGGATGGCTCGCTCCGAATGCAAGAACGGTCCGCTCCGACGCAGAACGGTTCGATCGGAGTGACAAGAAGGGCTCATACGGAAATGACAGGAGACTCGTTCCGCCTGACAGGAGAGGGCCGTGCTGATCGGCGGCTTGCGCGCGTCCGGGGAGGGGTCCACCTTGGCGTCGGCGCCGGGTGCCGGACCGCTGATCGATCGCGACACGGCGGCGCATGGCTTGCTCCATCGGCCGGGGATCTCAACAGGAACCATCGGGGAGGGATGGCGAGAGAGGCGCCGCGGAAATTCGTGCTGGGGCTGGCCAGCCTGTTGGCGGCGTGCGGGCCGGCTGGAGCGGCGGCGCCACCCGGCGGACCCGCGCCGACGGTTGCCGAACCTGCTCCGGACCCTTCCGGCACGACGTCTTCCGTGTCGACGATCGGCCTGCCTGAACTTCCGATCGGAGCGGGCCTTCCACCCATCCCCTTCGTGGAGGGCCTTCCGTCCATCCGTGTGGTCCACCCCGCACCGGGGACACCCCGGCCGTCCACGCGGTCCGTGCTCGTCTACGGATCCGTGGGCACGGGAGCCGCCACCCTGACCATCAACGGTTTCCCTGTCGAAGTGGCGCCGAACGGAGCGTTCATCGGCCACGTGCCACGGCCGGCGAACGACACGCTGCGCCTCGAGGCGCGCACGGCCGACTGGGTCGGGCAGATGGACGTGTGGTACACCCCGCCGACCGGCGGTGGCGGCCCGTCGGCACCGGTGCGGACGGTCGAATATGCCGCGCCGCAGGTCGCCAGGGTCACTGCAGGGGCGGACACGCTGGCCACCGGCTCCGACGTGGCCATCGGCCGACCGACACCGACCGGGACCTACCGGTGGTTCCTGCCACGAGGCGCCCTCGTTTTGGTGACCGGCGCCCGCCTGGACCAGGTCCGCGCCCGGATGGGGCCTACCGATGCATGGTTCTCCGCGCGGGATCTCACCGCGGAGCCGGTAGCCCCCGCCTCGACCCTGCTCGCGCCACCGACAGTGACCCCGGCCGACGAGTGGTCGGATGTGCGCCTTCCCGTCGTCGGCGCGCCGTTCTCGTTCGAGGCACTCGATTCCCTGCTGCTGGTCGAGCTACACGGCGTATCCGCCGGGTTCGATCGTGTGGAGACCGGCGACGCGCTCGTCCCGCTCGTCGAGGTCGTGCCGAACGGAGTCGACGGGACCACGGTGCGGATCTACCCCGCCCCTCGCCTCTGGGGGTTCAAAGCGTTCTATGATCCGGACGGCGCGCTGGTGATCCGCGTGCGTCGGCCCCCCGCGGTGGACCCTGCTCAACCGCTGCGTGGCATCCGGATCGTGGTCGATCCGGGCCATCCCCCCGCCGGCGCCACCGGGCCGACCGGGCTCTACGAGGGCGAAGCCAATCTGGCGGTGGGGCTACGGCTCGCCGACTTCCTCCGTGCCCGCGGGGCGGAGGTCCTGCTCACCCGCTCGACCTCAGGGGACGTCCCCCTGACCGACCGGGTGGACGCGGCGGTCGCCTGGAACGCCCATATCCTGGTCTCGGTGCACAACAACGCATTCGCCGAGGGGGCCGACCCGTTCGCCTCCAATGGGACCAGCACGTACTACTTCCACCCGTTCGCGCGCGGTCTCGCCACCGCGATCAACGACGAGATCGTCGCGACGACACTCGCCCGGAACCTCGGTGTCATCCGCGACAACCTGGCGCTGGCCCGTCCGACCTGGATGCCTGCCGTGCTGACAGAATCGCTGTTCATGCCCATTCCCGCGCACGAGGCGGCCCTGCGCGACCCATGGTTCATCGATCTTCTGGCGGCCGCGCACGTCCGCGGGATCGAGAGCTTCCTCCTCGGGTCGATCGGGAGCGCGCTGTCCGAATGAGAGCCGTCGTCATAACCGCTCCGGGTGGTCCGGAGGTGCTGGAGATACAGGACCGTCCGGCGCCGGAGCCCGGCCGCTCCGAGATCCGCGTCAGCGTGCGCGCATCCGCGCTGAACCGCGCCGACCTCCTGCAGCGCCGAGGGTTGTACCCGCCACCAGCTGGCTATCCGGCGGACGTGCCAGGGCTGGAATATGCCGGTATCGTGGAGTCCCTCGGCCCCGACGTACACATGTGGCGCGTCGGGGACCGCGTGATGGGCATCATCGGCGGAGCGGGACACGCGGAACTGGTCTGTGTCCATGAGCGAGAGGCCATACCGGTCCCCGAACGCATGGGCTGGCCGGAGGCGGCGGCCATCCCGGAGGCGTTCCTCACGGCCTACGACGCCCTGTTCCGGCGTCTACGAGTGCAGCCCGGGGAGACAGTACTGGTCCATGCTGTCGCCAGTGGCGTCGGAACCGCTGCCTTGCAGCTGGCGAATCTCGCGGGTGCGCGGGTTTTCGGCACGTCGAGGAGCGCCGACAAGCTCGCGGCGCTGAGCGACATCGGCCTGCGGCACCCGGTGGACTCATCGATCGATGACTGGCCGGACCGGCTGAGAAGTCAGCTTGCAGGGGGACGGGTGGACGCGATCGTCGATCTCGTCGGTGGCGCCCTCATCGCGACCGATCTGACGCTGATCGCGGAGCGTGGAAGGATCGTCGTCGTAGGGACGATGGGGGGAAGCCGCGTGGAGCTCGACCTGCGTGCGCTGATGGCCCGGCGGGCGACCTTGATGGGAACCGTGCTGCGAGCGCGGCCTATCGAGGAGAAGATCGAGCTCGCGCGCGCCTTCGCGAAAACTATGGTGCCGCGCTTCGAATCCGGCGACCTGCGCCCTGTCGTCGACAGCGTTCACTCCTTCGATGACGTGGTCGAAGCTCATAGACGCATGGAGGCCAACCGGAACGTCGGAAAGATCGTTCTGACCTGGTGATCCAGCGCGACGTAGGGCGTGGCGTGGGCGCCTCAGGAGCCCTGTCCGCCGGTCGGCGAGGAGGTGGGTTCAGCGCAGCATCCGGCAATGATGGAGGCGATGGGGAACTCCGTCGTCGCTGCCGGGAACAAGCTGAAGATCCGGATGTACACAGACTCCCTACTCCGGCGGCTCGATCGAAAATCGGCGCGTCCCGTGGCACCGCGACACGGGGAGCGCTCTTCGTGTCTCTGGCGGAATCCCCGGCAGAGGTCTTGCAGCACGGGGGCTTACTGGCCGAATGCCGGCCAGTTTTGCAGTAGGGTTTGGATACTCGCGGCGGACGCAGGAACAATGGCTACGGCAGCGCGCAAGACGCGGCGGCGAAAGCGCACGGCCCCCACCCTTCGGGAGGGGTTCGACGTCGCGTTGACGGAAGATCAGTCCAGTCTGGACCAGTACCTCAAAGAGGTTAGCACGCATCCCCTGCTGAAGCCGCAGGACGAGATCGAACTCGGCCGGCGGGCGCAGATGGGAGACGAGGAGGCCGTGCAGGCACTCGTGCGCGCCAACCTCCGGTTCGTCATATCGGTTGCAAAGAAGTACCAGAACCGCGGCGTCAGCCTTTCGGACCTGATCCAGGAGGGCAACGTCGGGCTCGTTACCGCTGCCCGGAAGTTCGATCCGGAGCAGGGGGTGAAGTTCATCTCGTATGCGGTGTGGTGGATCCGTCAGGCGATCCTGTCCGCCCTTGCGAACCAGGGGCGGGCGGTGCGGGTGCCGCTCAACCGGGCATCCGACCTGGCGAAGATCTTCCGCGAGCGGGAGCGGCTGAAGCAGGAGCTGGGGCGCGACCCCACCCCGCAGGAGCTTTCCGAGGCGACCGGGCTCTCGCCGGAGATCGTGGAAAGCCTGCAGACGCTCAACGCGGCGGAGATCCGGCTCGATGCACCCATCGGGGACACCGACGACTCGCAGCTCATGGATCGCTTCATCACCGAAGAGGCGATCCTGACCGAGGAGGAGGTGGAGGAGCGGCTGCTCACCGAGCGGATCGGTCGCGCGCTGGAGACGTTGCAGCCGCGCGACGCGAAGGTGCTGAGGCTGTACTTCGGCCTCGAGGGCGGACGCGAGCACACGCTCGAAGAAATCGGAGACATCCTCGGGGTGACCCGGGAGCGGATCCGACAGCTCCGGGACCGTGCGCTCAAACGCCTCCGCGAAGGGGAGGAGGGCACGGCGCTGGCCTCGTTCGCGGCCTGATCCCGTGCGGCTGGTATCCTCCTTCGTCACCGAAGCACCTCCCGGACCCCGGGAGGTGCTTTTTTGATGGGTATGGTGCGCGGAATCGTTCTGCGGGCCGCGGGGGGGATCTACGATGTCGAGACCCCGGACGGAGTTCAGCAGGCGGTGTTGCGGGGTCGGCTGAAGATGGAGGAGCGTACCGGCGATCGCGTGGTCGTCGGTGATCGGGTAGTGCTGGGTAGGCCATCGCGGCCCGACGAGCACTGGACGATCGAAGAGGTCGAGGAGCGGACGTCGCAGCTGGTGCGGAAGGCTCCCGGCAAGGCGCCCCGGCCGAAGGTCATCGTCGCGAACGTCGATCGGGTACTCCTTGTGTTCGCCGTCCACGAGCCCGAGCCGAACCTGAGGACGCTCGATCGGTTCCTCGTCCTCTGCGAGAGCAACGAGCTGGAGCCGATCATCGTCGTGAATAAGGTCGACCTCGCGCGTGACGGAGAAGCGGCGGCGACCTTCCAGCCCTACGCGGACATCGGATACCGGGTGCTCTACACCTCCGCTTCGCGCGGCGACGGGATCGACGAGCTTCGGGATATTCTCTGTGGCGGCGTTTCGGCCCTGACGGGGCCGTCGGGAGTGGGGAAGTCGAGTCTGCTCAACCGGGTGCAGCCGGGGCTCCGGCTGCGGGTCGGCGCGGTGAGCGAGGCGGTGCGCAAAGGCCGCCACACGACGGTGACGGCGGAGCTGATCAGGCTCGAATGCGGGGGGTACGTCGCCGACACGCCGGGACTGCGCGAGGTCGGGCTTTGGGCCGTCGATCCGCAGGAGCTGGACCTGTACTTCCCCGAGTTCGAGCCGTTGCTCGGCACATGTCGTTACGGCAACTCCTGCACGCACAGCCACGAGCCGGGATGCGCGATCCGCGAAGCCGTCGAGGCGGGGAGCATCCACGCGAACCGCTACGACAGCTATCTGCGGATGCTTCGCGGTGAAGACGAGGATTGATCGCGATTCCGGCGGAGGGGCGAGGGTTTCTGCGAATGAAGCAGCGTGATCGTTGCGATCGATCGCCCGGCTAGATAGGTTGCGAGGAGCCGCCAGGGGTACACCC
>CAZJEH010000191.1:6071-6757 GCA_964544905.1 uncultured Gemmatimonas sp.
GGGGGTTGAGAGAGTCCCTTGGAACCTGATCCGGTTAGTCCCGGCGGAGGGAGAGCGGCGCCGAAGGAAGACAGACGGGAAGAACCTTCCAGAAGCGCGCTACCCGACGCGGGTAGGGCGCTTTTTTTGACGCCCCGACGAACCGTCACCCGAGAGAGGATCCAGTATCATGGCACCAACGACCATCTCGAGCCGATCGTCGACGCGGCGCGCGCCCGTCGTCGAGCAGGTGGGCGACTATGGCGACGCCTTCCCGGCGTCCCGCAAGGTGTACGTCCCGGGGAGCCGAGGCGTGATGGTCCCGATGCGGGAGATCTCGCTCTCCGGAGGGGAGCCGCCGCTCCGCGTCTACGACACCAGCGGCCCGCTCGACGTCGATGTGCGGGTCGGGCTTCCGCCGCTGCGTGAGGCCTGGATCCGCGACCGGGGCGACACGGTGGAGGTGGAGACGGATTCCGCCAGGTCGCCGCTCATCCCCGATAGCCTCGTCCGGCGCAGGCGGAAGGCGGCTGCCGGCAAGGCCGTCACCCAGATGCACTACGCCAGGCGGGGCGAGATCACCCCGGAGATGGAGTTCATCGCCATCCGCGAGGGCGTCGACCCGGAGCTTGTGCGATCCGAGGTCGCGCGCGGGCGTGCCATCATCCCGGCGAACATCAACCATCCCGAGCTCGAGCCGATGATCA
>CAZJEH010000192.1:0-6738 GCA_964544905.1 uncultured Gemmatimonas sp.
GTTAGGTGACCCACCCGTCGCCCGGGAGGCAAGGGATCTCGACACGACCGGGCCGAACGCAGGCTCGGCGCAGTTACCTGTAGAGGGTCCAGCTGTGGGACGGCTCGGTCGATCGGAGATGACCTGTCCGTCGGCCGGAGAAGCTTGGCTCCCGGGAAAGATGCGGGGCAGCCGAAGTGGGGCGGGGTGGACGCGACGGAGCGATGCCCGCTCGGGCTCAACCGGGTCCGATCCGCTCCCACAGGTCGCCGTACGTGACCACGACGCCCTCGTCGTCCACCTTGAGCCGAGCGACGAAGTTTCCGTCGTTGCTCGTGTACCGGAGCGCTCGTTCGTGGGTGCGGGTGTAGGTCTGCGAGAGTCGCTCCGTTCGCAGCTCCGGGAAGACGACCCAGAGCGCCTCGACGGCCGCCGACTCGCCGATGCCGAGACCCAGGCGACGGATCGGGAGGGTATTGGTCGCCGGAGTGATCGATAGGTCTATGTCGATGAGATCATCGGAGCCGGGGATATCCGCTCCGTCACGACGCCAGCCGCCCGTTGGGAGCCGTTCCAGCTCGATGCGGCTCGTCATGCCTTCCACGACATGAACCAGCACTGTCTGCGTCCGCCACTCGCGGTCGCACCGTATCGTGTAGTCGGCCCGATAGGGACGCCCGTCGATGGCGCTGAGGACCCGGCCATCGATACTGATGTAGTCGGGGTGCTCCAGGATGCGGCAATGCTCGATCGACACTTCGTCCCGCCGGCTCCAGAGCACGTCGGCGATCAGCCTGCCGGTTGAGTCGGGCTTCGAGTTCGACACAGCGGCCTCCGGTCGCGGCGGGGTGGACGTTCCGGCCAGGGCCGCGACGGGTCAGCCCAATGCGGCTGATGGTGCCGCGTGCGGTCCGATCCTCTTCGCGGTGATAACCAGCAGCGCGCACAGGACAATATAGCCGATCAGGATGATCAGCGCGTTGCGGATGGCGACGGCATATTCGAGCACGCGTACGTCGACGAACGGGTACGGGTATTCGCCGATCAACTCGCCTCTCGCCAAGGCGTATGCGAAATAGCCGACCGGGTAGGCGCACCACGCGGGGATATCGCGCCAACTGAGCGTCTCCTTCGGAATCGTCCACGCCCAGTACAGTGTGTAGAGGGCTGGCGTGGCGTAATGAAGGCTCAGGTCGGCGACCAGCTGCGGCCCCTGCGGGTTCCAGACGTCGCGGAGCAGCAGGTGGTATCCGATTCCAACCAGGAGGATGGCCGCCGCGACGCCGGTGGCCGGCCCGCTGCTGAGGAAGAACTTCGCCACCCCGCTCGACGGGAACATGACCGGAATGGTGACTGCCATCGCGACGAGGATGTTCGTCAGGATCGTGAAATAGCCGAAGTAGGCGATCACCGCCGCCGAGAGCCCCCCGCCATTGGCCACCGTGGCCCGGACGATCAGGGCGAACTGCAGGACGAGAGTGCCCCAGGAAATGATCGCCAGGAATGCGGCGAAGGCGCGCTTGCGGGCCATCTTCGATCTACCTTCGTCGGATCGAAAACCCCGTGTCGTACTCATGTCGACTTCGCACGACGAGCCCATCGCGGATGAGGTGATCGTACATACAGCCCACGTCCGCGCCACACGGTGCACTCGCGTGAGACCTCGAGGCCTCCCCGACCGCGATTGGTTCCTTCCGACCGCAGCGGCACTTCGCCCGGCCCTCGTATGGCCGGAACCGCCGCTCAGAGCGGACGAAGCCCGGATGCGGTGTAGATCACTCCCGCGTCGGCCGCCAGGCTGCCTATCTCGATCCGTGTCGGATAGCCGAGTTCCGCATCGTACTCGACGATGAGCGGCTCCCACCCGTTCATCCCGGCTTCCTCGATCAGGCCGAACAGCTCGGACACCGTATACCAGCGCAGGTTGGTGTTCCCGGTGATGTCCTCCCCCGACTCGGCCGACACCACCCGCGCGATCCGCCCGTCCCGCACTTCGATCGTCACGGGCTGAACCTGCTCGAGCACACAGAAGCAATCCTGCTTGAAGGAGTAGGTGTAGTCGTCGAGGCCGGCGTCAGCCCAGGCCTGACGGTGGGCTGCCAGCGTGTCCTGGGCTTCCGGGTCCGACCGTTGTCCACCGGTACAGCCGGCCAGGGCAAGACAGACGAGAAAGATGAACGTTCGCATGAGGTGATCACGAGGTGAGGTAGTCAGGCACATCGGCGGCACGGTGCCGGAGCCGAGTCGATGATCATCAGACGATGCAGCGAAGCGATGAGCCAGGGCGCCGTCGCCGCGTACAATGGATCGGCGACTCATCGCGGTCGGACCCGAGCGAAACCCGCGAGGATTCCTGCACAACGGCTATCCTTCGAGGGCACTCGAATGCGCGGCGCGTATGGCTCGATCGTCCCCTGCCGACGGCAATCCGCCTCGCTCAGGGACTCCGCCGAATCACCGTGCAAGCGACACGGCGCTCAGGCGCCCTCTCCGCTCGCCGGGGAATGTTCACCCGACCCATTCGACGCACGCCGCCGTCGCCGGCACGGCGCCCACGCGGCTGAAAAACTCCGCCTTGCGGACTGCGAGCACACGCCAGCCTGAGTCTTCGGTGAAGCGGGCCCAGATCTCCGCCTCCTCGACTCTCCGCGGGACGTTCTCGATCGGGAACTCGATATCGAACGCGAGGACGTAGTACCTCCCTCCGGGCTCGAGCACGGCTGCCAGCTCTCGAGGCAGGTCCTGAAGCTCGTCGGGATCGAAGAGGTGGTAGAATCCCGAGTCTACCACAGAACGGAACCGCCTGCCGAGCGTCGACGGCCGCAGGGCATCCGCCACCCGGAACTCGAGCAATGCGCGGGTATCCTGCGGAAGGGGGTCAGCCCTGGCCAGCGCCTGCTCGATGGCCGCTTCCGAGAAGTCGATTCCGAGCACCTCGAGTCCGGATCCGGCCAGCCAGATTGCGAGATCCCCCGAGCCGCAACCGAGGTCGAGCACCGGACCGGCAGGCGGGTAGTCCCGGAAGAGCTCGGTGAGGCCCGGTTGTGGGCCTCCCACATCCCACGGGGCGCCCTCCGCGTAGACGGTGTCGAAGAAGCGTCGCGGATCAGGGCCGAATCGGCTCATTGTCGGTGACGATCAGGTTCTGAATTCGGCCAGCATCCCGGCGGTCGCGGGCCGCGTCCGAGGGCGCAAGCCTTCAGGTGGCGGAAATCCCGGAAGGCGGGAGCCGGGGCAACCGCACGAGTGTGACAATGCGCGGCTGGCTAAGCAAGCACTCGGCGTCGACCAGGCCCACATAGGGCAGCGGCCCGTCTCCCGGCCCCCCAGGGCAGTGCTAGCGGTGGTACGAGCGGAGGCTGTGGTCGCGGCACGCCTCCATCTCGATCGGATCGAGCGCGACCCTGGGGCGTGCGGCACACTCACCCGTCGTGCGAGGGCCCTCGCGCCCCCGGCGTGATCTGACGTATCGCCCCGAGATGGTAGGCGAGATGCGCTACACTCGCCAGCACGCCCGTGAGACTCATCTGTCCGGTACCCAGTACGTCGGCGAACCGCTCCTGCCACTTCGTGCCTTCCTCCGCGACCTCTGCTCGCAGCCTGTCCCACTCCTCGTCGGAAACCTCCTGCTTCTGCCACGCGACACCCCAGTCGGCATTCGCGAACGGGTTCCTGCCGGGCTCGACGGCATTGAGTAGCGCGAGCATGAAGCGGAGATGCTCGACGTGGGCGGCGGTGGAAGACGACCCGCCAGGCGGAACGGTCGACGCGTCCCTCGCCGACAACCGAGCCAGTGAGCCGACCAGCCCCGGATCGTTCTGGTTCAGGATCCAGGCGGATTCGGCGCTGGACCCGTCGAGGATTTCGTGCATGAGAGTAGCCATTGCGCTTCGAACTGCTTCCATCGTCAGTTCCGCCATTTTCATCTCCCTGATATCGGGTTACTGCTGTACTCAGGAACCGGTCGCGTGTGTACCCAGGAACGCGTCAGCGTCGTCGGGCAGGACAGACGCGAACCGGCTGGCAGTAGGACCGGTCGATTCGTCGCTTTTCCCTCTGGAAGCCGCAGGCGGGCATCCTCGCGGTCAGGATGGGTCGTGTCCCTTCACCGCCGAGTCCGTTGGTCAACCGGATGCTCGCCGTCTTCGCGCTCGGCGACGTGAAGGATTCGTGCCGCCTGACGAGTGACTCGGAATCGCTACGTCGTACCGCTGATCGCCCGTTCCGGGACACCGCGTCGATCAAGAAGCGGGCAGAAATGAATCGGGCGGAGGTATGGGGGCAGCAAGAACGACGGAGATGGCACCTCGGCGGAGAGAGCGTGAATCGCGGCGAGTCGCGCGTTAGCCGCTTGCGGAACGCCCTCGCCCGGAGGCGGTCAGTCACCATTGGGCAGGACGAACAGCGTCCTGGCCAGCCGACGATCAGCTCTCCGGATCCGGCGGGCGTCGCAGCTTCTTCACCTGCGACCTGCGCCGCTTTTCCCGCATACGCTCTTCCTTCGCCGCTGCCGGCGGTCTCGTCCTGCGCCGGGGCTTGGGCGGGGTGACGGCTTCGGCGAGAAGCTCGCGCAGGCGCTCGAGCGCCACCTTCCGATTCCGCAGCTGGCTGCGGCTGCCACTCTCCGCGAGGATGATTTCACCGGCCGCGGTGATCCGGGTCCGCAAACGCTGCAGGATCAACTCGCGCTGCGCCTCGGTCAGGCTCGGGGAATCGCGGACCGACCAGACCAACTCGACCCGCGTTGAGCTGGTGTTGACGTGCTGGCCTCCCGGCCCCCCGGATCGCGAGGCCCTGAAGACCAACTCGCTCGCCGGGATCGTCAGTTCGTCGGAAACACGAAGGTCACCGTCCATCGTCTCGCCTGGCCGGAACCGAGTTGACCTCTACCGCACAGTGACGGATCGACAACGCCTTCCGGAATTTCGGCGCGGCTCCGACAGGGTGCCCGCCCGGTGGCCGGGGTGTTGGACCGCTCCGCTCGGTCACCTCGCACGAGGCCGCCTTCCCGAGGCCGTCGCAACAGCCCCCTTGTCCCCCCACCGGCCGCGCACAGCGGATGCCCATGAATGACCGGAGCTCCTCGTGATGACGCGGATCCGCCGTCCACATCTCAACCGTCGGTTTCGGCTCGAGGACCCTTCGACGTGGAAGTCCGCCTCGAAGAACGGTTCAGGATTTCTCCGAGCGGCCGACGGTAACTGGACATCCGGATCCGGTAAGGGCGAAACCCGGACCATAAGCCCGGTTCGCTCGGTGCTCGAAAGGTGGGGAACGCGCAGCCGAGCGCAATGAGGGAGGACTGCGGGTGCCTCGGCGGTCGCTCGAATGAGCGGGGGAGGGGATGGACGTCTCCCTCCGACGTAGTCCCTATGAGGTCTGCCGTTGGCGCTGGGGTTTTCGCGCCGCCCATCCTGGATAATGGAGCACCGCCGCCAATGACCCTATTCCGTCCGGTTACGGGTGGGCCCCTCGGATGGTCAGCCTACGGTCTGCGTGGCCCGAATCAGCAGTCAACGCTCGGGCGAATGCAGGCGTAATTCTTTATGACCGTCCCTCCCGTCGACGTGGCGATATCGACCATCTTTCGCGCCACCTCGGCCCCGGATACCGTTCCGGAGAGCACCACGATGTTGCCCTGCGCGATCGCGGTCAGCCCCTCCTGCGGGAACAGGGTCTCGTACAGGCGGTTGATCGGGGCGACATCGACACTCACCTCGACCGTGTACGTACGTATCCCTCCGTTCGACTCCCAGAGAATGATCGAGGTGTTTCCTACCGTGGAGGCATTCAGCAGGACTTCACGGGGCGAGAGGACGACCGCGTCCACGATCGACGAATCCGCTATGGCGACCCTGACCAGGTCGCTCGACAGGCGCACGACCTCCGATCCTCCGCGCGCCATCTGGATCAGATTCGTTGGTAGGTCGGCGGGAGGGGCCTGAGCGGAAACGCCCGAAACCAGGAGCACGGTAACCAGGAAGGGGAATGCTATTGCGGACTTCATCGTGGAACGGTGATGGAGCGCGATCGAGCGCGGCGGCGGGCACGAGAGTCGTTTTGTCGCAAATCCGGCCTTCGACCCGTCACCGCCGGAGAAGTGACGTCAGGTATCCACGCAGCTGACCCAGCCCTCGCTTTGCGCGTCCGCGCCCGCCGAGCAGGTCGTCGGCACCGGAGCGAGCTCGACGCTCGCCGTCCACCCCGCATCGTCCGCCGTGAGCCTGATGGGCAGGGGAGCGTGCGTCGTGAAGAAGTCGAGCTCCTCCAGGGTCCTGGCGTACCGTCCCCACTTGCCGCGATACTCCTCCTGCAGTGCAGCGAGCTCCTCCAAGTGTGACCGCATGAAGTCCGGGGCGCCGCTCTTCGTGGTAACCGCAACGACGGCGCGGCCGACTTTCTCGTCCCCCTGCATGACTTCGAGACAGACGACCGCCAGCTGCAGGACATCTTCGGTCTCAACCGTTCGTCCCGCGTGGTCGGTCCAGGGCAACGGGCTGGGCGGCAAGTCGCCCACGACCTGGCCGTTCACGATGAGAAGGGACTTTCTTGCATCCACCGGCAGTCCGTTCCGCGTCGCGAGACACTTCCGCGCATCGGCGTGCACAGGAGCAGCAAGAACCAGCAGACAGATGGCGACCCGGAGGAGCAGCGTTCGCAGTCGGCTCAAGGGTCACCCCATCGACTGGTTGGTAGAAGTACCCTATCGACTAGGATAGGTCCACCCGAGCTGAAACGGAAGCATTCTGGGGTGTCGAG
>CAZJEH010000193.1:0-6627 GCA_964544905.1 uncultured Gemmatimonas sp.
CTCTTGACACGACCGATGGCGGCGGTATGTTCCCATTCGTCGAGCTTTCACGGTACGAGTAGACCATGGAGGGAAGGGCGGCGGCGGCGCGGTGATCCCGCCTCGCGGAGTCCTGCGTGGAAGTGGGTGGCCAGCTGATCGGCGCCTATCTGCCGCCAGGTAACCCCCTGTCGAGCAGCTGCCGGGATCCACGAAACGATGCCGTCCGGCGAAGCCCCGCTTCCGAACCATTATCGACTCGTTTTTCTGCTTCTGATGCCGCGCTGACCCAGCCCGAGCCTGGAGCTGGGGCCGACGAGCCGCCGGGCCTGACCGCCCGGGTTTCCCCGGGCTTCGGATGTCCGGAAGGGCCAGCCGCGAGGTGGAGCTCTCGGCTTTCGCCGGCGGCGGAGGAGGCTTCACACGTCTTCCGCGATTCCCGCGGGCGACGCATCCGCTCCCGGCGGCGAGCGCCAGCGTCGGCCGAAACGATTCTTCCTCGAGGCGTAGAGCTTATCACGAATTCCGGGCACGTGCCTGGTGGTCGCCAGCGGTTTCGGTACCGCGTCCCTCCACGCGCCTGTCGGGCGGTCGATCCGCCAGGTTGTGCCCGGTGCACACGATACGTCGTCGAGTTTTTCCATCCCTGCGTGCCGCCGCGTGCTGATCGCGGCGCGAGCCGGGTCCCGACCGGGGAGCCGCTGCATCGGTGGTCGCGCGCGGCGCGCGGGTGAAGTGAAGACCTCCGGGCTGACGGGCGAACGTGGGACCGCTGGCGTTCCGCCGCCGCCCGAGCCCGCATGCGGAACGCATCCGTCGGAGTACGAGCTCCACCAGAGCCACCAGGGAGCGCCACCATCGGCGCCTGCTTGCGGGAGGTCCTCGCCCGAACCGGCGAGCGTTCAACAACGAGTTAGACGTGGAGGCCCGCCGAATCCCATCACCACCTGCACTTCGGGAAGTCAGTACCCTGATGTCTCTTGTTTCTTAGCATCCACTGCATCGAGAGGAACCACACATGGAGAGGACTCTTCGTCGGCTGCTGACCGTGGCGTGTATCGTGTCAGCCGTGCTGAGTCTCCCCCGGCAGGCGTTTGCGCAGGGCACGATCACCGGTCAGGTGGTGGCGGAGCAAACGCAGAGGCCGTTGAGCGGGGCGACCGTCACCATTCGCGGAACGAGCATCGGCGCGCTGACCAACGCCTCCGGTCGGTTCGTGCTCTCGAACGTGCCGACGGGTACGGCGGCGCTCGAAGCGCACTATCTCGGGTACCGGACCGGGGAAGCGACGGTCCAGGTGGCGGCGGGATCGAGCTCGGAGGTGAGCATCGCGCTCGCGGAGGAGGCGCTCTCGCTGGACGAGATCATCGTCACCGGTACGCCCGGGGGAACGCAGCGGCGGGCCCTGGGGCACGACGTCGCCCGGGTCACGACGGCTGATCTCCTGGAGAAGGCACCTCCCGCCAACGTGGAGTCGATTCTGTCGAGCCGATCGGCGGGCGTGAACATCCAGAGCGCCTCGGGCAACATCGGGAGCGGGAGCCGCATTCAGATCCGGGGACTCGGCTCACTCTCCCTCTCGAACGATCCGCTGATCATCGTCGACGGCGTACGGGTGGACAACAACACCCGTGGCGGCGCCAACGGCACGCGGGAAGGTCGGTCGATGAGCCGGTTGAACGACTTCAACCCGGAAGACATCGAATCGATCGAGGTGATCAAGGGGCCCGCGGCGGCGACGCTCTACGGGACGGAAGCTTCGGCGGGCGTGATCCAGATCATCACGAAGCGAGGCGCCTCGGGCGCGCCGAGCTTCGAAGCGACGATCCGTCAGGGTGCCAACTTCCTGATGGACGCGGAGGACCGCCTGCCGGACCGATGGGCGATCGACCCGACGACGGGCCAGCTGGTTGCCTGGCATCCGATCCGGAGCGAGCTGGAGGCCGGTTATCCGTCGCCGTTCACGACCGGACCTCACCAGGAGTACAACCTTGGGCTCAGCGGCGGGACCGATCGCCTCCGCTACTATCTCGCCGGCGACTGGCAGGATTCGGAGGGGTACGTCCACTGGAACACGCACCGACGGGGCGGGATCCGGACGAACCTCAACGCCTTCATCGGGGAGGACCTGGAGATCGCGTTCAGCCTGGGCGTCAACCGCTCCACGACGCGGCTCGGTGACGCGCCGACGCCGTACTCCATCATCGGTGGTGTCGGCTGGGGACACGCGAACCGGACGGCGAACCGCGGCTGGTATGCGGCGACGCCGGAGCAGGAGGCGGAGATCCAGTCTCACGCGCGTCTGAACCGCAGCACCTGGAGCCTGCAGTTCAACCACAACCCGTTCGAGTGGCTGACGCATCGCTTCGTCTTCGGGCAGGACGTCGCGCACGAGATCAACACGGTGCTCTTCGAGCGGCAGCCCGAGGGCACGCTGCACACCTTCGGCGTCCGTGCCCTGGGCGACAAGACGCGTGAAAACGTTGTAAACACCTACCTCTCCGCGGACTACTCGGCGACGGCGAGCTTCGATCTCTCCCCCTCGCTGGCCAGCCAGACCTCGGCGGGTATCCAGTACTACGACCGCCGGACGGAGACCGATCTCGCCCAGGGACGTGAGTTCCCGGCGCCGGGGATCACGACACTGAATGCGGCCGCGGTCACCTTCGGAAACGAGTCGTTCGTCGAGAACAAGTCCTTTGGGCTCTACGTCCAGCAGCAGCTCGCCTGGCAGAACCGCATCTTCCTCACCGGCGCCGTCCGCGGCGACGACAACAGCGCGTTCGGCGCGGACTACGAGGCGGCGCTCTACCCGAAGGTCAGCCTCGCCTGGGTGGTCAGCGACGAGGACTTCTGGAACGTGCCCTTCGTGAGCCAGTTCCGCCTGCGCGGCGCATGGGGCCAGGCGGGTCGGCAGCCGGACGTGTTCGCCGCCGTCAGCCTGTACGAGCCGGTCACCGGGCCGGGCGACCAGTCCGCGCTCACCCCCGGCTCGATCGGCAACCCGGCGCTCGGGCCCGAGGTCGGAACGGAGCTGGAGCTGGGATTCGAAGCAGCCCTCTTCAACGAGCGGCTGGGGGTCAACTTCTCCGTCTACGATCAGACGACGCGCGACGCGCTCATCCAGGTCCCGGTACCGCTTTCCAGCGGCTACCGGACGAATCAGTGGGTCAATCTGGGTGAGATCAGCAACCGCGGGGTCGAGCTGGATCTGAACGCGGCCCTCATCCAGGCAAGGCGTTTCGGTTGGGACATGGGGCTGAACTTCTCCACCAACCGGAACCGCCTCGTTTCGCTCGGCGGCGCGAGCCCCATCGGAACCGGCGACTACCGGCACTGGGAGGGTTATCCGCTCGGCTCCCAGTGGGGTGCGAAGGTGGTGAGCGCCGAATGGGATCCGACGACGAAGCGCGCCATCAACGCGATGTGTGAGACCTCGCAAGGAACGGTCGAATCGTGTGACGCGCTGAAGGCCGGACCGACCGACGACCGGTTCGTCTACCTCGGAGGCCCCGCGCCCACCTGGATGGGCGCCATCAACACGACCATCTCGCTGGGCGACAACCTCCGCCTCTTCGCCAACGTGGATTACAAGGGCGGGCACATCCGCCGCGAGATGCTGATGGGCTTCGCGCACAGCGTGATGGGGAATACGCTCGCCTACCTCGGCGATCCCGCCAATGGAGTCGATCCCGACCCGATCGTCCGCTACCTGGTCCAGGAAACGGCGATCGAGCGGACGCTGCACATGCACGATGGCGGATTCGCCCGCCTGCGGGAGGTCTCAGCGACGTACGACATCCCCGCGGAGCTGGTCGGCCGGATCCGGGCGAACCGCGCGTCCATCAACCTGGCGGCCCGCAATCTCTGGTTCCTCTGGCAGGCGCAGGACAACGTCTTCGGTGAGCCGGTGATCGATCCGGAGACCGCGGACCGTACCGACCTGAACTGGAGCGCCATGACGGTCTTCTACCACCCCACGCAGATCGTGGCCTCTCTCAACCTGCGTTTCTGAGGCGAGGTCCGAGCGACTCTGCTCCACGTGGATGGTGGTCGACTTCGAAAATGAACCACGTTTCGCAAGCTGCTGAGGAATCGACATGGTGAAGAATAGACAATCGCAGAGGTCGGTCGGTGGGGTCCGCTCCCGGGCGGTGGCAATTGCGTCGCTCGTCGGCGCCGTCACCATCGCGGGGTGTGACACCCTCCTGGAAGTCGAGCTGCCCGGTCAGGTACCGGCGGAGACGCTGGACAATCCGACGACCGCGGCGCTACAGCGGCTCGGCGCGCAGGCGGACTTCGAGTGCATGGTCGCCAACTATGCCGGCGTGGCCGGGCTGTTCACCGACGAGCTGGTCTTCTCGACCAGCTTCCTGGCGTACAACGTCCAGAACAACCGCGCCGTCACGCCGAGCGACAACAACACGCTCCGCTGCGTGAACGGGAACGGCTTCAACTATCAGGGCATCACGTACACGGCGCTCGCGCAGGGACGGGATGTCACACGGCGGCTCGAGCAGTGGACCGACGCCGAGGTGCCCAACCGCAACGAGCTGCTCTCCTACACGGCGAACTATGCCGCGTACGCAATGACCTACCTCGGAGAGGGGTGGTGTGAGGCGGTCCTGGAGAACGGAGGGGCCGTGTTGCAGCCTCGCGAGGTGCTGCTGGCGGCGGAGGAATGGTTCACCAAGGCTTTGAACGCTGCAGAAGCCGCGGGGGTGGAGGAGACGCGCAACCTTGCCCTCGTGGGCCGGGCGCGGGTGCGCCTGAATCTCGGCGGCGAGTACCTGGACGGGGCGGTGGCCGACGCCGAAAAGGTTCCGGCCGGGTTCGAGTTCAGCGCGACCTACTCCGGCGCCTCTCCCGATCGCGAGAACAAGCTGTACGTGGCGATGCAGCGAGGAAACCTCGTCTCGGTGTGGGAACCGTTCCGCAACCTCACGGTCGACGGTGTACCGGACGTGCGGCCGGGGGTCATCAACGGGAACCGCAAGGGCGTCGACGGGATCACGGACATGTGGTACACGACGAAGTACGCCGAGGTGGATTCACCCGTTCGAGTCGCCAGCTGGGACGAAGCACAGTTGATCATCGCCGAGGCGCGCCTCGGCCAGGAGGCGGTCGATCGTATCAACGCAGTCCGGGATGCCTACGGACTTCCCCGGTACGAGCCCGCCAATCCGAGCGACGATGACGCGATCCTCGACCAGGTCCTCGAGGAGCGGCGCAGGACCCTCTTCCTCGAGGGGCACCGGCTGAACGATCTGCGGCGTCACGACGGCCGCCTCCAGTGGGAAGAGGGGGTGAACCATACGGGCTCCGCGACCTTCGGGCAGCAGTACTGTTTCCCGCTGCCACAGCGCGAACAGGACGCCAACCCGAACGCCTGACGGAACGATCGTGGTGAGAGGATCGGTTCGGTGGGAGTTGGAACCACCGGGCCGACCCTCTCTCGCCGGTGTAGCGATGCCACGGGCCTCGGCATCGCTACGCTTGCGTGTGGACGCCGAAGGGAACGGAAGGGAATCGTATCGCAGCCGCGCGTTGCGGGGAGGGCGGCCCGCACACATTGTGTCGTCGTGGGGAAGCTGCTTTCCACGCCTGAATTCGACCTCCATCGAAAGAGGAAGGTGCCGTGCAGACATCGAAGCATGAGGTTCCCCTGACGCGGCTGCGCATCGCCGTGGCGCTGCTGGCGTTCGTGGTCGGATCGGTCGGCTGCGCCAGCGGGGAAGCGGGGCCGGAGGAAGCTTCGGCGACGGCCGGAGACCAGCCGCTCCGGATCGGTATCATCGGGGCGGGGAACATGGGTGGGGGTCTGGGCCTCGCCTGGGCGGAGGCCGGCCACCACGTCTTCTTTTCGTCACGGAATCCCGATGAGCTGAGCGAGCTCGTGGAGCGCGCGGGTCCGAACGCCTCGGCCGGGACGCCGGATGAGGCCGCTCGGTTCGGGGATGTGGTGCTGATCGCCGTCCCCTACGGTGCGCTCCCGGATGTCGCACGTGAGCACGGCGAGTTGCTGCGCGGGAAGGTCGTCATCGATCTCGGCAACCCGCGCGCCGATCGCGACGGGCCGATGGCCGACTCGGCGATCGCGAAGGGGACCGGAATCGCCAGCTCCGAGTACCTGCCGGGGACACGGCTGGTCCGCGCGTTCAATGCGATCGCCTACACGATGATCGAGAACCCCACCAACGATGCCGGCGAAAAGATCGGAATCCCGATCGCCGGCGACGATCCGGAGGCGGTGGCGATCGCCACCCGGTTGGTGGAGGAAACCGGCTTCGACCCCGTCTACGTGGGCAGCCTCGATTCCGCGCGCCTCTTCGACCGTGGCACCCCGGTCTACGTCCAGGGCATGAGCGCCGCCGAGCTGCGGGAAGCACTGGGGCTCCCCGACGGGAACTAATCGAGGAGCGGGCGGTCCTGGCTGACGGCGCGGGCAACCACCGCTGTCAGCGGATGCACCCGGCCCACGTCGTACGCGGCCCCTGGCCGCCTTGCGAATCGGGTTGCCCGGGATCCGGCGACCCGGTCCGCCTGCCCTGCGAGGTGGGTCCCCAGGCGCTACTCGCCGACCCCGATCTCGTGGAGCCCCGATACGCGAAGTGGCTCGGTACCGAAGAACGCGTGCATGGGTACTGG
>CAZJEH010000194.1:0-6525 GCA_964544905.1 uncultured Gemmatimonas sp.
GTGAATCCGTCGTGCGCCGTGATGAAGTTGATGCTGGCGTGGGGGCGCCGGCCGTCCGACTCGTACAGGTCGCTGGAGCCCGTCAGACGGAACCCCAGCTCCGCGATCGTGCCGGGATCACCGCGCCAGAAAGCGCGCACGGTGTCGCGGTATCGGCCGTTCCACTCCGCCCAGAGCACGGGAAAGTTGCCCACCTGGTACCCTCCGGGGCCAACGTCCCACGGCTCGGCGATCAGCTTCACCTGCGAGAGCACGGGGTCCTGGTGGATGATGTCGAAGAACGAAGAGAGCCGATCCACGTCGTGGAGCTCGCGGGCCAGTGTGGCCGCGAGATCGAAGCGGAACCCGTCTACGTGCATCTCCTGGACCCAGTACCGCAGCGAGTCCATCACCAGCTTGAGCGTCTGCGGGTGGACCATGTTCAGGGAGTTCCCGCAGCCGGTGTAGTCCGTGTAGAACCGGGGGTTATCCGGGGAAAGCCGGTAGTACGTGCGGTTGTCGATCCCCCGGAAGCTCAGCGTGGGGCCGAGATGGTTGCCTTCGGCGGTGTGGTTGTAGACGACATCGAGGATGACCTCGATCTCCGCCGCGTGGAGACGTCGGACCATCTCCTTGAACTCCCGCACCTGCTCGTGGTACTCGCGGGCGTGGGCGTAGCGTCCCGCCGGCGCGAAATAACCGATGTTATTGTATCCCCAGTAGTTACGCAGCCCCTTCTTAACCAGGAAGTAGTCGTCCACGATCTCGTGGACGGGCAGCAGCTCGATCGCCGTGACGCCTAGCGATTTCAGGTGCTCGATGATGACCGGATGGGCGACGGCGGCGTAGGTGCCCCGCAGCTCCTCGGGAATCCCCGGATGCCGCATGGTCAGCCCCTTCACGTGTGCCTCGTAGATCACCGTGCGGTGCCAGGGGATTCGCGGGCTCCGGTCGTCCTGCCAGTCGAAGGAGGGGTCGATCACCACGCCCTTTGGAACGCCCGCGGCGTCGTTCTCGTCGTCGAGAACCCAATCCTCCCCAGGCTGATCGAATGGATAGGCCCAGGGGTGGTACGCGTAATCGACCCGGCCCGCCAGCGCCTTCGCATACGGGTCGATGAGCAGCTTGAACGGGTTGAAGCGCAGGCCGCGGCCCGGATCGTAGGGGCCGTTGACGCGATAGCCGTAGAGCTGACCGGGTCCGACGCCGGGAAGGTAGCCGTGCCAGACGTGGGCGGTTCGCTCGCGGAGGCGGAAGCAGTGGGTGGGCTCTGCGGCGGAAGGCGCGTCGAAGAGGCAGAGCTCGACCTCCGTCGCATCTTCGGAATAGAGGGCGAAGTTGGTCCCTTCCCCATCCCATGTCGCGCCCAGGGGGAAGGGTTCTCCGGGCCACATCCTCATGCGGGCCTCCCTGCGCGCGGCCACGGATCGGCCGTCATCGCCCGGGGGGAGACGGTCATCACTGTCATATCTATCGGATGTGAGTCGTCGACGTTCGGTATGAGGTCGAAGTCCGGGCAGCTGCCGGGATCCGGATTCGCCTGCTTCTTGCAAACCCTGAACCCACGGAACCGATCACCCGCCCAACATTCTAGCCCCGATAAGGATGCCGACGATACCCACTGCCGCGCATCCCCCGAGGTCCCCCCTCGCCACCTACCGTCTGCAGCTCAACCTGAACTTCACCTTCACCCATGCCGCGGCGATCGTGCCCTACCTGCGGGACCTCGGCATCAGCGATCTGTATTCGTCGCCCATCCTCCAGGCGAGACCGGGAAGCCTGCACGGCTACGACATCTCGGATCACGGGCGACTCAACGAGGAGCTGGGCGGAGACGAGGCGTACGAGGGGCTCACCCGCGTCCTCCACGAACACGGGATCGGCTGCCTGCTGGACATCGTCCCGAACCACATGGGGATCGGAGAACCGACCAACGCGTGGTGGATGGACGTCCTCGAGAACGGGCCAAGCTCATCCTTCGCCTCCTTCTTCGACATCGACTGGAAGCCGCTGAAACCGGAACTCGCAGATCGCGTGCTGCTCCCCGTGCTGGGCGACCAGTTCGGCGAGATCCTCGAGCGCGGCGAGTTGCGGCTGGAGTACGAGGGAGGGCGCTTCCTCATCCGCTACCACGAGCACGTATTCCCGGTCTCACCGAGATCGTCCTCCCTGGTACTGCGCGCGGCTGTCGATGTCATGGCAGCGCACTGCGCGGATGACGACCCGGACATCGTCGAGCTGCAGAGCATCGTGACGGCGCTCGAGAACCTCCCGTCACGTGGGCAGACGGATGAAGCCAGCATCGCCGAGCGACGCCGCGAAAGCTTCGTGAGCCGACGCAGGCTCCGCGACCTCCATGCCTCCTCGGAGGGGTTCCGCGTTGCCCTCTCCCGTACGCTCGACCAGTTCAACGGGACCGTCGGCGATCCGCATTCCTTCGACAACCTGGAGCGGGTTCTCGAAGACCAGCCGTACCGGCTGGCGTACTGGCGTGTCGCGGTCGAGGAGATCAACTATCGGCGCTTCTTCGACGTCAACGACCTCGCCGCCGTCCGTGTGGAGCGCGGCGAGGTGTTCGATGCCACGCACCGGCTGGTCTTGCGCCTGGTGTCCGAGGGGAAGGTTCATGGGCTGCGGGTAGACCACCCGGACGGGCTCTTCAATCCGCTCAGGTACCTCCGCACGCTGCAGGAACAGGTCTCCCGGCACGCGGGCGAGGAGAGCGCCTATGTGGTGGTGGAAAAGATTCTCACGGGCGATGAGAAGCTTCCGGACTGGCCGGTAGCGGGAACGGTCGGCTACGACTTCCTGAACCGCCTGAACGGCATCTTCGTGGCGCGTGAGAACGTGGCCGAGATGACGCGCGTGTATCGCGGATTTGTCGGTGACCGAGTCGACTTTCCGCGTCTCGCCTACGAGAAGAGGAAGTTCATCCTCCGGGTGGCGCTCGCCAGTGAGCTGAACGTCCTCGCCTTCCTGATCAACCGGCTATCGGAGAGGAACCGGCGGTTCCGGGACTTCACCCTCGGGGCGCTGACCGACGCACTACGCGAGATCATCGCCTGCTTTCCTGTTTATCGAACGTACATCGACGCGGAGCGTGGGTTCGTCGAACCGCTCGATGCGCGGCACGTCGAGGACGCGGTGCGGACGGCGATCCGCCGCAACCGGGCGACCAGTCCGACCGTCTTCAACTTCGTGCGTGACATCCTTCTGCTCCGCTGGCCGGACGACCTCGATCAGGACGACCGCGCCGAGCACGCCCTCTTCGTGATGAAGTTCCAGCAATTGACCGGGCCGGTGATGGCCAAGGGGGTCGAGGACACGGCCTTCTACATCTACAATCGGCTCGTTTCCCTCAACGAGGTCGGCGGTGAACCGGACCGTTTCGGCCTTTCGGTCGATGAGCTGCACATGTGGTTGCGGGATCGATCGTCCCGCTGGCCGAATGCTCTCAACACGACCACAACGCACGATACGAAGCGAAGCGAGGACGTCAGGGCACGCATCAATGTCCTGTCCGAGATGCCGTCCGTGTGGGAGGAGCGCGTCGAGCGGTGGCGGGGGATGAACGCCGCGGCCGGCACGGACATCGAGGGCGAGATGGTGCCGGGGCCGAACAAGGAGTACCTGATCTACCAGACGCTGGTCGGCGCCTGGCCGCTCGAGGACGAAGACCCGTCGGTGCTGGCCGATTTCCGCGAGCGGATGGTGCGCTACATGGAGAAGGCTGCTCGTGAAGCGAAGGTCAACACCAGCTGGATCACGCCCAACGAGGCCTACGATGAAGCGCTGGCGGACTTCGTCCGCAGGATACTCACTCCGGGCGCAACGGGATCGAGCGAGTTCCTCGACGACCTGCGGGGTTTCGCGCGAGAGGTGTCAGTTCACGGAATGCACAACTCCCTCGCCCAACTGATCATCAAGCTATGTGCGCCCGGTGTTCCCGACATCTATCAGGGGCAGGAGCTGTGGGACTACAGTCTGGTCGATCCGGACAACCGGCGGACCGTGGATTACGAACGGCGGGAACGGATGCTGACAGAACTGAAGACGAAGATCCGGGATGGGGCTCTGGAAGAGCTGGCCCGAGAGACAACGCGCGAGTGGCGGGACGGTCGAATCAAGATGTACGTCACCCACCTGGGGTTGGCGTTGCGGCGTGCCAGGCCGGACCTCTTTCGAAACGGCGAATACGTCCCGCTCCATAGCGCGGGGCCGGCGTCGCGCCACGTCTTCGCGTTCGCGCGGGTGGACGGTCGGAGCTGCGCGGTCGTAGCCGTCCCGCGGCTGACCTGGACACTGGGGTCGATGCTGGGCCCGCTTTCCGATCCCGCCTCCTGGGCCGATACACGGATCGTCCTGCCGGAGCGGATCGGCGGGCCCTTGCTGGAGCGCTTCACGGGCAGGAAGGTCGCCGTCGAGGCCGGAGGGGAAGTCCAGGTCGGGTCGCTGTTCTCCGGGTTCCCGGTCGCTCTTCTCACCAACGAGCGCGGCGCGTGATGGGCGAAGATGGACTGGAGGAGATGGACGCGGCGGCCCCCGCCGGGGAAGATTGGGGAAGACAACCCACGACCAGGCTGCCACTTCCGGTCGAATTCGACGCGGTCATTCCGGTTGGCTCGCGTTGGAACTACCGCGATACGCCTCCAGCCATAGCCTGACGGGCGATTTCCGGCGGCTCTGTCCTCTGCCGCTACATGCCGCAATCGCCGGGGTCGTTCTCGTTCCCCGGCGAGCCCGCACTCATCGATTACCCGCTCCTGGAGCCGCCGTACGGTGCCGGTCTGGGTTGATGTCCTCGGTCAGAGAGCCCACCGCCGGCCCGGCGGGCTCTGCCCCGACCGTCGCTCAGAACACGCTCGCCTTCACCTGCTCGGCGAGGCTCACCGGCATGCCGGCCGCCGCCGCGATCTCCCGCGAATCGGCATTGCGCAGGCTCCAGACGTTCCCGAACCGTTCCACCAGCGCCTGACGCCGCTGCGGCCCCACGCCGCGCACCTGCTCCAGCCGCAACGCCAACCGCTCGCGCTCGAGGGCCACCCCGATCGCCTCGCGGTCGTTGATGTTGTGACCGCGCTCCTTCAGGCTCTCGAGGAAGTTGAGCCAGTCGTCGTGCCCCCAGCCCTGCGGTCGCGCGGATGCGAACTCGCGGAGGTCGCGACGCAGATCGCGTCCACGCGGCGTACCCCGGACCCCCGACTCGGACCGTCCACCTCGACCGGTGACCCTGTCGTCCGATCCATCAGCCGCTCGTTCCGGAGACATCTGCCCGGTCCCGCTCCGACCGGGAGCCCGCATGCCTTCGCCCTGGTCTCCGCGTCGGGACTCCGCGGCACGCCGGCGTCCCGTCTCGCCGCCCGTCCGTTCCTCCTTCTTCCGAGCCATCGTCGTCCTCCTCGTGATAGCCGGTCAATCCCGAATCGCCCGCGCCGGGACCCGATCGCCGGGCCTCGCCGCGCGTGTCACCGCGGCCCGTACCGTCCCTACACCATCCCGCTGTCCGTGTCGGCTTTCAATAAGAGCATCCCCAGAGGGGGGAGGGTAAGGCTGATCGAGTACGGGTGGCCATGGCTGGGTATGGGCTCGGCCTCCACTGACCCACCGTTCCCGACGTTGCTCCCCCCGTAGATCTCCGCGTCGCTGTTCAGGACCTCCCGGTATCTCCCACCGCGCGGCACACCGGCGCGATACGCCTCCCGCGGAACGGGGGTGAAGTTGCAGACGACGATCACCTCATCCAACGGAGACTCCCCGATCCTGCGGAAGATGAGCACGGTGTTCTCGACGTCGTGGAAGTCGACCCACTCGAATCCCTCGTAGGTCGTGTCCCGCTGCCAGAGGGCGGGCTCACGCCGGTAGACGGCATTGAGGTCCCGCACCCAACGCTGCGCTCCCTGGTGGAACGGAAAGTCCAGCAATGCCCAGTCCAACGGCCCCTGGTAGTTCCACTCCGCCCACTGACCGATCTCGCTCCCCATGAACAGAAGCTTCTTGCCGGGGTGGGTCCACATGAAGCCCAGGGCCAGGCGAAGGTTGGCGAACTTCTGCCAGACGTCGCCCGGCATCTTGTCCAGCAGCGACCGCTTGCCGTGGACCACCTCGTCATGCGAGATGGGAAGGATGAAATGCTCGCTGAACGCGTACATCAGCGAGAAGGTGAGCAGCCCCAGGTGATACTTCCGGTGGATCGGCTCGTGCTCGATGAATCGCAGGAAATCGTTCATCCATCCCATGTTCCACTTGAAGTGGAAACCGAGGCCGCCACCCTCAGTGGGATGCGTGACGCCGAGCCACGCGGTCGACTCCTCGGCGATCATCAGCGCCCCGGGGAAGTGCTCCCGTACCGTCCGGTTCAGCTCCCGAAAGAACTCGATCGCCTCCAGGTTCTCGCGGCCGCCGTACCGGTTCGGCAACCACTCTCCTTCCCGACGCGAATAGTCGAGGTACAGCATCGACGCGACGGCGTCGACGCGGAGCCCGTCGGCATGGTACTCGTCCAGCCAGAAGATCGCGTTGGCGATGAGGAAGTTGCGGACTTCGTTG
>CAZJEH010000195.1:0-6500 GCA_964544905.1 uncultured Gemmatimonas sp.
TGGATGGGTTGGACCGGAATCAGCTGGCGGACATTCGGAACCAGAAGCTCGGCTTCGTCTTCCAGGGGTTCAACCTGCTTTCACGAACGAGCGCGCTGGACAACGTCGAGCTGCCGCTGCTTTACGACAGGCAGCACCGTTTCAAGGATCCGAAGGCACAGGCGGCGAAGGCGCTGGAGCGCGTCGGGCTGGGTGATCGGCTCGACCATCACCCGAGTGAGTTGTCCGGCGGACAGCAGCAGCGCGTGGCGATCGCCCGGGCACTGGTGACCGAGCCGGCTCTTCTGCTCGCTGACGAGCCAACAGGCAACCTCGATCACCGTACGTCGATCGAAGTAATGGCGCTGTTTCAGGAGCTGAACGATCAGGGCATCACCATTCTGCTGGTCACGCACGAACACGATATCGCCGAGTACCACAGGCGGATCGTCGAAGTAAGGGACGGGCAGATCCTGCGCGACCACGAGGTGGAGCATCGGCGAGATGCTGCGAAGGATCTCGCCGAACTCGGGGACAACGTTCTGGCGGGAGCGGCATGAAAGCATCCAACCTCGTACGCGTCGCATCGCAGAGCATCTTCAAGAACAAGATGCGCGCGCTGCTGACGATGCTGGGCATCATCATCGGCGTCGGCGCGGTCATCGTCATGGTCGCGGTCGGGCTGGGAGCCCGGTCGCAGATCCGCGACTCGATCCAGGCGCTGGGCAGCAACATGATCGTCATCACGCCCGGAGCTGCGGTCACCGGGGGCGTGAACATGGGATCGGGCAGCTTCACCGCCCTGACCCTCGACGATGTGGAGAAGATCAAGCGGGAGGCGACGCTGATCACCGGTGTTTCGCCTGTCATCAACTCGCAGGGGCAGGCGATCGCGCAGGGGAACAACTGGCGGGCTCGGGTCAACGGCGTCTCGACCGACTACGAGATCATTCGTAACTGGCCCGTCAGTTCGGGTACCTGGTTCGATGAGGACGACCTTCGCAGCAACCGGCGTGTCGTTCTCCTCGGACAGGTCGTCGCGGAGAACCTCTTCCCGGACCAGGATCCTGTCGGGCAGCGCATCCAGATCAGGAACGTGCCGTTCGACGTGATCGGCGTCCTGTCCCCGAAGGGGCAGTCGGCGGGCGGGCAGGACCAGGACGACATCATCCTGATGCCGTACACGACCGCGTTCACGCGGCTGTCCGGCAGGCTCTTCATTCCCCAGATCGTGGCCTCCGCGGTTTCTACGGAGGCGCTGGAGGCGGCAAAGGAAGAACTTCGGATCATACTGCGAGAGTCACACAACCTTTACCAGGGCGATCCGGACGACTTTACGGTGCGGGACCAGACGGACCTGGCGACCGCTGCGTCGGCGAGCACGGAGACGATGACCCTGCTGCTGGCTGCGATCGCGTCGATCTCGCTCCTGGTTGGTGGAATCGGGATCATGAACATCATGCTCGTCTCCGTGACCGAGCGGACTCGCGAGATCGGGATCCGCATGGCGATCGGGGCGAGGGGCAAGGACGTGCTGACGCAGTTCCTGGTCGAGAGCATCGTGATGAGCATGCTCGGTGGGGTCATCGGGCTGACGGTTGGGGTCGTCGGAGCCGAAGTGGTGGGCCGGGTGACGGGCTGGAATACGGAGGTCTCGGTGTTCACAGCGACCGTCGCCATCGCGTTCTCGGCCGCCGTTGGTGTGTTCTTCGGGTTCTATCCGGCGCGCAAGGCGGCCGGCCTGAACCCGATCGACGCTCTGCGCTACGAATGAGTGGCAGTCCACTGGCTGTCGAGCAGCAATTCTACTGATCGAAACGAGGACAGATGGGGATTCATAGATCGATCCGCGGAGCCGGTCGGGCGATGGCGGTGTTGGGCCTGGCTGCCTTCAGCGCCGGCGCGCTGAACGCGCAGCAGCCCGAGTCGCGTGTGATCACGCTCGAGGAAGCTATCCGGATCGCGCTCGAGCAGAACCCGACGGTAATGCAGGCGCAGAACTCCGCCCGGCTGAACGAACTCACGGCGCGGCAGCAGCGCAACGTCATCTTCCCGACGGTGCGGCTCAACACGTCGACCACGGCGCCTTACCTGACCGCCCTGGGGCAGACCGACCCGTCCCTGAACGGGAGCGTCTCCGCGAACATCCAGATCGGCAACGTCTACTCGACGCTGGCGCAGTTGGAGCAGGCCCGACTCAGCGTACGTCAGGGCGAGCAGAGCCTGGAACGGTCGCTCCAGACGGTCACGTACAACGTGATCACCAACTACATCGGGGTCGTGGAGGCGCAGGAGCAGGTCAACGTACAGAGGGAGAACCTGACGGCCGTAGAGGCGCAGCAGGCGCAGATCGAGGCGATGGTCCAGCAGGGTCGCCGGCCGATCTCGGACCTGTACCAGCAGCAGGCGTCGACCGCGAGCGCGATGCTTTCGGTGGTGCAGGCCGAGCGGGCGTTGGTGGTCGCACGGATGAACCTGATCCGGCTGCTCCAGCTGGATCCGTTCGGGGACTACGAGTTCGTCCCGCCGGATGCGACTCCCTCACTGACCTACGCGTCGCTCGATTTCGACCAGCTCATCTCGGCGGCCCGGCAACAGCGGCCGGACCTGCTTCAGGCGGAGCTGCAGGTAAACTCAGCACGCCAGGGTGTGCGTATCGCCAACGCGAGTCGTTGGCCCTCGCTCTCGCTCTCCGTGGGTTACAGCAGCAACTTCAACTCGCTGAACAACGACCCGCTCATGGACCAGCTTGATAACCGGCGGCAGGGTAGTGTACAGCTGGGCGTGAGTGTTCCGCTCTTCGACCCCAACGCGGGCATCACCCGTGAGCGGGCGAGGATCCAGGAGCAGAACGCGCGGATAAACCTGGAGAACACCGCGCAGACGGTCGAAACGGAAGTGCGCACCGCCTACCTCGACCTGGCGCTGGCGGAGCAGCAGCTGGAGGTCGCGGAGTTGCAGCTTCGCGCCGCGGAGCTTGCTCTGGAGACGGCCCAGGCGCGCTACGAGGTTCAGGCGGCGACGCTGGTCGAGCTGGAGCAGGCGCGCGTGGCCCACCTCCGGGCGGCGACCGCGTTGGTGAGCGCCCGCTACAGCTTGTTACAGCAGAGCAAGTTGCTCGAGTACTACATCGGGAGCATCGACACGACTCCGTAACGCGCCGGTGCGACGGCGGGGAAACCGTCCGTCAGCGCAGGCGAAAGGACGGGGGGCAGGGCCGCGTGTGGATCGGTGAATCCGCGCTCGGCCCTGTCGCCGTTTCTTCGCGGTTTTCACGGCCCGATCACCATGGGTCGCGGGTATCCCTCGAAGCTTCGCCCGTCTCCGTTTACGATGCGCTCTCGTGACGATCCATTCTCGCCGGCTGAGCCCACGGGTGGCGTGCCAAGGGCTCCCAACTGATTCGGAAGCGGCGGAGGCCCCGTGCTTCCTCGCGAAATCGATGGATCTGGCCGGGTGAGTCGCACGGTCCCATTGGGAGCCGCCGCCTTGAGACGGACCCCGGATTCTGGTACTTTGTCTCGACTCCGCGGGGGTCTCTCCTGATACGCCGGCCGGTCGCGTGACCCGGCCGGCGTATGCGCGACCGAACACCTGATGCCGCCCCGTCTCGGGGCGACGAGCATATGCCCAAGCGTAGCGACCTGGAATCCATCCTTCTTCTCGGTTCCGGACCGATCGTCATTGGTCAGGCGGCCGAGTTCGATTATTCGGGCACACAGGCGGTCCGCGCGCTGCGCGAAGAGGGCTATCGGGTGATCCTGGTCAACTCGAATCCGGCCACGATCATGACGGATCCTGACCTGGCCGACCGGACCTATATCGAGCCGATCACTCCCGAGTGGGTCGAGCGGGTCATCGAGATCGAGAAGCCGGACGCCATCCTGTCGACGATGGGTGGGCAGACGGCGCTCAACGTGGCGCTCGAGCTGCACGACCGGGGTGTGCTGGCCAAGCACGGGGTCGAATTGATCGGTGCGAACGCGCGCGCGATCCGAACGGCAGAGGACCGCAGCGAATTCGCCAAGGCGATGCACCGGATCGGGTTGGCGGTTCCGCACGGCGGTTTCGCGCGGTCCCTGGAGGACGCTCGCCGCATTGTCGAGGAGACGGGCTACCCTGCCATCATCCGCCCCTCGTTCACACTCGGCGGGACGGGCGGCGGTATCGCCTACAACCGCGAGGAGTTTGAGGACCAGGTTCGCGCCGGGCTTGCGCTGTCGCCGATCGGAGAGGTGCTCATCGACCGCTCCGTCCTTGGCTGGAAGGAGTTCGAGCTCGAGGTGATGCGGGATCGGGCGGACAACGCCGTCGTCATCTGCTCCATCGAGAACGTCGACGCGATGGGCGTCCACACCGGTGACTCCATCACCGTGGCGCCGATCCAGACGCTGACGGACGTCGAGTACCAGAAGATGCGGGACGCCGCGATCGCGATCATTCGCGAGATCGGCGTCGAGGCGGGGGGGTGTAACGTCCAGTTCGCCGTGAACCCGGCGAACGGCGAGATGCTGGTAGTCGAGATGAATCCGCGCGTATCGCGGTCGTCGGCGCTGGCGTCGAAAGCGACGGGCTACCCGATCGCCCGCATCGGGGCGAAGCTGGCGGTCGGGTACACACTGGACGAGCTCTCGAACTCGATCACTCGCACCACGCCCGCCTCCTTCGAACCGGTGCTCGACTACGTGGTCGTGAAGTTCCCCCGTTTCGCCTTCGAGAAGTTCGCCGCGGCAGATGCGACGCTGGGCGTGCAGATGAAGGCGGTGGGCGAGTCGATGGCCATCGGGCGGACCTTCAAGCAGGCGTGGCAGAAGGCGATCCGCGCGCTGGAGATCGGCCGGATGGGCTGGGAAACCGGCCGAACCCTGGCCGACGACCGGCTGCAAGAGGACACACCCCAGGCGCTGCGTGCCGCCCTGCGCCGGCCGACGCCGGAGCGCTGTTTCCAGATCAAGCGGGCCCTCGCCGCGGGCTTCACGGTGGAGGAGGTCTCCGAGCTCACCGCCATCGATCCGTGGTTCATCGCGCAGCTCGCAGAGTTGCTCGAAGCCGAGCGCGAGTACGCCGCCCTCCCGCAGGTCACCGCCCGGGACCTGCTCCGCATGAAACGGCTCGGCTTTTCGGACGCGCAACTGGCCAGGCTCCGCGGGGAGACGGAATCGGTCGTACGCGAACGACGGTGGTCATTCGGTCTGCACCCGGTCTACAACACCGTCGACACGTGCGCGGGAGAGTTCCCGGCATTCACGCCGTACCTGTACTCGACATATGCGGAGGAGAATGAGTCGGCCTCCTCCGATCGGCGCAAGGTGGTGATCCTGGGGAGCGGCCCGAACCGAATCGGACAGGGTGTCGAGTTCGATTACTGTTGCGTCCAGGCATCGCTGGCACTTCGAGAAGCGGGTTGGGAGACGATCATGGTCAACTCCAACCCGGAGACTGTTTCGACTGACTTCGACATCTCCGACAAGCTGTACTTCGAGCCGCTCACGCTGGAGGACGTGATCGAGATCGTGCGGCTCGAGAAGCCGCATGGCGTGATCGTCCAGCTCGGAGGTCAGACGCCGCTGAAGCTGGCGGGACCGCTGGAGCGCCTCGGGGTGCGCATCCTGGGCACGTCCGTCGAGTCGATCGACCGTGCGGAGGACCGGGAGCGATTCGAAGAGCTGGCAAGGAACCTCGGTGTGACTCAGCCGCCGAACGGCAACGCCACGAGCATCGACGAGGCTGCCGAGATCGCGCATCGTATCGGGTACCCGGTGCTGCTCCGTCCAAGCTACGTCCTCGGTGGGCGCGGAATGGTGATCGTCTATGACGAGACCGGGCTGCGAGACTACTTCGAGCGGGCAGTCAGCGTGTCGGAGGAGCGGCCGGTGCTGATCGATCGCTTCCTCGAGGACGCGTTCGAGGCCGACGTGGACGCGCTCTGCGACGGTGAGACGGTGGTCATCGGAGGGGTGATGCAGCACATCGAAGAGGCTGGCGTGCACTCGGGCGACTCGGCCTGCGTACTGCCTCCCTACCTCCTGGGTGATCGGGAACTGGAGGAGATGCGCGAGCACACCCGCCGCTTCGCCCTCGAACTCGGCGTGGTCGGTCTGATCAACGTGCAGTATGCGGTGTTCGAGGGGAAAGTCTACGTCCTGGAGGTCAATCCGCGGGCCTCGCGCACCGTCCCGTTCGTCTCGAAGGCCACCGGCGTACCGTTGGCTCGGATCGCCGCGCGGCTGATGGCTGGGGAGAAGCTGGCCGATTTCGGGCTGCCGGACGAACTGCCCGTCCACGGCGTGGCTGTGAAGGAGGCCGTCTTCCCCTTCAACAAGATCGAAGTGGACCCCATCCTCGGGCCGGAGATGCGGTCGACCGGGGAGGCCATGGGGGTCGACGACTCGTTCGGAATGGCCTTCGCCAAAGCCCAGATCTCGGCCGGCATGAACCTGCCGCTCGAGGGATCGATCATCATCACGGTGAACGATCGCGACAAGGCCACCGTCGTGCCGATCGCGCGGCGGTTGCACGAC
>CAZJEH010000196.1:0-6439 GCA_964544905.1 uncultured Gemmatimonas sp.
ACCCGGCGCCGGCGAACAGGAATGACCCTTCCGCGCACTCGCGCCACCCGTCATCCCTGCCCTCCCCCTCCCCGCCCCCGGCCCTTGCGCCAATCCATATCACTGGTTAGTCGTACCCCACCCGAGAGCGCGCGCGGCTCCAGGACCGCTCACCGCAGCTCCGCGGTCTCGCTCCGCCGCCTCCGCGCAACGCGATCCACACACACACGCACGACGCCCGCCCGACCATGGGATCCAAGGACCCGACGCATCTCGCGGGGCAGCTCCCGCCCGACGCACTCACGCCCATCTCGTCATCGAGCCCGCCGAACGGCCCGCGGATGCACCGCGTGAGCGGCCTCGTGCTGGTCCTGGAGACCCAGGCGCCGGTCCCGAACCTCCAGGTGGTGCTGTACGACCTGGACCCTCGCGAACCGAGGCCGGATCTGGCGGCGCTGAACACGGCGAAGGCTCCGAATCAGTCCGCGCCGCCGTTCTGGCAACAGGTCCCCGGCGAGCGGATCGGGTCGGTGCTGACCGGGCCGGGTGGGGAGTTCGCGATCGAGTTCGACCCGCGTGACTTCGCCGCGCCCGACGGCGAGCCGCGGCCCGACCTCCTGCTGCTGGTGCTCGCGCCCGAGGACGCGGTCGCGGAGACCGGGGGGATCCCGGTCCCGCTGTCCCCGCAGGAGCGGATCCTCCACTGCTCGTACGACGTGGTGGTCGACGCGGGGCGGCAGGAGGCATACGTCGTCCGGCTCCCGAAGGCGCGGCTCGACGGGCTGCGGATCCCGTATCCGTCGGGGGTGCCGGTGCGGACGACGCGGTCGGACGTCACGCGGCAGCTCAGCACGACCGTATCCCTCAGGACCGGCGTGCGGACGGCGCTGGCGACGCAGCTCCGGGAGAAGGCGAAGCCGGCGATCGACCTGAAGAAGAAGGCGGACCAGGCGTTTACCCGCTTCACCCTCTCCTCCGTGCCCGACGCGCTCCGGAAGCAGCCGACCTACCTGAACCCGGGCGAAGATCTCGGCAGCAAGCAGACGCAGCTCGTCGGTCAGTCACTGAAATCGATTCCCGAGGCGGATCGTTCGGCCGGAGTGATCCGGAAGCTGCGCCTCGCGCTGCCCCGGCCGAAAGCGGAGGCGCTGGGGCTGAAGGAGGGGCCGGACGGGAGCGTCCAGGGCGAAGTCTCCATCCAGCGGGTGATGCGCGCGGTCTCGCCTGGACCGGCGTCGGGGAGCCTGGAGTTCCGCAACGCGTTGCTGGGTACCTGTCGGGCGGAACGGGAGGCCGAGCGCCTGATCCGCGAAGCGCTCGACCGCTGCGGCGGCACGGGGACCGGCGGAACCGAGGTGCCGGGCGCCCCGTCGGTCGAGCCTGATCCCGACGGCGAACCGGCCGTGTTCGTTCGCGAGTACGTCGACCGGCAGATGCGGCACGTGACCCCGCCCGAGGTCGAGCTCGCCTACGGCGTCGAGCGAAACGGCGAGATCACCGCGACCATCACCCGTCCGGGCCCCGCCGACGTCACCGCGTACCACGACTTCCACGAGCTCCAGATCGCCCTCGAGCACATATGGGCCGAGGCGTTCGACGCGTCGCTCGTCGATCTCGTGCAGACCGCGTACGCCGAGGTCGTCCGCTACGCCAACCAGGTCTCGGGCGTGCCCGAGTCGGTCGTCAAGTCGATCAACGAGCCCGTCCGGACGGTGGACGACATGCGGCGCCTGTACAGCGAGATCCGGCGGCTGCAGACGATCATCGAGGACCAGGACCGCGGGGAGGAGCGCACCTCGCAGGCACAGCCGCTCACCTACAGCGTGAAGCGGATCGTGCCCGACATCACCATGGAGGACTGGACGGGGATGACCGAGGACGAGCGCAACTACCTCCTGATGCTCGCCGCCGGCTACGACGAGCTCGACCGGCTGAGCGACTGGGACAAGATGGTGCGCAATGCGCCCGCGACCTTCCGTCAGATCGAGCGGGACGCGGCGGCGGCCCTCCAGCGGGCCCGGGCGCGGCGCCGCGCCGAGGCGAGGCCGCCGGGGGCGGTGAGCGAGTCGCCCCCGGCCCCGGCCTCGGCCCCGCCGTCGCGGCTCGACGAGCTGATGGCGGAGCTCGATCGCCGCATGTCCGAGCGCTACCGGTTCGACATTTTCGCGCCCAACTCCGTCAATTACGGGATCCTGCTGACGTACCGGCAGGCGTGGACCCCGAAGGAGTACCAGGTCGGCGACCTCGTCTCGACCATCCCCCTGGCCCCGAAGGAGGTGCGCCGGTACACGAAGAAGCGCGTGGTGCGGAAGAGCCGGACGCAGAAGGAGCTCGAGGAGGCCCAGGGCAGCCGCCGGAGCGAGTCCTCGTCGACCGCGCGGGCCGACGCCGAGATCGTCAAGCGGGCCAGCAACAAGACCTCCTTCGAGCAGACCGCGGAGGGCACCCTGAGCGTCGGCGTCTTCGACGGGAAGTTCGGAACGCGGTTCGGGATCGACGCGGAGACCGCATCGTCGAACACGAAGAAGAATTTCCGGGAGGCTGTGCTGAAGGCCGCCGAGGAGTACCGGGAGCAGCGACGTCTGGAGGTGGAGACGTCGATCAGCGAGGAAGTGGAGGTGACCGATTCCGGGGAGATCTCCAACCCGAACGACGAGATCACCGTCACCTACCTGTTCTACGAGCTCCAGCGGCAGTACGAGGTTCACGAGCGGATCCATCGGCTGACACCGGTGATCCTGGTGGCGAATGAGGTGCCCCGCCCTGACGAGATCGACGAGGACTGGCTGATCGCGCACCACTGGATCCTGCGCAGGGTCATCCTCGACGACTCGTTCCTGCCGGCCCTCGAATACCTCACCACCAGTGCCGCGGGTGACGAGATGGCGCTGGAGATCATGTGGACGAACCTCCAGCGCCAGGCGCGGCTGGTGGACGAGGCGGCGGCGCACCTGGAGCAGAAGTCCCGGCTCGCCCGCGACGCGTTCGAGGAGCTGCGGCGGCTGACCGGGATGATCCGGGATCCGGACCAGGTGCAACGGTTCGCCGACGTGAACCTCGCCGCCGCGTTCGGTCCGTTCGCGCTGATCGGGCTGCTGGGCGGGGACGACGGGGCGGCGGAGAAGCGGGAAGAGGTCGCGAAGCTCGCGATCGAACGGGCGGACAGGGAACAGCAGGAGGCCACGGCGAGCCTGTCGCGCGAGGTCACAGCGCTCCAGAAGGCGGTCGACCAGTACAGTGCCGCGCTGCGCGAGCACCTGGACCGGCAGGCCGCGATCGCCGCGCTGCGCATGCACGTGAAGGACAACATCCTCTGGTACATGCAGGCCATCTGGGACCACGAGAACAGCGACCAGCGGTACTTCCGGCTGTACAACGTCGAGGTTCCCTGGGTGGTGGCCGACGAATTCACCGTGCGGCTGAGTGGTCCTGGGGGGTCGGGAGGGCGGAGCGACTGGGTCGGCGTGCCGTCCGGCTGGGTCCGCCTCGAGGGCGAGATCTCGCTGACGGCGGGGCGCGCGGTGACCCGGAAGCTCGCGGAGGTGGCCGATCTGGACACCCTGCTCGGCTACAAGGGCAACTACATGATCTTCCCGGTCAAGGAGCCGAACCACCTCCACTGGTACATGATGCAGGACTACATCGATCCCGCGACCGGGGGCCTGCGCGACCCGGACGAGTTCGGCAACTACACGACCGAGGAGATCCTGGACTACATCTGCTGCCTGCGGGAGAGCGGCGTGGACGAGACCGACGAGCGGATGCGGGCCGCGCGCGACCTGCTGCGGGAGCGGATCGCCTCGGGGCGGAGCGAGAAGTCGCTGGTGGTCGTCCCGACCGATTCGCTCTACATCGAGGCGCTGCCCGGGAAGCACCCGATCCTCGAGGACTTCAAGCTGGTCCACCGGGCGGTGGACGTGAAGAAGGCGCAGGCCGAACTGCGGCGGGACGAGCTGGAGAATGTCCGGCTCGCGGCGCGGCTGCTCGCCGACGAGCGCGAGGACCCCGACATCGAGCGGAAGATCGTGATCGAGGGCGCGCGGGACGTCATCGTTCCGCCGGAGGCCTGACGCCCCGCCGGCACGGACGCGTCGCATGAGCTGGCAGGCCTCGGTCGAGGTCAGGGACGGCCCGTACGGCCGCCGGACGGCGCCGTCCCTCGACCAGATCTGGACGGGGGAGACCGTCCGGTTCACGCTACGGCTGGCAGAGGGGACCCCGCGGGCCGCCGCGCGGCGCGAGGGGTGGGCGCGGCTGCCCCACCTGACCGTCGTCGCGCCCAATGGCCAGCGCGGTCATGCGACGGCGTCCCCCGGGGAGCCGCTGGTGCTCGAGTACCGGTTCCGCTGGCCGGGGCCACGGACCCTGCGGTTCACGGGCACCCCCGCCAACGCCATGGCGGGAACCGACTCGCCCCCCACGATGCGGTCCACCATCCGACCCACGCGAGCGCGCCTCTTCCCGGTCCTCGACCTGACCCTGGAGGTCCGGGTGATGGAGACGCCCTCGCGCACGCCGACCATGCAGGGGCGGCCGGATCTGCGCGAGCGGGAATGGGCGCGCATCCGGAGCCGCGAAGCCGGTCTGGAGGCGGAGGGACGAGCCGCGGAGGAAGCGGCCGTGGCGGAGGCCGGGCGGGCGCTCGGGCTTCACCGGCCGGGGGGCCGCCCGGGCGTGCTCGCGTTTCCCATGAAGACGGACGCCGAGATCGCGGCCCTCGCCACGATCGAGGAGGTGGAGGAGTACCTCGCGGACTTCCACTACGCGCTCGAGGCGACGGCGCGGAGCAACCCGCTTCGGTTCACCCGGCGTCGGATCGTCCGACGCGTCCCACAGCACCACTACGAGATCGGGGCCCACTGGGCCTCAGCCTGGGAGGGTGGACGGATCGAGGTCTACGAGGAGCTCACCTTCCGGCGGACGTCGGCGCGCGTGCCGGCGAACTGGGTCCCGCCGGACTGGGAGGAGATACGGCGGGAGCATCGGCGGCGGTCCCGGATCCTCTACGAGCCCGACGAGTGGCTGGTCGCGACCGTCCCCGGCGCGAGCGGGACCGTCCTGCTCACCGCGCGCGACCTGCGGCAGAGCGACGCTCTGGAGCAGCTCTGGGCGACGCTCGACGTCCTCGACTTCCTGAGTACGCTGTTCACGGCGGGACTGTCGGTGCCGGCGGTGACCGCCCGGCGCGCGGCTGTACGGGGGCTGCGGATCGCCGCGCAGCGTATCGAACGTGCCGGCGGACGAGAGGGGTTGCGGACGTTGCGCCGACGGGTAGCCGCGCGCAGGGCGAGGCGGCCGCGCGCGCCCAGCCGGTCGGGCCGTGCGACCGGCACCCCATCGCCGGCCCCTGCCCCGCCGCGCAGCTCGGGCCCACCGCGGGCCGACCGGCCCGACGCGCGCGCGACCGGTGGACGGCCGGATGCGGCCGCACGCGGGACAGGCGACCCGCCCGACGCGCTGGCGCGCGGGACCTCCCCGGGAAGCCGATCCACCGGCAGTGCGATCGTTCTGTGGTCGCGCGACGTGTCCGGACCGGTACGTCTCGTCGAGATGGCGGCAACCGGCCTCACCCACACGCAGGTCGCGACACTGGGCCGCCTGATCAACCAGCCGCTCGACAGGACCGCGCTCGGCTCGCTCTGGCGCCAGGCCATGACTGAATCCCGTCAGCAGATCGCCGCCCTGCAGGCGGCGATCGAGGCGGGCACCCTCCGCGGGGCGAGGACCACGGACAGGGCAAGGGCCATCTTCGGCAGCATCCGGGGGAGGTTCTGGAGGAGCGTACACGCCGACCCGCGACTGCGCGCGACGTTCGAGCAGGCCGGCATCCAGCTCGATCCCGACGGCGCGTCCCCCTGGATCCTGATGAACACCCTGGACGGCCGACGCCGCATCACCATCGACATCGGGCACGGCACCGAGCTGTCCCGCGAACCGCTGCGCGCCTTCACCCAGCACAACCTGACACTCCAGTTCGAGGTCGAGAATCGGGAGCTCCTGAACCGGATGCTGTCGTCCGACCCGTTCGTGCTGGACGCGCGGACCCGTCTCGGACGGGGCTACAGCCGGGCCGGGCGGTCGCGGGGGATGGGGGAGCTGCCGGAAGGCGCGGCACGCCCGAGGCGCCGGGGCGCTCCCGGCGGATTGCTGTCTCCGCCGGGAGTCGACGCCAGGGACATGGCGCCTCGTGCCTCCGACTACGACGCCGCGATCGATTCCATCGACGAGGCGCTGCGGCCGATCGCGGACTGATCGGCGACCGCGCCGAGTGCTGCCCCGGGACGGGTGAACGGACGGGAGACAACGGACCCGATCGGCGGCGCGGCGGCGCTCGGCCGGGCTCCCGGGTCCGAGGGTTGTGCGCGCATTGCGAATGTCGTTTCCGCGCCGGGATTCGCTCGGCGCACCCGGACGCCTCGGGGAATACGCGGCCCCCCCCCCCCCCCCCCCGGGGAGGCAG
>CAZJEH010000197.1:0-6422 GCA_964544905.1 uncultured Gemmatimonas sp.
ATGTTCCTGACCCGCCTGGGGCTGAACTCCAAGGCGGTGATCACCGGGGACAAGACGCAGATCGATCTTCCGCGCCGGGAGGAGTCGGGCCTGATCCAGGTGGAGCAGGTGCTCAAGGGAATCGAAGGAATCGCCTTCGTTTACATGCAGCCGACCGACGTCCTCCGCCACCGCCTGGTGAAGGACATCATCCGCGCGTACGCGGCGGCGGCTGAACGGCCGGAGGACGGCGGCCCGAACGACGATCCACGTGGTCAAAGGTAGCCAGTCGGTCTGGCGTCGAGCGGCGCTTGCCCTCGACGAGGAACCGGAGCGCCGCTGGCCCGCCCTCCTGGTGCACCACGGTGGGCGGCTCCTGCTGCTCCTGTTCACCGCGGTCGCCATACACCTTCTCTTTCCGGCACCGCGACTCCCGGACGCTGTCGTGTTCGAGCGCGGCGTGGTCGCCCCGCAGGACGTCATCGCCGAGGTCGCGTTCGACATCCCCAAGTCGCAGGAGGAGCTGCTCCGCGAGCAGCTCGAGGCGGCGAGCGGCGTGCCACCGTACTTCGTGCTCGACGCCTCGGTAGCCGAAGGCATCCTCACCGACATCGACCGCTTCTTCGCGGGCGTCGATTCGATCCTGGGCGATACCGACATCCCCGACAACCGGCTCGCGCTCCAGCGGTTCATGGAGGCGAACCGGATCACCCCGACACCCGCGTCGTTCGAGTACCTCCTGGACGCCAACCGGCGGGAAGCCCTGCACCGGTCGATCGATACCGCCGTACGGCAGGTGTATCCCCAGGGCGTGGCGCCTACGTCGCTGGGACCGGGTGTGTCCGCCGTACGCGTAACGATGACCGACGGCGATGAACGGCTCGTCGCCCGTGATTCGCTCATCACCCCCGACCGGTTCTACACGTTGGCTGCGACCCGCCTCGCGGGACAGCCGGACGCGGCCGAGCTGCAGCGCCTCATCCTCGTGCGCTTCTCGCGCCCGAACCTGGTCGAGGACCAGGTCCGGACGGAGGCCGCGCGGGAGCGGGCACGCGCGGCTGTCGACCCGGTGCGGGCGCGGGTCCTCCAGGGAGAGAAGATCGTCGGGGCGCACGAGCAGATCGGCGAGGAGGAAGCCGAACGGCTCCGCGCCTATCAGGCGGAGCTGTCGCGACTGGGTCGGCAGGTCGAAGAGGAGCAGGATCCTCTTACTCGCAGCGTCGGAGCGGTGATGTTCAACGCGTTGGTGCTGAGCATCCTCGCGGCCCTGCTGTTCTTCTTCCGCCGCCCGCTGTACCACGACTGGCGCGCGCTGATCGTGCTTTCGGGGCTGATCCTCAGCGTCTCCGTCGCGGCGTCGTTCGTTGCGCGGCAGGAACTGCCATCGGAGCTGGTACCGGTGACGTTCGCCGCGCTGATCATCGCCTCGTTGTGGGACGCTCGGCTCGGGCTGGCGGTCGCGCTCGTGCTCGCGATCCTCATCGGCGGGCAGACGCCTTTCCTCGGGGTGACCGTGCCCTTCACGTGCGCTCTGGCGGGATCGGCCGCGGCATTCAGCGTCCCGATCGCACAGCGCCGCACGCGGACCTGGCACTTCATCTCCGTCGTCTCGCTCGCGTATATCGCGGCCGGCGTCACGCTGGGACTCATGCGCACGCGGACGTTCGCCGAGGTCGGCCTGTCCATCTGGTGGGGTGTGACCAATGCGGTCGTGGCCTCGCTGCTGGCGATCGGGTTCCTCCCGCTGCTGGAGGCCTTCACCCGCATCACCACCGATCAGACGCTGCTGGAGCTGTCCGATCTGAACCGGAAGCTTCTCAAGCGGATGTCGCTCGAGGCGCCGGGCAGCTACGCCCACACGATCTCCGTGGCGAACCTCACCGAGGCGGCGGCGAACGCAATCGGGGCAAACGGACTGCTGGCTCGCGTGGGGACCTACTACCACGATATCGGAAAGCTGGTCAAACCACAGTATTTCATCGAGAACCAGCCGCGGGGCCGCAACCCGCATGACAAGCTGAAGCCGCAGATGAGTGCGGCCATCATCCGCAGCCACGTGATGGAGGGGCTCAAGCTCGCCGAGCAGGCCCGGCTGCCCGAGGCGGTAAAGAGATTCATTCCCGAACACCACGGCACGCAGCAGATCTCCTACTTTTACAACAAGGCCCGGGAGATGGACCCGGAGGCGCAGCTCAATCCGGCCGATTTCGCCTACCCGGGTCCGAAGCCGCAGACGAAGGAGACGGCCATCCTCATGCTGGCCGACACCGTGGAGTCGGCGGCGCGCGTGCTGACCGACCCGACGCCCGCGAAGATCCGGGAGATGGTCAACCGCCTGGTGAACCAGAAGATCGCCGAAGGGCAGCTGGACCAGAGCCCGCTGACCCTGCACGAGCTGGATGTGATCCGGGATTCGTTCGCCAACGTGCTCACGGCGATGTATCACCATCGCATCGACTACCCGGGCAGCGGGGCGGCGCCATCGCAGGGGCCACCGGCACCGCAAGTCCGCAGTCGAGAGGCCCTTCCGGCGGAAGAGCCGTCCATCCCCTGATCGACGTATGGACCGCTGGACGGTCGACGTCGCGTCCGAGTGGCAGCCGCCCGATCCGGTGCTGCAGGGCCTCATCGAGACGGCGGTCCTGACCGTCCTGCGTGAGGAGGACGCGGAGGAGGCGGAGATATCCGTCGCGCTTCTGTCCGACGAAGCCATCCGTGTTATCCATCGAGACTACCTGTCGGACGACACGCCCACCGACGTGATTACGTTTCCCCTCCGGGAGCCGGGGAGGCCGCTCGTGGGCGACGTCTACATCGGCGCCGAGCGCGCCTCGGAACAGGCGCGGGAGAACGGTATCCCGGTCAGGGAGGAGTTCGTGCGGCTCGCCGTCCATGCGACCCTCCATCTCCTCGGTTGGGATCATCCCGACGGCGAGGATCGCGCGACTTCACCGATGTACGTGCGACAGGAGGAGCTGGTGAAGGCTGTCCTCGGTTCCAACCAGTGATCGTCTTGGCGGTACCCGACCCTCCCGATGCTCGCTGAACTGCGGATTCGCAATCTCGCCGTCATCGACGACGTAACCGTGCGCCTCGGCCCGGGACTCAACGTCCTGAGCGGAGAGACGGGGGCGGGGAAGTCGATCGTGGTGGGGGCGCTTTCTCTGCTTCTGGGCGAACGCGCCTCGGCGGACGTCGTGCGGACGGGGGCCGAGCGCGCGTCCGTCGAGGGGGTATTCCTGCTCGACGGTCGCGCCGACATCGACGCGTGGCTGGAAGAGCGCGGCATCGAACCCGACGGCGGGACGGTGGTGTTGAAGCGCGAGATCGCCCTCACCGGCCGAAACCGGGCGTGGATCAACGGCTCTCCGACGACCGCGGCCCTGCTCGCGGAGCTGGGAGTCCTGCTCGTCAGCATCCACGGGCAGCATCAGCATCAGACGCTCCTGCGCCGCGACGAGCAACGAGCGATCCTCGACGCGTTCGGCGGGCACCGCGAGATCGTCGAGAAAGTCCGGAACGCGCACGAGGAGTATTCACGGATCGGTCGCGAGCTGGACGACCTGGATCGGCGGCGGCGGGAGGTGCTGCAACGCGCGGATTTCCTCCGCTTCCAGGTCGACGAGATCGAGGCTGCGAGTGTGGCACCGGACGAGGAGGAGCGGCTGGAAGAGGAGTTCCGTCGACTCTCGCACGCGGAGGAGCTCCTCTCGCTTTCGGATTCTCTATGGAGGACGATCGCGGGTGGAGGGGATTCGGCTGTCTCGCGTCTGGGATCGGCAAGGCGGGCACTCGACCAGCTCGTGCGTATCGATCCGTCCCAACAGGAACTCTCCGAGCTGCTCGATACGGCCTACTATGCCGCGGAGGAGCTGGGGAACCGGCTCGAGGCATACGGGAACCTCGTCGAGCACGATCCGGCGCGCCTGGAGGAGATCCGTCGCCGCCAGGACCTCCTCTATCGGTTGAAATCGAAGTACGGTTCGAGCCTCTCCGATGTCCTGGAGACATTGGAGAACGCGAGGAAGGAACTCGCGTTGCTCGACGACGCGGACCTCGAGAGAGACCAGCTGATCCGACGGCGAGAGCAGTCGGGCGCGGCGCTCCAGGCCGAAGCTGCGCGGCTGACGAAGCTGCGCGCCGAGGCCGCTGCCCGGCTCGCCGCCGAGGTCACGCAGATCCTGCCGGAACTGGGGATGGAGGGCGGCCGGTTGGAGGTGCACCTGCTCCCCCAGGATTCCCCCGGCGCTTTTGGATCGGAGGAGGTCGAATTCCGTGTGAGTCTGAACCGCGGATTCGAGCCGCGGCCGTTGGCCAGCGTCGCCTCAGGTGGCGAGCTTTCGCGCGTGATGCTGGCCCTCAAGACGATCCTGGCGCGGCTGGAGGCGGTGTCCACGCTCGTTTTCGACGAAGTCGATGCCGGCATCGGCGGGAGGGTCGCGCTGCATGTCGGCGACAAGATGAGAGACGTGGCGGCAAGCCATCAGGTACTGGCGATCACCCACCTTCCACAGATCGCGTCGCGGGCGCATCGTCACCTGCTCGTCAGCAAGGAGCAGCGCGGCGACCTGGCGGCGACGGTCATCACGCCGCTCGCCGGGGATGAACGGGTCGCGGAGATCGCCCGGATGCTGGGCGGCGATCCCGAGAGCGCGACGTCCCTGGCTCACGCGCGGGAATTGATCGCGCGGCGAGCAGAGACGAAGGCTGGCGTATAGATCGACCTGCAGTGCCATCACGCGAGGCCGTGGAGAATCCACTGCATCGACGTGCCGCTGTCGCGGCATCCTACCGTCTCCCCCAGAGCCTCGGAAGATAGCTCACCTGTACGTAGGCGCGTCTCGTGACGGGCAGGCCGTCCCCGCCGGAATAGGCACCCAGGTACCCGAGAGCGACGTCGATAGCGGGAATCGCGTGTCCCTCCTGAACGCGTCCGAGAGTCGAGTAGCGGAGCGAGAATCCGAGCGAGTGGCGGGCGCGGGAGGGCGCGATGATTTCCAGCTGTCCGATGGTGTGACGATCCTCTCCCCACCGCTCGGAGCGCAGTGACGCGCCGATCGTTATCTCCCGGGTGAGGCGGATCCGCGGCGTGACCCAGAGGTCGGTCTCGCTGGCTCGCTCCCTCCTGGCGACCTCGGTCGCAACGTCGCCCGAAAGAGGACCGTTCGGCGGTACGAGCGCGACGAGAACATTCGAATCGCTGAAGCGAGCAGTCGATCCCCCCGCGCTCAGCCAGAAGCGATCGCCGACGAACAGGTCGCCGGCCGCCCCAACGCTCAGCGCCCGGTAGCCGACGTCCGGTCCGCGGTAGAGGAGCACGTCCTCTTCGGTCCGCTTTCCCGTCGGCAGCCGGATTGCCCCCGATACCGCCAGTCGATACTGGCTTCCCGATCCGGCGACCGGGTGAATGCCATCGAAGCTCTGCAGGATGGCCACCTGCGCGCCTACCTCCACGTCCCCAGGCCGCCATGGTGTGATCAGGTGTGGAAAGGGATCGATATTGAAGCTGCCCGATAGGTCGTTACCGACCAGCGGTTCCTCGGGCAGGGTGAGCTCCGATCCCGTCAGCGCCTGAACACGGTGTTGCAGTTCCACAGCGAGAGGTGTGCCCGAGACCGGCAGGACCAGCGAGCCGCCCACGCCGGCGTAGTCGGGGGAGATGCTCGCCATCAGCGCTCCGTTCCCGCCGATATCGGGGTTCAGGCCGACGTTGCCGCCGCCGATGTCGAAGCGGCGCGTGTAGCGCTCCGCTCGATACACAGGGATTCCAGCCGTAAGCTCGACGCGCGGCAGCACGCCCACCGCGACCTCGAAGGGGAACACTCGCGCGTTCCAACCAACCTCGACGCCGAGGTCCCCCGCGGTCAGCGACGCCGGGTCGGTCTCCCCGCCACCGGCCTGACCTTCGGTCGCGGCGAAGAAGTCCCCAAGGCTTGTGGCGAAGCCGCTCAGCGGAGCGAAGGTCACGGGCGTCAGGGCGCCAGCGAAGCCGCCGTGGAGAGGAACCGTTCCGCTGCCGGTAAATTCGCTCGTTATGTAGGTCGCCTCGCCAGCGGCCCGGATGGCGACGCGGCCGGGATCGAGGATCCGCGCGTCACGCTCCTGCGCCATCGCGGGGGATATCCACGTGACGAAGAGCGCGAGAATGGCGGTCCCGGTCCGTCCCATGAGTCCGAGGGTTCGCTGGTGGATGCTGCGTGGCGCGCGGGACGGTACGGGGGCGGTCCCGGATTGTCAAATCCTCGAAAGCCGTGCGGTTATTCGGCTTGACCGGGGCCGAGGATTCGGCTAGAATTCGGTTTCCCCGGCGGCGTGCGTCAGCTGGGTTCCGCGACCGTCACGGGCCGCCCCCCGGGCGCATGCACAGCCATCCGGTCCGGGGCTTCACGCGGGCATAGCTCAGTTGGTAGAGCGCAACCTTGCCAAGGTTGAGGTCGCCGGTT
>CAZJEH010000198.1:0-6367 GCA_964544905.1 uncultured Gemmatimonas sp.
AAGAGGACATTTCTACTTCGTCGAAGGGGAGGACTTTTCTATTTCACTGTGACAGCGAACCTGGGTCGTCAGGCAGCAAGAGCCGTGGAACTCACAAGGATCATTGGTCGCAGTGCGGCGCCAGCGCAGTGAGCAGGTTTCGGGTGCTTCTGGCAGTGCGATGCGGCGATTGCTGCGCCCGTGGGACACGCGGAAACCAACCGCGGCTCGGTCTGGGCGCGGAATAAGTAGCAACGGTACACCCCATTGAGGTCGTCAGGGCAGGGAACGACTGATCGAGCCTCGGTGGTTCCACGCGCTATCCGCCACTCAGATAATGAAGCGGCCGTGAGAAGCCGCGACAGTCCACGCCGTACCTGTCCGGGTCAGCACCAGCCCGAAGCCGGAGGTAGCGGTGGGAGTGCGAGTGGTCGACGTCCTGAATGTGTGCGTGACGAATACCGTCACGATCCCGTCAGCGCGCAGCACGGGTCTACCGAGCGAGACAAAACGTGAGGAGCGGTTAGTTCACACCCGCGAATGGCCCGACAATTCGTCGGAACGCTCTCCAGCGATGCGGTGTCTGCCCCATTCCCGCCCGGACGAACGGAGTTCTTCCGCCGGTATATATGGGTCTACGAATGGTTAACGGGTCCGCTGCTGTCGCTGTACCGAGGATCGAGCACTATCGACCCCGCGGCTGACGGATCTATCCGATTTCGCAGATGAGCAGCGACAGCGGTCAGCACTGCCGGCAGATCTTCCGGACTGATATGCGTCAATGCCGGCGGTGCGATCGGCGGCAGCGGTGGCCGGTCGGATGGTCGCAGCTGGGCTGCCAGTTCAGCGGAGGCAGCCCGCAGGAGGGAGAGACGCTCAGCGTTCGCAGCCAGGTGTCGACCATCCTCCGCCGGAGTTACTCGCAGGACGGTACGACAGGCCGACAGCGGCCCGGGATACAAGGTGCAATACGAACGGTCCGAGTGTTCGAATGTGCTGCTGTTGAGAAACCGATAGCCTCATAGCCTCAGTCCCTACCCATCGAACTCGCTCATAGCGTCCTGCCAAGCCCATCACCTGCGTTTGGAGCCCGGCGTGCTGCCGTTGCCGTCCTCTAGGGGGAAGGGGGCCACCGCCACCAGCGATACCTCGCGAACTCCGCTTCGACGATCACCAGTCATAGCCCTGCGTTCTTCCGGGCAGTGAAGGCGAGCCTCCGCGGCGGAAGCGGTACGACTCCGTACGACGACGCGGTTCGAACCGAGAACCCGGCATCGACCAGCATGCGCTCGACTTCGGCCGAACGGAAGATGCGCACCCTATGGAGCTCGTGCGACCGACGCTCCTGGCCATCGACCATTCGCGTGATGGTGATCGACCGCGTGAGCACGGCCTGCTCCACGTCCTCATCAACCTCGAGGTCGAGGCGCCAGTCCGGCCCCTGACGTTCGGCCCGGTACCTCATCGGCTCGGCCGGGTCGTCGACGATCAGGTCGAAGATCAGCAATCCGCCAGGTTCCAGCGCGGCGCGCGAGCGCCGAAAGAAGGAGGGCAGTCGGGATCGTGGATCGTCGGGCGCGAAGTACGACAGGCCCCCACCGACTCCGAGGATCGCGATGCACCGGGGAAGCTCGAGACCCCACAGCGAGCCGACCCTGAAGTCGGCAGCGGGGGCGTTCGACTTCGCCAGATCGATCATGGCTGCGGACGTGTCGACGCCAAGGACGCTATATCCAGCTCCCGTCAGTCGGGCGGCGAGCAAACCGGAGCCACACCCGAGGTCGAGAATCAGGCCCTTTCGCAGATCAGCGGCATCGAGCAGTCCGAGGTTTCCCCGGCGATCATCCGTGAGAAGTCGCCGAAGGAGGTGTGGTGAATGTAGGTGAGGTCCTGCCCGTAGAAGTCTGCCATCCTGAGCGAGGCGCTTCCTGACGCCGCCCACCTGTTCAAGGGGATATCTCAAGCGAGGACAAGGCAACCCGTGGAGACGGGGATCCCCGGCAAGGGGACGGCTTCATCCCATCGTGAGGGAATTCACCGCGAGTTCACTCGGAGTTCAGCGCCACCGACCAATGTGTCTGAAGAACAGCCCGGGACCATCCAGAACCGCGGGCCCTACGAAGATGCCAAACCGTCGGACGGAGTCAATCGCGCACGGTGTAGCTCGTTGACCGGGCTATTGCCCCGGGCCAGGTCGGGGATGGAACCGCGGTACTGGCTGTCAACGGCGGACATCACCGCAGCGCTCGAGGAAGTGCAGACCCCTCGACTTCGCGGGAGTGAGTTCCGCTTTCCGACTCGCGGAAGCACACCACCAGGCTCGTTTGATTTCTACAGTTTCACCACGAGCGCGAGCCTGAACAGCAGATCGGACTTCTCCAGCGGCGAGGTGACGGTCTGACCCAGGTCCTCCCCACCAGGTCCAAAGAGCGGTGTCTCGGCGAGCGCCGGAAGATTCCTCCAGAGCAGCTGAAGGCTCGGCTTCAAAGCGAGCGCATCGCTGATCGAGACGGCGACCGAGTTGGTGAAGTCGACGCGGACGTCGTCGCTTTCGTCGAGGTTCAGGTCGCCCACCAAGCGGCTATCGAACTCAGTCGTTGCGGTGAACCTGCGCCAGTACTCCCAACCGGCTCGCACGCCCGGGAAATTGGTGCTTATGAAGGGATTCTCCACCACGTCCGACTGGAAGGTGTAGGTGATGGCGTAGTCCGTTCGGAAGCGGGAATCCTCGCGATCGAACCAGATATTCCCGGCCCCGGCCGCGACCAGGAAGCGGCTGTCGATTCCGGCGAAGGTGTTGCGCATCCAGTCCACACCGCCATACGTGAACAGCCGCGCGCTCAACGCGCGGTCGTAGCGCGCGCGAGCGTAATAGGCCTCGGCCGTCTTCTCCCGATCCTCATCCTTCTCGATCACGAAGTCAGTCGGGGTCCCGACAGCCCTTCGCGTCACGATCACCGATTCGGTGCGGATTCCTCCAGCTTCGAACTTGAGGAGGTTCGGTCCGCGTCGGTTCTCGAGAGCGGTACCCAGCCCAAAGGTGAGGGCTTCGGCGTTGCCCATCGAGAAGACGGACGTCAGCTCACCGTTGAAGGTCCATCCATCCGGCGGCGGCTCCTGCGCAGACGCAGGAACGAAAGCGACGCAGAGGAAAACGAGAGCCGCAACGGCAGGCGTCAACACGTGCGTCAGGTTCCGTCGAGAATGAGATCGCATATCGGGGCATGTGGTGAGGGGAGTCACTGGATTTCCACCGCATATAGGGTGCGGCTACGACAGCTTCCGTCGCGGGGCGGCCCATGTCAATGCTTGCCGCCCACACCCCGCTGCGCACTGATGACCCTTCAGCGGGGCCACCGTCTTCTAGCAGAACGCGGGCTACAGGCGCTCCAAAGCGGCCTGGCATATGAGAGGTGCGTCAAGCGCTGGCACGCCCAAGGGCCCGCCGGCAGTCCATCTCTCTTCGAGCGAAGCGGCAAGCGTCGGGCCGGGCCGCAGGGCCTAACGTCCTCGGTTCGACCGCCTGGGTACTCCACCCGGAATCCTGGCCGATCTGGACCCCTACGCCCGGTCGTACGCTTCCTCGAGAGCCGCCACGTCGAGCTTCACCATCGTCATCATCGCGTCCATCACGGCTTTCACCTTCCTGGGGTCCTCGTCGCCAATCAGCTCCATGAATCGTCGCGGTACAATCTGCCACGACAGGCCGAACGGGTCCTTGATCCAGCCGCACGCGGTAGGTGTCCCACCCGCCGCGACGATCCTATCCCAGTACTCGTCGACCTCCGCCTGGTCTTCGCAGTCCACGTAGAGCGAGAAGCCCTCGGAGAAGCTGAAGTATGGGCCCCCGTTGAAGCCCATCAAGACCTGACCACCGACGACGAACTCGGCGGAGGTGACCGGACCGTCCTCGCCGGAGCGTGCGACGTTCCTGATCTCGGAGTCCGGGAAGGTGGCAGCGTAGAACTCCATCGCGGCCTCGAGCTGATCGTTGAACATCAGGAACGGCGTTACCTTGTTCATCGTGGGGTTCTCCATCGGCGAGGAGGACGGTAATCGTCGGGAGGCGGGCGCTTCGCCCGCACCATGGGGTCTGCGGCTGGCGATCTCGCTTCGGACGCGAGCAACGCTCCGAGCCGGATCGGATGATCTCTTTGCTGCCAGGGCAACGAGTCCGCTCGAACGGCCTCGGGGTGGCAGTGAGACCGCCTTCGTTCTGCTAGCTCCCGATCCCGCGGGCCATCGCCGTCGCTGCCAATACCATTCCGACGACCAGGACCGCCTGAATCGCGCTGATCCGTGCAAGGATCGGGGCGGAGCTCACATCGGGAACCGACCCTTTGTTTCGGGCCCTCCTCCAGCGGATCAGGGCGATCATCGGCCGTACCTCGAGGACGACGATCGCGAGCAGCAGCGCCATCTTTATCCAGAACGCTGTGCTCTGGAGATAGTAGGCGCTACCCTTCTCGAGTCCCCCGAAGGCACGCCAGATCCCTGTCGAGATCCAGAGCACCGCCGAAAGTCCCCAGAGTGAATCCCAGAAGAAGGCGGTCTTGAGGTGCTCCTCATCGACAGGCGTGCGGAGGGCCCGAGCTCGACCGACAACCGCACCCAGGCCGATCCCGAGAGCAAGGAGATGGACCGCCGCTATCAGCCATCGAAGCATCATGGATACCTCGAGCGATTCCATCGGATGCCGCAGCGACGCACGAAGCACAACAACCGACGGCGCGTCGCTACGTCAATTGTGATCTACCCCGGCAACGGCTCGTGAACGACCGTTTCAGCCCGACCTGGGCTCCTCGGGAGAGGATCACCAAGGTGGCCGACAGGTCGACGGCAAGACACAGTCCAGCCACGGGTCGGCCGCTCCAAGGCGAGGGCGACAGGCTCACGGGGACTCCCTCGGACCGATCGCTACGCACGACGCCGGTAGCGCCATAATCGGCAGAATGGTGAATCATCGACAGCACACTGATACGCAGTTCCTCGTGGAGGAAGGCGGTCGCGTCTTCCCGCTCGCCCCTCGGCTCGCTGGAATTGGCCCACGCGACGAGGCGTAGACCGATCATTGTCGCGCCGAGTATTCGACTCATGCGCTCCTTCCTGGTCCTGTGGCGTGCTTGGTAGGGAGTGCAATAGCCTCTGCTGCAGGCCGTGGAGCGATGGTGCTGGAGCGGCGGTGCGCTGCGACTATGCCGATATCCTCACCAATTGAATCTGGCCGGGGCGAGCTGTCGGCTGTTCGTTGGTGCCCTGCGAACTGGCGTGTCGATTCTGCTGCAACCCGATCGACCAGGTTATGTCCGAGGCGCCGCGGCCTCGCAGGTTGCAGGATCTACCCCCAGAAAGGCAGGGCTGGATGAGAAAGCTGGCCGTCCAGGCGTTCGTCACGCTCGACGGGATCATGCAGGCACCAGGTGGGGCTGAAGAGGACCCGACAGGAGGATTTCGGTTCGGCGGCTGGTCCGTGAATTACTGGACCGAGCCGATGGTGGAGCACATGGGCGAACTGATGACCCGTCCGTTCGATCTTCTTCTTGGGCGCCTCACGTACGAGATCTTCGCGCACCACTGGCCTCACGTGAAGGACGATCCGATCGCCGACGCCCTGAACGGCGCGGTAAAGCACGTCGCGTCACGTACGCTCACCAGGCTGGACTGGCAGAACTCGAGGTTGATCGAAGGGGACACTGCCGCCGAGGTCTCAAGGATCAAGGCGGGCTCGGGCCCAGAGATCCAGGTACACGGCAGCTCGAACCTGATCCAGACGCTGCTGGCGAACGACCTCGTCGACGAGCTCCGGCTCTGGACCTTCCCCATCGTAATCGGCGAAGGGAAGCGACTCTTCGGCAGCGGGACGATCCCGCTGAGCTACGAACTCCAGCAAGCGATCCCGTTCGACAGCGGCGTGGTTCTGACAACACTGGCGCGGAAGGCTGCGGTCAGTCCGGCCGAGCTCGAAGACTCGGAGGTGATGGCCCGCTTCGCCCTGGACGAGCCGACCGAAGCCGAAAGGGCTCGACGGGAGAAGCTCAGGGATCAGACATGACGCCGGTCGTCCGGGCCACCCGACGATCGATGACCGGGATGAGCCGAGCGGCACCCGGCGTCGACGTAGTACCGGGGATCGGACGCGCTTTCCGCCGGATAGCAATCGCCCGCGCGTTGCCGGAACGCGCGACCGCTCGCTCGAGATACCGTCTGCGGGGACCTACGCGCCCGCAGCCGAAGGCCTCGTGAAAGATGCGCCCCTCAAAGTCGGGCGCCATTCCTCCCGTCGCCCCCGAAGGTCGTGCCTGGGGGAGCATTTCCTACCGCTATTCGAGCCTCTCGTACTCAAGCGGGCACCCTCACGCTGGCAGCCAGGACGGCAACGAAGGCCGGC
>CAZJEH010000199.1:0-6326 GCA_964544905.1 uncultured Gemmatimonas sp.
TTCGAGTCCCCCTCCCGGTATGTATGTACAAAGGCCGCAACCGCTGCGAGGTTGCGGCCTTTATGCTGAGCGGCGCTGATGTAAGGAACGAGGCGCGCGCTTGGCTCGGTTCGGCGCCCGAGCCTCTCTTTCCCACGATCTCCCTGCGGCTAGCATTCGCCGGCAAAGGCATCGCGTTGACGTTCGGGCGGCGACGGGCCGAGGGATGGAATCGAGGTCATGCGGCCGCTCACCAGCTTCTTTCGCCCGCCAGATGGTCCTTCCTCTGGCCCATGGCCCGGATTCCCCAGGAGTGTTGCCAACGCCCGGCGCGGTCGAGTTCGACGCCCGTTGCTCACCCACCGGCCGCCATTCCAGTTCGGACCCCCTCCTATGCCGCTGCTGGGCACGAAGATTGAACCTTGCAGGGGCGCGAAGATCGCCAGTCTACAGGGAGTTTGCGAAATGCTTACGGCAGAGCAGACAAAGCGCATCGAAGAGTTGCTCCTCAAGGAGCGGGAGAGCACGTTGGAAGCTATACGGGATTTCGAGGGGGCGCGGGAGGCGTCGCTGCAGGAAAGCACCGGCGAACTGACTGTCTACCGGTTCCACCCTGCCGATCTCGGTACCGAGATGATGGAGCAGGAGAAGCAGTTCCTGCTCGCGAGCAACGAGGGGCGAAGGCTGTATGCGATCGACCAGGCGCTGAGACGCATCTACGCCGAGCCGGAGAGCTTCGGGAAATGCACTCGCTGCGGCCGCGACATCGCTTACGAGCGGCTCGAGGTCGTGCCTTGGACGACGCTTTGCGCCGAATGCCAGCGCATCGTCGAGGAGGAAGGTGCCGCCACCGCGCGGGCCTAGCCGAGAATAGCCCGCCGACAAGGCCGCCGCTCGTTCGGACGATCGGCGGCCGATTTGATCCCTCCTGGTCTCCTGGGTAGTTGGCGTCCTGGTCGGCGACCGACATGTCGCCGCCGTAGCAACTCGCAGGACGCCGCCCCCCCCTCGGCTTTTCAGGGCCGCGAACGCTGTCGCGGCGCTGGGCGCGCCCCGCCAGCAACGCCATCCCCCTAGTTGTTTCTTCGTGGCGCAGGCTCTATAATTATGGGCTTTGCACCGACCGACGGCCGGCTTCCGCGTGGTGAAACCGTGTTCGACCAGATAAGCGACAAGCTGGACAGCGTCCTCTCTGGCCTTCGCCAGCGAGGCGTGCTCACCGAGCCCATGATCCGTGAAGGGCTGCGGGAGATCCGGCGCGTCCTGCTCGAAGCGGACGTCAACTACCAGATCACGCGCGATTTCATCAAGCGCGTCGAGGAGAAGGCGCTCGGCGAGCGCGTCCTGAAGGCGGTGTCGCCCGGTCAGCAGATCGTGAAGATCGTTCACGAGGAGCTGACGGCGATGCTGGGGGAGAAGCGGTCGGGGCTCGCGATGGCCTCGATACCGCCGACGGTCATCATGATGGTCGGCCTTCAGGGGTCCGGCAAGACGACCACGGCCGGCAAGCTCGCGCGAAAGATGAAGCGCGAGATGAGGCAGACGCGCCTGGTGGCCTGTGACGTCTACCGTCCTGCCGCGGTCGACCAGTTGCGGACGCTGGGTGAGCAGGTAGGGGTGCCCGTCTACTCCGAGCCGGGGAGCCAGGACGTCGTGGGAATCGCCACGCGGGCCCTCGAGCTGGCGAAGCGGGAGCGAGACCGCATCGTCATCTTCGATACGGCAGGGCGGCTTCAGATCGACCGTGAGATGATGGACGAGCTGAAGCGGCTGAAAGAGGCGATCCAGCCGACCGAGATCCTTCTCGTCGCCGACGGGATGACGGGTCAGGAGGCCGTGACGATCGCCCAGGGCTTCGACGAAGCGCTCGACATCACCGGCGTCATCCTCACCAAGATGGATGGCGATGCCCGGGGCGGCGCGGCGCTCTCCATCTACGGGGTGACGGGGAAGCCGATCAAGTTCCTCGGGGTCGGTGAGAAGCTGGACGGGCTGGAGGATTTCCACCCGGAGCGCCTGGCGGGGCGGATCCTCCAGCAGGGGGATGTCCTGACTCTCGTCGAGCGGGCGCAGGCCGCGTTCGAAGCCGAGGAAGCGGCGAAGCTCGAGAAGAAGGTACTGGGGTCGGGACGGTTCGACCTCGAGGACTTCCTGATCGCGCTTCGCCAGATGCAGAACCTGGGGCCGCTCGAGAACCTGCTGAAGCTGCTGCCGGGCATCAACAACAAGATGCTCAAGAACGTGAAGGTGGATCCGCAGCGGATGAAGCACATCGAGGCGATCATCCTGTCGATGACGCCCGAGGAGCGTAAGCGGCCGGAGCTGCTCAACGGGTCGCGACGCGCGCGGATCTCGCGGGGTTCGGGCCGTCCCGTCCAGGAAATCAATCGGCTCATCGACCAGTTCAAGGACATGCAGAAGCTGATGAAGCAGATGCGTGGCTTTCAGGGGATGATGCCGCGCGGCGGAATGCCGCGACTTCCGACCTTCGGGCGCTGAGGGCGTCGGAGGTTCAGTAGTACCGAGATCGTCCGCGTGACCGCGCCGGCCATCAGGGGCCGACCGGGGCTGGACGCCACCGCCAATCGCACGGGAGAGTCGATGGCACTGAAGATCAGGCTTCGTCGTATGGGCCGTAGGAACGCGCCCACCTATCGGATCGTCGTCGCGGAGAGCTCCATGCCCCGGGATGGCCGAATCATCGCCAGCATCGGGCACTACAATCCGCGGACAGACCCGCTGACGCTCTCCGTCGATCGGGAGAAGGCGCTCCACTGGATCGGTCAGGGTGCCATTCCCACGGATACGGCCCGGGCGCTGCTGAAGCGAGCGGGAGTCTTCCGGCCGGAGAGTGAGGGCGCCATCGCGAGCGTCGCTTCGGCGGCAATGGCGGGTGCGAAGCGGGCGTCGTCTGCCGCGAAGGGAGCGGCCGGTCGAATGGCGGGCCTGGTGGAGAACGCGGCCGAGAAGGTGGCGGAGGCGGCATCGGCGGTGCGCGAGGCTGTCTCGGGCGGCGATGAGCAGGCGGTCGAGGAGGTAGCCGCGGAAGCATCGGCAAGCCCGGAGGCCGAGGCCGAGGTGTCGGTTGCGGATACCGAGGAGGTGGCCGCGGCTGCCGGGACCGAAGCCGAAGCTTCGGCGCCAGAAGAAGCTGAGGCGTCTGAGGAAGCCGCGCCGTCCGAAGAGTCGGAGGAGCCGAAGGTCTGATCTCGATGTCGACCCGGGGTGCAGCGAGCGCCCTGCTCGTCGTCGCGAGGGTGCGGCGTCCGCACGGAGTCCGGGGCGAAGTGCTGATCGCGATCGACACCGACCGACCGGACTGGGTGTTCGTCGACGGTCGCACGTTGATGCTGGGTGACGGTCGGGGCGAGCCCCTCGGGCGGCGAATGTCGCTCCGTGGGTTTCGGCCGACCCCGACCGGGGCGATCGCACGATTCGAGGGTATCGAGGACCGCGAGGGAGCAGAGCGGCTGCGCGGGCACACGCTGCTCATCCGTCGCGACCAGGCTGCACCGACCGAGGCCGACGAGATCCACTATCAGGATCTCGTCGGAATGGAGGTGACGGGCCCGGACGGGGAGATCGGCAGCATCGAAGACGTGCTCGAGATGCCCGTGGGGGAGGTGCTGGTCGTTCGGACGATCGAGGGCAGGGAAGTGTTGCTCCCCTTCGTGCGCGAGATCGTCGAGGAGGTGGATGCCGAAGCTCGCCGGGTTTCCGTGAGGTTGCCGGAGGGGATCCTCGATCTCTAGGAAAGTGGGCGCCGGGTCGGGCTTCTAGCGGCAGCGGGGTGCGACACGGTGACGGAGGACGTGGCGCGGCAAGGATGCGAATCAACATCGTCACGCTCTTCCCGAGCTACTTCGCCGAGCCGCTGCGACTGAGCATTCCCGGCAGGGCTGCAGGTGCGGGGCTCGTCGAGTTCCGGATCGTGGACCTTCGTGAGTTTGGTGAGGGGCGCCACAAGGTGGTAGACGACTACCCCTACGGCGGCGGTGCCGGGATGGTGATGAAGCCGGGCCCCTTCTTCGCCGCGGTCGAGTCTCTCGAGGCAGGCCCGTCCGGCACGAGGGGCGGCAAGATATTGCTGATGTCGGCGCGGGGACGGCGATTTACACACAGCGAGGCCGTCCGGCTGTCGCTGGAGCCCGAGCTGACGATCCTCTGTGGCCATTACAAGGACGTCGACCAGCGCGTCGCCGACGGCCTCGGGGCGAAGGAAATATCGATCGGCGATTTCGTCCTGTCGGGTGGCGAGCCGGCGGCGCTGGCGGTTGTCGATGCGATCGTGCGATTGTTACCGGGAGCGATCTCGGACCACGAATCCGCGTCGAGCGATTCGTTCTACGAAGGACTGCTGAGTCCGCCATCGTACACTCGCCCGGCGGTGTTCCGGGGGATGGCGGTGCCCGAGGTGCTCCTCTCGGGGGACCATCAGCGAATCGAGGAGTGGAGGCGGGCCGAAGCGGAGCGGTTGACGCGAGAGCGCCGACCCGACCTTCTGGAGCACTGAAACGGAAATTGCGGCGGAGTAGTTCCCGCCTGTTGGTGTAGAGGCGAACCCCGGAAGCTGGCCCCTACGGCCCTCGGTGGTTCAGGAGAGGTCAACATTCAACCGGTTCCTGCAATGCATCCCTTCATCGAGACCCAGAAGGAGTACATCCGGGAGGATATACCGGATTTTAGACCGGGCGACACCCTGCGGGTCAACGTACGGGTTCGCGAGGGTGACAAGGAGCGGATCCAGGCGTTTGAGGGGGTCTGCATCGCCCGCAAGCACGGCGGGGTGAACGAGACGTTCACGGTGCGGAAGATTTCGAGCGGCGTCGGCGTCGAGCGTATCTTCCCGCTACACTCGCCGATGATCCAGTCCATCCAGTTGGTGCGACGCGGCCAGGTACGGCGCGCGAAGCTGTACTACCTGCGGAACCTGCGCGGCAAGGCCGCCCGGATCAAAGAGCGCCAGACCTCCTGATCCGGCGTGCCTCGCGTCGCGCGGGCTGAGGCGGACAGCCCACGGGCGAAGCCGAAGGCAGGCCTCCGGAGGCCTCTCGCGCTGGAGCGGAAGTTCTGGCGGGAAGGCATGGTCGCTGTCGCGGGGGTGGACGAAGTGGGGCGCGGGCCGCTGGCCGGCCCCGTCGTCGCTGCGGCTGTCATCCTGCCACCCAACTGCACTCCCATCCGGGGCGCCGACGACTCGAAGAAGCTGACGCCGGCCGAGCGCGAGAAGCTCGCCCAGCGGATCCTCAAGCGAGCGCTCTGTGTCAGGCTCGGTGCCGCGTCGGCGAGCGAGATCGACCGGATCAACATCCTGCGCGCGAGCGCGCTTGCGATGAAGCGAGCGGTCATGAAGCTCTTCCCCGCGCCGGACCATCTCCTGGTCGACGGCCTGGCGATGCCCGAGCTCGGGCTGGACCGCCAGACCGCGATCGTAGGAGGCGACGGCGAGGTGCTGTCGATCGCCTGCGCCAGCATCGTGGCGAAGGTCTACCGCGACCGGCTCATGTGCCGATTGGCCCTTCGCTACCCCCAGTACGGATGGGAGCACAACAAGGGATATGCGACCCCGGAGCACCGCGAGGCGATCTTCACCTACGGGATGACGCCGCACCACCGTCGTTCCTTCCACCCCATGGACCAGCTCGCGCTCGATCTGTGACCCCTCGCCCGGCACGTTCCCACCCGTCCCGATACCACAGACCGCTCGGTTTTGCCGATGCATGAATCGCTGAGGAGCGTCCGTTGGAGCTGGGTGGGGTTCGGCTGGTTCCTCGCCGCTGCCGTCACCTCGTTCATTCTCCTGGCACTCGACGCCGTTGGCATCCTCGTGATGGGTGATGCCGACGAAACCCTCTGGGTAGCGTCGGCGCTGCTGGTCGGGTTCACGACGGTCGGGGTCTTCGTCGGGACCCGGGTAGCCGCCGCCCCGGTTCTGCACGGGCTGGCGATCGGTGCGTTCTCGGTCGTCGCGTGGTTCGCGGTCAACCTCTTCGCTGGTGAACCCACTGGTCAGGCAGCGTGGACCTCGCTCGATCCGCTGGCCATCGTCGGCCTCATGCTCCTGCAGACGGTGGCGGCTGTGGTCGGTGTGCGGATGGGTGTTCGCTGGGTGAGGCGGTCGCGGGGGTGAGGCTTCCGCTTCGTGGATACGAGGCTGGACGAAGGCCGCCGCGGTTGAGGGTGGTACGCCAAGCGGTTAGCTTGCACTCGCTTGGGGTCGGTAGCTCAGTTGGTAGAGCAGCGGACTTTTAATCCGTGGGTCGTGGGTTCGAGTCCCACCCGACCCATTCAATGTTAACAACGACTTACGGCCGCGCGGTGCTTCGCCGCGGGGCCTTTTTCATTCG
>CAZJEH010000200.1:0-6279 GCA_964544905.1 uncultured Gemmatimonas sp.
CATCGAATAGTCGATGAACGACTCCCGCATCTCCTCTTCGATCAGCCGCGGAAGGACTCTCTCGGACGATGTCTGGTCGCTCATGAATGGTCAGCCGGGTGGGTACTCGGCGCCCCCGGAAAACGGGCGCAACGACAACCATAATGATACCCCTCGAGACCGGCGAAGTGCCGGTCACATCGCAGTTCAGGCGAGGCGGACGACAATGATCACGCGAAGCGACGAAGCCGCGAAGCAGGTCACTCCGAGGGGCGACCCCTTCGCGGCTCCGCGGCCAGCGCGAGTCCTGTGGTGGGGATTCAGATCTGGCCGGAACCGCACCTCACTGGGCAGTCGTGGCGACCATCCCTCCGCGAGGCGCGAGCGTTATCTCGAGCTGCCCGCTCGCCGGCACCTGGACCGTCCGGCTGGCGAACCCGAGCGGGTCGTTCCCGTCGGTAATCATCGTCAGCGTCGAGCCCGCGGCTATCCCGCCCAGGTCGACCGTGAAGGTACGCTCCCTGTCCTCCCCGTTCGCCGCCGCGATCCACCATCGATCGCCGGCCCGCCGCGCGAGCGCCACGTACTGCCCGGGATACCCGGCCAGGAACCGCACGTCGTCCCAGATGACGGGCAGCCCGCGCAGGAAGGTGCGCACGTACTCAGGCGCGCGGGCCATCCCCGCGGGTGTTTCGGCGTAGTGGGTGATGCCCGAGGTGAACAGCACCGCCTGGGCGAGCTCCGACGCGGCCGTGGTGCGCAGGCGGGTGCGCGGGTAACCGTTCAGCGCCATGGGAGTGAAGTCCATGGGGTCGAACGCGTTGCGGGTAAACGGCAGCACTGTCACGTGCGTCGGTACCGCGTCCGCGTTCTCCTGCCCGAACGTGGCGAACTCGAGGCCCTTCACGGCTTCCATCGTCATCAGGTGCGGATACGTCCTCGACCACCCGCGAGGCAGAGTCGCACCGTGGAAGTTGAGCGACAGGCCGTACTCGGCGGCATCGCTCATGAGGTCGTGGTAGTACTCGATCATGTCCTGGCCGTCCGCGCCGAAGAAGTCGATCTTCAGCCCCGCGACGCCCATGTCCCGGAGGCGTGCGAACTCGGCGAGCCGCCGCTCGCGGGTCATCATGACGTCACGTGGGGTCTGCGGGGTGGTGTTCCAGGGTCCCGCGGAGTTGTACCAGAGGAGGATGCGGACGCCTTTCGATCGCGCGTAGTCGACCAGCTCCTGCACCCGCTCGTAGCCGATCTGGACGTCCCACAGAGCGTCGACCAGCACGTACTCCCACCCCATGTCGGCGGCGTAGTCGATGAACTCGCGCTGCGTGTTGTACTCGGTCCGATTGTCGCCCAGCAGGACCCAGCTCCAGGCGGAGCGGCCGGGCATGCTCTCGTCCAGCGTCGGAGTCACCGCGGGAATGGCGAGGTCGATGCCCAGCATCGATTCGACGATGGTATCGAGCCCGCCGACCACGATGATCCGCCAGGGCGTGCTCCACGGCAGGGTCGACGTGGGCTCCACCGGCCCGTCGCCGCGGCTCTCACGCGGATCGGGGAAGCCGATCATGTACTCGCGGTCGGGCGACTCGTGGCGCAGCCGCGTGCCCGCGTAGTCCCTGCCGAGGCCGGTCTCGCTGACGAGCACCCAGGTATCGCCTGACCTGAAGAGAGCCGGGAATACCCACCCCGCGCCGAGCGTCGACGGTGTCCCGACGGGGATCTCCATCTGGTAGTACTCCTCGTAGGCCGGGTTCGAATCGCCCCATCCCGTCTTCGCCCGCTGCATCGGCTGGAGCCAGGCGCGAGCCTCCGGCGAGAACCTGAAGGACGTCCGCTCCTCGACCAGCCGCCGCTGCTCCGCCGAGCTATTCGGGAAGGTGTAGCGGAAGCCCACCCCGTCGTTCGAGACCTGGAACTCGATGTCCATCGGCCTTCCGTCGGCCGTCTCGAGCTGGAAGACGCGGCGGTTGGCCTGGTAGACGTTGTTGCGGCGCTTGGCGGTCAGGATCTCGTACCTGTCCTCCACGCGGGTCACGCGGGAGACCGATCGCAGCCGCAGGCCCGTCGAGAAGTCGGCGTCGTCCCGGACCAGGCCCAGACGTGACTCCTCCATCGCCGGCGTGCCGTCACGCGTGACCAGGTAGCGCGGCGTCCCGCTTTCGTCGACGCGGAAGCTCACCACGACCCGACCATCGGGACTTGCGACCGCTCCTTCGCCTACGGGGGCACCAGTGGTCCGGCCGGAGCAACCGACGACGGCCAGCAGGGTCAGCAAGGTGATCAGGCGGCTTGTCATGGGGAGTTGGCGGCTCGGGTGAACGGAGGCGTAAAGAAGTTCGATCGGATCGGGGCTATTTGGAGTCGCAATGGATCCGCGGTACTGGCGGTGCCGGGTGATTCCACCCAATGAATCGGCGCTTCTCCCTGGTCCGATCGATCGGTGCGAGGCAAGATGCTTCGATTCGAATGGCAATCCATTTCCTGGCCGGACAGGCGGCGGCGAGGGCATCGAGACGTCGTCCGTCGATGCAGTCCATCATGGTGGCGCGGACGCCGCGCGACCAGCCGTGTGGAGATTCCTGGCCGCGGGGCGACTCGCCGTCGACGTAGCGGGCGCGAGGGCCGAGGGAATCGTCCACCCGGGATCACCTGGCCGCAGTGTGGGAACTGACCCACCCGACCATCCATTTACGGCCGGCGAGGTGAATCCGGACGTCTTCATCGAATGGCAGCAGAAGTTGCCCCGGGCGTGTCGCGGCGTGCCCTCCTTGGGCATGTGACCGCTAACATATCTTCTGGATGTCGTCGGTTCAACGGCGAAACCCGGAGCACGTCGTCTGGCGAAGCTCGGTGATCGCCGGTCTCAGGGTGACGAGGTACGCCGCGCGTCGCACTTGACGTCCGGAAACGTACAGTATACATCACGCGTAGCAGGCTCAGCCGTCCGCAGGACCAGCACGCGCCGGCGATGGTCCTTTACCGCCCGCCCCACGCCCACCTGTTCCGACCCAAGTTCGCATGACCTCAGCCCTGCATGGACAGTCGCGAGGTAGCGGCCATGGAACCGGTTTCATGTGTCGCCCGCTAACGGTTGTCGGCCTCCGTCACGATCACGTTCAGTCCGCGTGTCGGCGACGCTGGCAGGGGTGGTGACGAGCGAGTCCACGGGCGGTCCGCTAGCGGACATCCGCATACAGCTCCGTGGACCTCCTACGCGGCGCTGCCGTACGACACCACGGACGTTTCTGGAATCTTGGAATTCCAGGGTCTCGAACCTGCCTTCCGCACTCGTTGGAACTCTCAAGACTGCTTCCGTTCGGTGATTTCCTGCCCTTCGAGATAGGCGGTGTGGCGGAGGCCGCGGCGGATACGGTGTCGATCCAGATGAGCCATCGGCGAAACTGTGCGTTGTGACCGATCCCCGCCGAGGCGCTGATCAGCCCTTCTAAAGCCGCTTTCAACCCCGATCAAGTCGAGAAGAAGCGATGCAGATCCTGCCTAGACTGCACCGGGAAGGTTCCCGCTCGATCGCTGTTCTGCTTCTCGGATGCTCTCTCGTAGCCGCATGCGAGGAGCCGTTCGAGCCGATCGCCGAAAGCGACCTCGCGTTCTCGATCTACGGGAATCTCGATGCCGGTGCCGACACGCAGTGGGTGCGGGTGATGCCGATCCGCGCGTCGCTGGAGACGCTCCCCGACGCGATCGACGCCGTGGTGACCCTCGAGGAGATCGAGACCGGCATGACCGTCCAGATGAGCGATTCGGTGTTCCGCTTCCAGCCGAGGTTCCTGGGGGAAACCGACCTCTACGCGCACAACTTCTCGACTACGATGCCGATCGTGCCAGGCCGCCAGTATCGGCTGACCGCTACCCGATCGGATGGAGCGAGCGCGACAGCGACCGTACGCATCCCCACTTTCGAATCCCCCACCATGCAGGTGATCGTCGGGGTAGCCCCCACGGTACAGGGCAACATCCGGGGCACCCGCTATCTGGCGATGGTTCTGGGACGCGAGATCATACCGCCCGAGTGCCAGCTGCCGCTACCGTTCCACCAGGAGTTCCTTCCGGTCACCACCCCCGCCAGGTCCGCCGATGACGATCACCGCATGCAGCTGAGCTGGCCGATCCTGGGCCCTCGCCCCTCGTACGTTTCGTATCCTCCGCCCTGCGATATGGAGGCGAAGAGGGTCCTGGCGATCGCGACACCCGAACCCTGGCAGTTCCCGCCGACGATGGATGACCGTCTGCTGACCCACATGGCTTCGGCCGTCGACAACGTGGAAGGCGACGGCCTCGGATTCCTCGCCGGCATCTACACGCACGTCTTCCCCTATGACGTGTGCAGTCCCGCCGCGGGCAGGATCTCCTGCACCGTCACCTTCAGCCCCCGCTCGGCCACGCTGGTCGGTTTGGCGCTGAACGGCTGCACCGGCGAGCCCATCGCCCCGGTGACGAAGGGGGGTCTCCCCAAACAGGTTCGGGTCGAGCTTCGAGGGCCGCCCGACGGTGGAATCCGCTACGACACGACTGACCTTTCCGGGGTCTTCCGGTTCGAGGGCGTGGAACCCGGCGAGCCATACTCGCTCTCGCTGGAGCAGCTCCCCCAGTTCGAGTTCGGGGTCGAGGTCCCGAGTGAGTTCATCCCGGTCGACATCGATGGCGTCGTCCTCCAGGAAGCCGCGGTGGACACTCTGACCATCGTCATGGCTCGCAGGAAGAATTGCCCCGTGATGTAGCCTGCAGTCCTCGTTTTCGGTCAAGCCCAGTTTCAAGGAGGACGAGTAGCGATGTGGTCCAGAGTCCGAACTTCCGGAAAGTCGCTCGACCCCGCATACCGCCCGTACCATCGCGGCATGCTCGTCTTCGCTTTGCTCCTGTTGAGTGTTGGCAAGCTCCAGGGCCAGGACGCGAGCCTGCAAGGAATCGTGACCTCCGACGGCGGGCCGCTCGCTTCCGTACTCGTGACGCTGGAGGCACAGGGCCAGGTGGTGCGTGGTGTGGGCACCGACCGCAACGGGCTCTTTCAGATTGGGAGTGTAACGCCAGGGACGTACACGCTCCGGCTACGACTCCTCGGCTACGCGCCGCACGAACAGACCGTGGCGCTCGAGGCGGGGCAGCGATTGACGATCAACGTGCGGCTCGAGGTCTCGGCCGTGGCGCTGCAGGGGATCGAAGTTAGCGTGGGGGCGGAGGGAGCAGCGATCAGCGATTTCGGCGTTCAGCGAATCACCCCCACGCAGCTGCAGGCGGGAGCGATCAACGCGTACGATCGGACCAACATCTTCTACTATGACCTCTTCACCCAGCGCCGGGTGGATCAGCTGCCGCTCGCGCCTTATGCGGCGATCACGCTGCGGTCGCGTTGAGGGTGCGGCCGGCCCGAGGATCTCGACAGGACTGCAGCGAGCGCGGGCACGGGCTTGGCTGGGGTAGGCCGAGCTCGCACAGTACGGCCTCTGGCCTCACCGGTTCGGACGCTGTGGCCAAACCTGGCTGAACGTTTCGCGATTTCGTCCCGGCGTACCGGAACTTCCGGTGGATATAGCCGGTACGCACAATTCCCCGCAGGCGCCGGAATGTCCCCGGCATCGGTGGCGCGGCGTCCGCTGGCGAGGACAGGCGGTCATTCCCCAGGATCGACAAGCGAGATCGAAGTTACGTCCTGACTTACACTTACGTCTCCGGTCCCAGGTGGCACCCGGATTGCCCCTGTGCCTGGCAGACGTAGGCCTCCACAGCCGATGAGGTACATAGATGAGCAGGACCAGTAGAAAGAAGGTTCTCGTCGCGGCGGCCGCCGCCCTCGTGCTCAGCGCGGGGCCGGCCGTAGCGCAGGCGGGAGAAGGGAAGGAGCCGCCGGCTCCACCGGCGGACACCCGTCCTCCGCAGCGCCCTGAGCAGCAGCCGCGGACTCCACCGCAGCAGGAGCGGCCGACGCTACGTCGGCGACCGCAGCAGCCGCCGCCCCCACCGCCGGCACCGAGACGACCGGACAACGGTGGGACGCAACGCACTTCCGCGTTGTACGTGGACCTCCCTTGGCAGCCGGTCAGAACCTGACCGGCTTGACGGTATAGATGAAACGGGAGAGGCCCGGCCACCAAGCCGGGCCTTTTCGTTGCGAGGCAACCTCGTCCCCTCGTCCCGGCGAAGGAGACTGTGTCAGAACTGTCGATCCCAGTCCGTCACACTCGCAAGGAACCGTGGACGGTCTACTTCGCTACCGTCCCCACCCCCGTCGTCCCGGCGCAGGCCGGGACCCATTATTCAGAAGAACCGCCAATGGATTCT
>CAZJEH010000201.1:0-6220 GCA_964544905.1 uncultured Gemmatimonas sp.
CGACGGACGTGGACCTGCTGGTGGGCGGACAGAGCACCGGCGGCGCCCTTTCCGCCGATCTCCTCAACGTCGGAACCTTCGCCGAGTTCAAGGAGGCCGCCGAACGGGCCTTCATCCTGCATAAGCTGCGGGAAAACGACTGGAACGTCTCGGAGACGGCACGCCTGCTGGACATGCCGCGTTCCAACCTCTACAAGAAGATCGAGAAGTACGAGCTGGTGCGGGAAGAGTAGCCGACCCGCTCCGGCGGGCCGTTGCCGCCCGACCGGGAGAGCGGAGGCCCTCGCCAGCAGGTCCTCATGTGGATTCGCCGGAGCAGGGGAGACGGTCGACCATGGCGGACTATCGCAACTACATCGGCGGGGAGTGGGTGCCCCCGTCGACCGGGGAGTACTTCGAAAACCGCAACCCGGCCCGGTGGTCGGATCTGATCGGCCGCTGGCCGCGATCGGGCGCTGCCGACGTCGAAGCGGCGGTCGAGGCTGCCCGGGACGGCTTCGAGCTCTGGCGCTGCACTCCGGCTCCGACCCGCGGAGCGCTCCTCAAACGGGTAGGCGACATCCTCGAGTCCCGGAAGGAGGAGATCGCCCGCGCCGAGACGCGCGAGATGGGCAAGGTCCTCCTCGAGACCCGCGGCGACGTCCAGGAAGGAATCGACACCGCCTTCTACGCCGCGTCTGAAGGCCGACGCCTGTTCGGTCGCACTGTGCCGTCCGAGCTCGAGGACAAGTGGGCGATGACCTACCGCCGACCCATCGGTCCCGCGGCACTCATCACGCCCTTCAACTTCCCACTGGCCATCCCCACGTGGAAGCTTTTCCCCGCGCTTCTCTGCGGGAACAGCGTGATCCTGAAGCCGGCCGAGGACGTCCCCCACACCGCGACTGTGCTCGTCGAGATCCTCGAGGAAGCCGGCGTTCCGCCCGGCGTCGTCAACCTCGTACACGGGATCGGCGAAGAGGTCGGTGCCCCTCTGGTCTCGCACCCCGGCGTACCCGTCGTCTCCTTCACCGGCTCGACCGAGACGGGGCGGTTGATCGCCCGCGAATGCGCCGAGCAGCACAAGCGACTCTCCCTCGAGATGGGGGGCAAGAACGCCCAGATCGTGATGCCGGACGCGGATCTCGATCTCGCAATCGACGGCGTACTCTGGGGGGCGTTCGGGACGGCGGGACAGCGCTGCACGGCTACGTCGCGGCTGCTGCTCCATGACAGGATCCACGACGAATTCGTCGACCGGCTGGTGGCCCGAACCCGCGAACTGCGCCTCGGATACGGGCTCGCTCCCGGCGTCGACGTGGGCCCCCTCATCAACGAGGCCGCTTTACGGAAGGTGGAGGCCTATGTGGAGATCGGGCGGAAGGAGGCGACCCTGGTGATCGGAGGGTCACGGTCTACCCGCTCGGGCCTGGAGGAAGGATTCTTCTATGAGCCGACCATCTTCCAGGATGTCGATCCGGGGTCTCGCCTAGCGACGGAGGAGATCTTCGGGCCGGTGCTCGCCGTGATCCGGTTCCGTAGTCTCAGCGAGGCCATCGCCATCAACAACCGGGTCCGCTATGGTCTGTCGAGTTCGATCTACACCCGAGACACCAATGCCGCCTTCCACGCGATGACCGAGCTGGACACCGGTATCACCTACGTCAACGCACCGACCATCGGGGCGGAGGCCCATCTCCCCTTCGGAGGCGTGAAGCAGACCGGGAACGGCCACCGGGAGGGCGGCTGGGAAGTCTTCGACTTCTACACCGAGACGAAGGTCTGCTACGTTGACTACTCGGGTAAGCTTCAGCGGGCGCAGATCGACAACTACGCCGCGGGGCCGTATTGATGGGTGTTGCGCCGGGTCCGTTGCGTCGGCGCAGCAAACGACCGATTGCCGAGTGATTCGTGACTCCGGGCTGATCGGGACGTCGCGAGCGACGGTTTGCTCGATCCAACGGTCACGGAAAGGAGCTGGTTTGCCGCGCCCCGCCGCGCCGATTGGCTGAATCGGAACGCCGGATGCCCCGTTCTGTAGAAACAGGAGAATTCGCCCGTCGACGCATCGGTCTACTTCTTGATAGCAGCTTTTCGATAGCAGCCCCCACGGCTGCATGCCGTTCCGTCCCGCGCCAACAACGAATTCCTGGGCGGGTCAGACCGTAGGAGACGCTTCGTTGCAGCAAGAAACGCCATTCGAAGGACAGGCCCGATCCGGCCCCTCTCGAGAGGCGAGCCGCGGAACGATTTCGACCGGGCGGTGGATGTGGGAGGGCGTCCGGGCCGTCAGCACCGCAATCGTGCTGTTCCTCCTGATCCGCACGTTCTTTGTGGAGGCCTTCAAGATTCCCACGGGGTCCATGGAGAACACCCTGCTCGTAGGGGACTTCCTGCTGGTGAACAAGGTCGTCTACGGAGCCGAGCTCCCCGTCATTCACAAGCGGTTGCCCGGCTTCACGAGGCCCAAGCGGTCGGACGTCGTCGTCTTCCTGCCTCCCCACGACCCGACGAAGAACTACGTCAAGCGCATCGTCGGCGTGCCGGGTGACACCCTCGAGATGCGGGATAAGGTCCTCTACGTGAACGGCGAGCCGCAGTTCGAGCCGTACGCGCGCTACGTGGACTACTATTCCGAGCCCGCCGACGCCCGGATGATGTGGCAGAAGGACTACCTCGTCGGCGGGAAGCGCGACTGGCGGAACTACGACCCTACACGTGACAGTTGGGGGCCCATAGTCGTCCCAGAAGGGAAATACTTCGCCCTCGGCGACAACCGGGACGACTCGGAGGATTCGCGCTACTGGGGCTTCCTCGACGAGAGCGCTATCCGGGGCCGGCCGATGTTCGTCTACTACTCGTTCAACCGCGACCCTCTGCACCCGTTCTCCTGGCTCACGGACGTGCGTTGGAACCGGATCGGTGAATCGATCCGTTAGATGCTAGCTCTCCTCTCGCCTGGTTCGGCAGGTGCAGGGGCGGATGTTTCGGCGTGTGGGTGGATTTTCGGCCGCCCGATCACTGGACGGCGGCGAAATGACGATCGCCTCTTGACACGTGTCGCGGGCCTCTCCAGAATCAACCAGCGTGCGGTGCTGTGCGCGTAATGACGGCTCTCTCTCCTATCCGACGGGTCTTCCCACCGACCCGCGGGCTTAGTCGGCGGACTGGTTTCCATCGGCGTCATCACCCTTCAGTTCGTTCCTTCCGAATGGCTCCACGGGTCTCTCCATGAACGGCAGCGTAGTCCGTAAGATCACGGTCGAATCCGAGTCGCTGGACCAGTACCTTCGTGAGATCAGCGCGTATCCGCTCATCGATCGCGAGCGTGAAGCCGAACTCGCGCGGCGAATCCGTGCCGGCGACGACAGCGCCCTCGAGGCGCTGGTGCGGTCGAACCTCAGGTTCGTGGTGTCGGTGGCAAAGCGATATCAGAACCAGGGCGTGTCGCTCGCGGATCTGATCAACGAAGGCAACATCGGCCTCATGCGGGCGGCCCAGAAGTTCGACGAGACGAAGGGAATCAAATTCATCTCGTATGCCGTCTGGTGGATCCGGCAGGCGATTCTGCAGGCGCTGGCGGAGCAGTCGCGGATCGTCAGAGTGCCGTTGAGTCGCGCCGGCACCCTGCATCGCATCGGCAAGCGGTCTTCATTGCTGACGCAGGAGCTGGGGCGGGAACCGACCCTCGAGGAGATCGCCGAAGAGCTGGAGTTGCCGGAAGACGAGATCAAGCACACGCTGGCGATGGCGCAGACGCACCTCTCCCTCGATGCGCCGCTGGTCCCCGGCGAGGAAGGTCAACTGCTCGACTACGTCTGCGACAATTTCTCCCCCGGCCCTGACGAGGAGCTCTACTCGCAGGCGCTTTCCCAGTCGATCGAGGATGCGCTGGAAACCTTGAGTGAGCGGGAGGCGAAGGTCCTTCGCCTGTACTTCGGCCTCGGGGAGACGGAGCCGTTGACTCTGGAACAGATCGGCGAGCGGTTCGGCATCACCCGGGAGAGGGTCCGCCAGATCAAGGAGCGAGCGCTCTCCCGGCTGCGCCATCAGTCGCGGGCGCGTTTCCTCGAAACCTTCCTTACCTGACGGGAGCCACGGGCGCCCGTCGTCTCTCGACGAATCGGGCGCTCCCGAGCCCAAACTTCCCTCCCCAGGCGGTCAGGCACTCTCGATCTCGGATTTCAGTCGCAGGAGCGAGTCCTCGACCGCCACGAACGATGCGTGCGACTCGCTCAGCGCGGCCCGCTGCGTTTCGACGAAGCGGCGGTACGGCGCGATCGTATCGTTGATCCGATCGGCCGACTCGCGGATCTCATGGTGCGTCTGCTTCTCGAGTGCCTCGTGAAGCTGTGAGCGGAGGTGATCGATCCGGGCGGCGAACTCGCGCTTCGCCTGTCGGCGCTTGCGTGGGATGAGGTAGAACCCACCGACACCGAGCACCGCGGCCAGCAGCACGCCCGTCACGTCGGCGGCAGCACCGGTCAGCATGGCGACCACCACCGTTCCCAGTCCGACCGCGCCGACCTCCGCGAGCGCGGTCGCCGCGAAGGTGCCCTGAACCTCGTTGGCGATCTTTCGCGCTTCCTCCTCCCGGTTGTAGCCGTCCACGACCCGGCGGGCCAGCCTTTCAATCGAGTCGAGCAGCCCCTGGCGATTGTACTGGAAGCCCTTCACGTCGCCGATCAGCCCGGCCTCGTGGTGCTCCAGCCGCCTCCGGTCGATGTAGTTCTGCACATCCTGCCAGAGTCGGAGGTTGCGCTCCACCATCCAGTCGACGATCCGACCCGCCTCCTGCTCGACCCGTTCGGGCATGTCCCCAATGACCTGCCGCTCGAACTCACGCCGCACTCCGTCGCTGTCCATCAGCGAGCGAATCCTGCCGATGCGGATGGTCTCCTCGAAGAACGCGTTCCCGCGCCTCTCGGTCTCTCCGACGAGGTTGTCGAGAGCGGCCAGCCGGGGCCCCAGGTCCCGGATCATCTCGTCGTGGAAGGCCGCGATCTGTCGGTCGATGTTCTCGAGGGCGGCGACGTCGTCGGCCAACATGCGGAGGCGCGCGAACGCAAGCTCCTTGTAGGTCCCGGCCAGACGCAGGCCGACGTTCAGCGGGTTGAGGAGCTTGAGTCGGACCCGTTCCTCCTGGGTCAGTGTGTTCACGAGAAAGTCATCGACGGCGGCGAAGCCGCTGATCCGCCACGCGGTCTCTGCGTCGTTGCCCGAGTCTCGCGCTTCCATCGCTGCGCGGGCGGAGACGGGGAAGATCTCGGGCCGACGACCGAGCAACGCAGCCGCGTTCTCCGCGACGAATTCCCGCACCTGGGCGATCTCTTCCTCGCCCGCGAGGATATCGATCTTGTTGATGACCAGAACCACCTTCTTTCCCCAGGCACGGATGTGCTCGAGGAACTGGCGCTCGCTTTCGGTGAACGGGCGGTCGGCGGACGTGACGAAGAGGACCAGATCCGAGCGGGGGACGAAGTCGCGGGTCAGCTCCTCGTGGCGCCGGATGACCGCGTTCGTCCCCGGCGTGTCGACGACGGTCAGCTCGCGGAGGAGCTGAGCGGGATGCGTGCGCTCGAGAAGGTAGGCTTCCAGCTGTCGTTCGCCGCTTTCCGGCCCCCAGCGCAGCAGGTTGATGCGGTCCGTGGTCGGGGTGACCCCCTCCGGCAGGACCTTCTCTCCGAGCAGGGCATTGATGAAGCTGGACTTGCCCGAGTTGAACTCGCCGGCGACGACCAGAAGGAACAGTTCGTCGAGCTGTTCCTTCGCCTGACGGAGATGGCGCAGGTCGTCATGCACGACGTCGGGGCCAAGTGCGCCCAGGGCGGCGTCCAGGCGGCCCAGCAGCTCGAGTTCTCGGGCGCGGAGCTCCTGCTCGCGCTGAGATAGAAGACCACGCCCACCGAGCCATCCCCGGATACCCAATGGCACCTCGCGCACGCGGGAAGGACGAACGTGGACCCGAACGGTAGGGGTCGGGTCTGAGCGGCAACGATAGACGGCGCTCCTGGGCGGGGCAAGACAGTCGGGAGCCAGGCAACGGTGGTGGCAAGCCTCCCCTGGGCGGCCTGCCTCAACGCCGATATGGATCCCGGTCTCGCAAGCTCGATGTCAGTACATCCTCTCTCCGCGCATAGGTCCGGGCCCACGTTACCCGAACCCATCCCGAAGGAGGACATTTCTACTTCGACAGGGGCGGACATTTCTATTTCAATGCTACAATAGAGCGCGGAGTTCC
>CAZJEH010000202.1:0-6218 GCA_964544905.1 uncultured Gemmatimonas sp.
GCTGGCACCTGGATCAGCCGCACTCCGACATAGGAAAGCGCCAGCCACGACGGGGGTCGCGCACAAGGACTGCAACGCGCTTTACACCAACATGTTACGCCCACACAACACCCCCCACAATCGTTGCAAATCGTTGCAGGTCCGAAAAACCGTTGCAGAACCAATCGTCCTCGTACGCGAGGAGGGACTCGCAAAGTCCGGATTCTGGAAAGGTGGAGAGGATGCTGTCGGAGGGATGGCATTGCGGGTCTCAGGGCCGTATGTTGCCGGAGGAACGCCGAACCGGAATCGCCATGGTTAGAAACGCCCGGGCGCCTAACCGCGCAATCCCTCTCCGCGACGACGTCGAGGGCCACTGATCGACCCCGTTCCCGCTAAGCTCCGCCAGGTGGACAGATGACCGGGCCGACCGTTAGGATGGACCAGCTCGGCCGCGGCCGCCGTTGGGCGGAGCGCGCGGTGCAGGGAGAGCGAATCGCCGTGCTCGATGATGAGGGTCGCGAGGTCGCCTGGATCGTCCCGGCCACTGAGGAGATCACAACCGGGCTGATTGCCGAGTTCTTGAGCCGCCATCCCCAACTGAGCGACGAGGTTCGTCAGCGGTGGCGTGAGGAGCTGCAGGGCCTCGCCAATGCGGGCTGGAGATACCATCGGGCCCGCGACTGCTTCGTACCTGAGGCGAGTACGTGAGGGCGTGCCGGAGCGCCGAGCACCGAATCTACGATGCCATACCGACTTGTTGAACCTGGACCCTGATAGGGCCCGTCTTCCGATCTCATCCCTCTCAGTCGACGTTGTTGCCCTGACCGATCGGGCCATGGTTTCGCCCCGGCCATGGATCCACACTCAAGTGTTGGCGCGGTCCTTTCTCGGCGAGTTGCGCCGTCGGCACGGAATGCACAGTATTGCGCACCGCTGACGAATCCTGACGAACGTTGCTCACCGATGTGGGAGGGGCACCGCGTGGCTGAAGAATACTTGACCGTGGCCGAGGTCGCAAAGGAACTCCGCGTGTCCGAGTCTACGATCCGACGATCCATCCGCGCAGGGGAACTGGAAGTGTACCGAGTCGGGAGCCAGCCCCAGATTCGCATCACCCGCGAGCAGCTTCAGCTGTACTTGGATCAGTCACGGAGTGCGAACGGGTCTTCCTCCGACCGGACGGGTACATCGACCGAACGATCGTCGACCTCCGCCAACGCTCCGAATCCTGCCGAACCGACAATCTACGAGGGTCGAACTGATCGCGGGCTAAACTGGAAGGTGATCCAGGCTGACGTAATCGCCGGACTGCGGGTGCTCGGCAAGGCGTCCGTCAACTGCATCGTCACGAGTCCTCCGTACTACTGGCAGCGTGATTACGAGGTAGATGGCCAGATCGGCCATGAGGACTCCATCGAGGGCTACGTGAAGGCCTTACGGATGACCTTCCGGGAGGCGAAGCGCACACTCCGCGACGACGGTGTACTGTTCCTGAACATCGGCGACACGTACTACTCGGCGAAGGGTCAGCCGCATGGAAGCGACTCGAAGCACCGGGCACGACAGCTCTCCCGGCGGAAATTGCGCGCGGTGGATGGGCCCGGCTTGAATCTCCCCCGGAAGTCGCTCCTGGGCATCCCGTGGAGAGTCGCCCTTGCGCTCCAGAAAGACGGGTGGGTCCTGCGTAGCTCTATCATCTGGCAGCGCCCCGCGCCCATGCCAGAGCCTACCGCGCACGACCGGCCGTGGCGGACGCACGAACCGATCTTCCTCTTCTCAAAGCAGCCTCGCTACTGGTTCAATCGCGACGCGCTGAACGGGGATGAAGACATCTGGAAGATCGCCGCACGACCGTACAACCCGGGGTCGCACTTTGCGCCGTACCCCCTCGAACTCGCCGATCGCTGCATCCGCGCAGGGTGCCCGACCGGTGGGACGGTGCTTGATCCCTTCGTAGGTTCAGGCACCACCATGCTTGCAGCGCTAAGTCTCGGAATGTCGGCCATCGGTATCGACCTGAAGCCTGAATACTGCAACTTCATCCGCGAGCGGATCGAGGCAGAGTTCAACCTCCCGCTGGTCCATGGAGACTGACCCCGTGGCCCCCGACACCCGTCCAATGTCCCTCAAGGGTCGGTTCCCATGCCGACTGCCGTAACGATCCTCGCCGGGGGCCGACGCATCCCGATCCCTCCGCTGGCGCAGGGCGAACCGCCGATCGTACCGGCGCAGCACCTGGTGATCGAGATCGAAGGCGACGCCGTACCGGGCGAGATCCTGGTCAACGACGAGCCGTTTCCCGTCATCCGAGCAGCCGACGGGAGGCGTGGCCACACCCTGCTTGACCGGTTCCGCTCAGCCGGGTTCCACCGCTTCCAGGTGGATGGCGAAACGTTCTGCTTCGGTACCGCGGATGCGAAGCTCGAACTCGATGGCATCCTGACCATCCTCCGCACGATCGGCCATGAGGGCCTCTCCTGGGGACACCAGTTCATCTTCTCGACCGGCGCAGTGATCCGGGATCCGCGCGTGGATTACGCCTGGCTCCGAACGGCCGGCAGGGAGATCCTCAACGCGTGCTTAGAGATCGCCGAGCGGCCTGCCGGCGAGTACACGGTGCGACCGCGACTCCAGCGACCCCGTGGCGGACGAGCAAGGCTGGCAGAGACCCTGTCGAAGCTCCGAGCCGACCCAACTGCGCTCCTCGAAGAGCACGAGCGCGGAATCGTCATGGTCGACGGGCGCCGGTTCATGCCGCGGAAGGTCGTCTCAGGCTCCCGCGAGGTCACGCACGACACCGTCGCGAATCGGAGGGCGACGAGGCTCCTGTTGGCCTCAGCGGCCCTCGCTTACGATGTGGCCAAGTCCGCCGATTTGCCGAAAAGGTACAGGCAGTGGGTTGAGGCCCTTCGGGGCCAACTGAACGTGCTCCTCGCCCAGTTCCCGTTCAGTAACCTCATTCGAGTTGCAGACCGGGTCCCCGAGGCCGAATCCGTCATTGAGCACACGGACCCCCGGTACGTGCTCACCTACCGCCTGCACGACGAACTCACGAACGAGCTCGGCTGGGAACCCGGTCTCGATGTCTCCGACCGATTCGCCTACGTCGGCCACTCCGATGAGATCTACCAAGCCTTCGTCGCGGTGCTCCTGGCGAACGCGTTCGGAGCCGAGAGAGCCGTTCCCTACCTTCGTCGGAATCTCACGGAACCGTGCTTCCGGTCGGACCGATGGGACATCTACTACGACACAGCCCCACCGGCGCCTGAGTACACGAGCTGGCGAGACCGGTCGTCCAGACCTGCCCGGCTCACGCCGGACTACTGCATCATCGACAGACGTGAGCGACGCGGCCTGCTCGGCGATGCGAAGTACAGATCGACCCCGGACCGTGGCCGGCTCCCGAGTTCGAGCCTGAACGATTGCCAGGTCTACATGCAGCACTTCGGAGTCCGCAACTTCGCGGTGTTCTACCCAGGACCCGATCGCCTGATCGATGAGATCTCGGGCGAGGGGAACACCATCCTCGAAGTGTCGGTCACACCGTTCAACGGAGTCGCCGAGTGGATCGCGACCGAGGTTCGGCCCCGGCTCGAGGCACTCCTCGAGCCACTGGAGGGCTAAACGAGGGGTCGGATGCGCCGATCCGTGCCGAGCCCGCCCATTCGCCGGATCAGATCCGAGATCTCGTCGGCGTTCGGGAAGTCGCGCGTCTGATCGGAGAGCACCCGTAGGATCTGCGGATCACCCTGAAGTTGGTGCAGAACCTTGTCGGCGATCTCCTGCCCTAAGGCCATGTACTCGCTACCGGACCTCGCGTAGGCGCACGACATCAGCAGATCCTTCAGGATCCCTGGGGTGAAGCTGCTCTTGGTGTGAGCGTTTCCGAGCAGGATCTGGGCGATCCGAAGCAGAGCATCGCGGACGTTCTCCGGCAGATCAGCAGTCGTCTGGATCTGCTCGAGCCTCGCGGCGCGGTGACGGTCGAGGATGCTCCCGCGGCCTGCCTGCCGGCGCTGTTGAACGGCCATCCGCTCCTGCTCCAAAAAGAGATCACAGAAAGCGACCAGGCCTTCACGACCGTCTTGCCGCACGGCCCCTTCAAGGACGTTCGGCATGGGTATGATCCGGCACCGCCTCTTCACAGGCCCACTGATCGGGAGTCGCGTTTCAGGCTCCTCCTGCCAACTGTTGCACGTCGCGATGAAGAACGTGTCCTCCGGCAGGCGCCAGCGTCCCTCCGTCACATCAGGCTGCGCACGGGTCAGCTCAGCGCGATCCGGCTCCTCCATCCCCTGAAGATCGACTCGCCCTGGCAGGTGGAGCGGCATCCGCGACTCCACCGCAGAGAGGATCGGAGCGAAGTAGGAGTCGATCTGAGCAAGGTTCCACTCGTCCAGTACGACGAGTCGAGGGTCCGTCGGTTGGCCGACGAAGAGGACCTCCTCGGCGAAGTCGCCCTTCGTGTACTCACCGGCGAGGTTCTCGTAGCCGAGGAACTGCGCCAGGTCGTAGTTGGGCGTGACCTCCAGGAAGCTGGTGAAGAACCGATCCTCACCGAGTAGCTGCCCGAGCCCTTCCGCGAGAAGCCTGGCGAGCGACGTCTTCCCGCTACCCGTGGGGCCGACGAGTACGACGATGTCCTGGACAAGCCATCCCCCGAGCACCCGCTCTACCAGCCCAGGCGGAGCGCGGAAGTGGTTCCGCGCCAGAGCCTCCTCAAGCCTGTTGACCATGTCCTCGAGAGCAGGAGCAACCGGCGGTGGCGGAACCGCGCCGGTGAGATCGGCGATGTCCTCGGCCGTCAGAGGGTCTGGCGCGAGGCCAGCATCTTGAAATGCGGCCGGGATCTCTGCGCTGTAGAGGGTACCAACGAAGTTCTCGCGATTCAGGTTGATCTCGCGCATGAACGCGTCCAACCCCGCCTCCAGCGATTCGATCTCGCGCTCGCGCCACATCCACGCCATCAGGGCCACGAGCGGAATCGGCGGTTGGCCGGCAGGAATGCACCTTCTCGCGGCGATCTGCGCGGCATCCTCTCTGAGAGCCCAGAGTTCTCGCGTGGGATGATAGAAGACCGAATCCTCGAAGTCCTTCCTCCGCCGCTGGAGGGACCGATCCGGGTAGCGCTCCTGGACCCATTCCCCCGTCGCCGGCATGAAGTACGGCTTGTCGGGTGGTCCGCCGGGAACCCTGAAGAACTGGTCGAGCCACTCGCGTTCATCGGTGGAGCCAAACTCGATCCCCCGCTCCTGCGCTTCGGCCGGTGTGCGGCAGGTCGGAATACCGTGGTGCAGCATGCAGGGGAGTGAGATCACCGCGAGAGGACTGTACGACCGTTTCAGAGCGTCCAGACTCAGGCGAAGCAGCTCTCGGCTCACATACGGCATCTGCGCCTCATTGTGCGTGGGTGGGGGACCAGTTGGTGGAGTAGGCCTGTGATTCACACGGTATGATCGCGGGCCGCCGCGTCGAGGGCGGCGCCGAACTCCGTCCATGTCGCGTCACATGCGGCGAGGAGTCGATCGAGCGACTCGAAGGACGGGTTCCGCTCTCCGCGCTCAACCTGACCGACGTAGGTGCGATGCAGGCCCGCACGCGCCCCGAGCTCCTCCTGTGAGAGCTTGCGGCGTATGCGCAACATGCGTACGACGCGGCCGACCGTCGCGCGAGACGGAGTTTCTCTGGTCACGCGCACATATTGCCGGCTTGCAGACTATAGGTCTACAGACTATAAGTAGCATGTGCATGGCCTACCCGGTCCTGATCACATCCACGATCCAACGGGGATGATGCGCATATCCGACGTGCTTAGGGCACTGGAGGACCGTGGAGCGTCTCTGACCTCCGGCGAGAACGCCATGGTCTGGATCGACCAGCCAGATGCCGGGTGCTTCGTCAGGGCTGGAGACATCAGGCGAATCGAGGCGTACTACCGGGGGAAGTCGTGCGTCTGGTCGAAGGTGGTCATCGCCCGTCCAGACGGGACGACAGAAATACTGGTCGACACGCGGCGCCCCAAGAGCGTTCGATCTGCGGTCGAGCGAGCCGAGCTCGCGGCCACGGCCGCTTTGTTCGATGTGCTGCGGCAACGCTTCTCAGCGTGACACGTAGAACGTCTCAAAATCACCCCGAATCGTTCGCGCACAGCCTGCTACGAGAGGTCGAGCGGGAGATCCTGTTGCTCGTCCCGCCGCCGACCTTCCAGGCCACCCTGTCGTCGGAGCCACTCATCA
>CAZJEH010000203.1:0-6216 GCA_964544905.1 uncultured Gemmatimonas sp.
GGCGCGGAGAAGCACGAGATCGTCGCGTTCCGGGGCAGCTTCCACGGACGCACGTTCGGGGCGCTGGCCGCCACTGACCGTCCCGGGTACCAGGAGCCTTTCCAGCCATTGATGCCGGGTGTCCGATTCGGCACGGTCGGATCGATCGAAGACCTGGAGCAGCTCATCAGCGCGGAGAGGACCGCCGCGGCGATCATCGAGCCCATCCAGGCGGAGGGTGGTGTGTTGCCGGTCCCCGCGGACTTTCTCGTGGCGCTACGGGAGGCGTGCGACCGCGCCGGCGCGCTCCTCATCTTCGACGAAGTGCAGGTGGGGCTCGGCCGCACCGGGACGCTCTGGGCGTACGAGGCGACCGGGGTGACTCCAGACATCATGACCCTCGCGAAGCCGCTCGCCGGCGGGCTGCCCATGGGCGCGGTCCTGGTGACCGAGCGAGTAGCCGAGGCGATCCAACCGGGCGACCACGCGACCACCTTTGGCGGCGGCCCGCTGGTGGCGGAGGCCGCGCTGGCGGTCTGCACGACGATCGGCGATCCGGACTTCCTCGCCGCGGTGCGCCAGAAGGGTGACCTGCTTGCGCAACGGCTCGGCGCGCTCGCCATGCGGAAGTCCGACATCGTGGCGGTCCGGGGGACCGGGCTGATCTGGGGAGTGGAGCTCTCGAAGCCCGTGGGGGACGCGGTCGCCGCCGCCCTCGACGCGGGACTCCTGGTCTGCAGCGCTGGCGCGAACGTGGTTCGCGTCGTTCCGCCGCTCAACATCTCCGAGGAGGACCTCGTTCGCGGGGTCACGATCCTCGAGGGCGTGCTCTGAGGTGCTCGTCCAGCTCACACATGGGCCGGCCTCGGCGCCGGGGGCGCAGCACGTGCCCGCCTGGACACCCACGGCGGCCGACGCGGGCCTGGCGACGATCGCACCTGCGGCGGTGACCGTTCGCCCCGCGCGAATCGCGGACATGCGTCTGGTGGAACCGCTCATCCAGACGTACGCCGAGCGCAACGTGATGTTGCCGAAGACGTTCGATCAGCTCGTCCGGGCCTTCCGCGAGTTCGTCGTGGCGGTGGACGAGCACGACCGCGCGATCGGCTGCGGCGCCCTCCGGGTGTACAGCGAGGACCTCGCCGAGATCTGCTCCCTCGCGGTCGAAGAGCGATACCAGGGCAGGGGGATCGGCCGCCTCCTCGTCGAGCGGCTGGTGGAGGAAGCCCGCTCGCTGGACATCCGCCGGGTCTTCGCGTTGACCCTGTCGCCCGAGTTCTTCGGGCGGCTCGCCTTCTCGGTCGTCGACAAGTCCGAGTTCCCCGCCAAGGTGTGGGCGGACTGTCGCAGTTGCCCCAAGCTGCACGCCTGCGACGAGATCGCCGTCGCCCGGGACGTGGGGGTGTGATTCCCAGGATTGTCGAGGCGGCTTCGTCGCCGCCTCTGCGTCATCGAACACGTTGATTCTTTCGAAATGAGCGACCCGATCCCATCTGGAACCGTCGTCCTCGCCTATTCGGGCGGCCTGGACACATCGATCATCGTGCCGTGGTTGAAGGAGAACTACGGGGTCGAGGTCGTCTGCGTCGCCGCCGACGTCGGGCAGTCGGAAGAGCTGGACGGCCTGGAGGCGAAGGCGATCGCGTCCGGCGCGCGCGCCTGCTACGTCGAGGATCTTCGGGAGGCGTTCCTCACGGAGTTCGTCTGGCCCACGCTGCGAGCGGGGGCGGTGTACGGCCGCAAGTATCTGCTCGGCACGTCGATGGCCCGGCCGATCATCGCGCGCCGGCAGGTTGACGTCGCTCGCGCCATCGGTGCGACGGCCCTTTCCCACGGCTGCACCGGCAAGGGCAACGATCAGGTCCGCTTCGAGTTGACATACGCCGCGCTCGCTCCGGAGATGCGCGTCATCGCCCCGTGGCGTGAGTGGAACATCCGCTCCCGCGAGGACGCGATAGACTACGCGCGCGCGCACGACGTGCCGATCGCCGCGACGAAGGAGAAGATCTACTCGCGCGACCGGAACATCTGGCACATCTCCCACGAGGGCGGTCCCCTCGAGGATCCGAACTGGGAGCCTGGCGAGGACCTCTTCCTGCTCACGCGGTCGCCGATGGATGCGCCCGACAGGCCGGAGTACGTGACCATCGGCTTCGAGAGCGGTTACCCGGTGTCGGTCGATGGAGAGCGGTTGGGAGCCGTCGAGCTACTGACGCGGCTCAACGAGATCGCCGGTATCCACGGCGTCGGCCGGGTCGACCTGGTCGAGGACCGCCTGGTGGGGATGAAGTCGCGCGGTGTCTACGAGACTCCTGGCGGGACCCTCCTGCACGCCGCGCACTCCGAGCTGGAGCAGCTCGTGCTCGACCGCCGGACCCTGGCGCTGAAGGACCTGATCGCCCCCCGATACGCGGACCTCGTCTACGAGGGGCGTTGGTGGACGGCCGAGCGGGAGGCGATGGACGCCCTCATCGACAAGACGCAGGAGCCGGTGACCGGCACGGTCCGGCTGCGGCTCTACAAGGGGTCGTTCACCGTCGCTGGCCGCGAGTCGCCGTACTCATTGTACGACGACCAGTTCGTGACTTTCGGCGAGGACGACGTCTACGACCAGGCGGACGCCGCGGGCTTCATCCGGCTTTACGGGCTACCCATCCGCGTCGCCGCGTTGAAGAAGGGCAGGCGCGAAGACGACCGGAGCACGCACGGGCTCGTCGAAGTGGCGGCAGACTGAGGTGATGAAACGGCCCTCCGTCGCGGCGTTCGCGGCAGGGGGCCGTCCATCCTCCGAGCATTCTCAACCGATCCGGAATGGCTGACGAACGGACGAGTGCCGCGCCGGTGCAGCGGCTCTGGGGTGGCCGGTTCGAGGGGCAACCGTCCCCCGAGATGGATCTGCTCAACCGGTCGCTGCCGATCGACCGGCGGATGTGGCGGGAGGACATCGCGGGGAGTCGGGCGTGGGCGGCCGCGCTGGCGGAGGCGGGCGTGATCGACAAGGACGAAGCCGCAACCCTGCGTGAGGGCCTCGTCCGGGTTGGTGCGGTCCTGAGCGGCTGGTCCGCCACCGAATGGGAGAACGCCCCCGACGAGGACATCCATTCGCTGGTAGAGCGGCTATTGCGGCAGGAAGTGGGGGCAGTCGCCGGAAAGCTGCACACCGGCCGTTCGCGGAACGACCAGGTAGCCACCGACAGCCGACTCTGGGCGATGGCCGCCGTGCAGCGAATCGACGCGATGATCGGCGCGGTCATCGGGCGACTGGTCGACCAGGCGGAGCGGAACGCCGAGACGGCGATGCCCTCCTACACCCATCTTCAGCGGGCGCAGCCCATCTCGGCGGCCCAATGGCTCCTCGCTCACGCGTGGGCCCTCTCGCGCGACCGCGCCCGCCTGCGCGACGCGCTCCGCCGCGTGTCGGTGCTTCCTCTTGGGTCCGGCGCCATCGCCGGCTGCCCATTCCCGATCAACCGCGAGAAGCTCCGCGACAACCTCGGCTTCAGCGACATATCCCCCAACAGTATCGACGCGGTCGCCGATAGGGATTGGATCGCGGAGCTGCTCTTCGTGTTCGCGACCACCGGGGTCCATCTCTCGCGCCTCGGCGAGGACCTGATCCTGTTCAGCTCGGCGGAGTTCGGCTTCGTTCGCCTGTCCGACGCCTACTCCACCGGCAGCTCGCTCATGCCGCAGAAGCGCAATCCCGATTCAATGGAGCTCGCGCGCGGCAAGGCGGGCAGGCTGATCGGAAGCCTGAACTCGATCCTGGTCCTCCTGAAAGGCCTACCTACCGGCTACAACAAGGATCTCCAAGAGGACAAGGAGTCGCTCTTCGACGCCGTGGACACCCTGGAGGCGTTGCTCCCGGCCGTCGCCGGCACCATCGAGACGATGGTAGTGAATGCCGAGAGGTGCGCCGCGGCCATCGATGCCTCGATGATGGCGACCGATGTCGCCGATGCGCTGGTGCGGCTGGGCGTACCGTTTCGGGAGGCGCACGAACGCGTCGGGGCCCTCGTCCGGGCGGCAGAGGAAGCGGGCGTTCCGCTGTCGGAACTGCCTCGCGCCCGTTTCCTGGAAATCGCCCCGGAACTCGAGGGCACGGACATCGATCAGTTGTTCGACCCCCGGCGTTCGATCGCCGCAAGGGAGGCGGCGGGCGGTACGGGGCCGGCGTCCATCCAGCAGCAGATCACCACTCTCCGCTGGGATCTGAACTGACCTCGTATCCCCCCGTCCGCTAAGCCAGGGGCGCTGCGGCCGGGCGGCAGTCGCGCCCCTGCTATCGAAGGGAGAACGGAACCAGGGCGGCCCTACCCTGTGATCCGCTCCTCCAGGAGCGCTCTCACTCCCTCCGGATTGTCGACGTTGATCCAGTGGCTCCCTTCCACCTCGTGCAGGAACACCCTGCCCGTTCGCTCCGCCGCACGCTGGAGCCGAGCCACCGTATCGATATCGACGGCGTTGGATCGGGTCGCCCGAACCACGTGGATCTCGGCCTGCCCCGGCGGACTTTCGACGATCGGCCAGACCTCGGTCGCGTGATAGTCCCGCAGCATCTCCTCCACCCCATCCCAGTCGATACGCCAGGTCAGGCCCGAGTCCGTCCGCTGGAGGTTCATCGCCAGCCACTGCCCGAGGCCACGAGAGAAACCCTTCCGCTCCATGGCGTTGACGAGTTCGTCGCGAGACCCGAACTGCTCCGGTAGCTGACGCACTGTCTGCAGCACCTCCCAGGCACTTCCGCGGGGTTCACGGGTGTCCAGCGGAGAGTCGATCGCCCACACCTGCCGCAACGCTTCCGGTCTGTCAGAGGCGCGGACCAGCGTTACTTTGCCGCCGAAGGAATGGCCCAGAACGACCGTGGCCGGGCGGCCCGTGGCTTCCTCGAGGCGAGCCAGGTCGTCGGCGCACGCACGGACCGTGTGCGGCGGCGGAAATCCGGCCGAGCCGCCGTGGAGCCTGAGATCGACGAGCACTACCCCCCAGCGCGGCCTGTCCTCGGTGAAGTGGCGGGCAAGCGTCGCCCAGTTCCGTCCGCTCCCGTAGATCCCGTGCAGGACGTAAAGCCACCGGTCCACATCGTCGGTGGAGGTGACCAGGCTGTGGGCGAGCAGGGGTGTGTCCATTGGCTTTCCTGACCAGAGGGGAGTGGCGAGCACCGCGCCGCACTCGGGGAGGCACGCACTTCCCGTGCGGAAGCGCCGACCTCGACTGTCCTCGACCGGTCCCCGCCCGTACTTTGGGCGCTCATGATCGATCTCAACCAGGTCACGAAGGTCTACCGTCCCGGAGCTTTCGACCGTGGCCCCCCCGTACACGCGCTCGCCGGCGTCACGCTGCACATCCCCGCGGGGACGGCGCTCGGCGTAGTGGGCCTCAACGGCGCGGGGAAGAGCACGCTGATGCGGATCCTGCTCGGGTACGCCCGCCCGAGCGGCGGTTCCGCGACCATCGACGGCCTCGAGCCCCGTCGATACGTCGAGCGCAGCGGCGTGGCCTACGTGCCGGAGCGCGTCACTATACCGCGGCGCTGGACCGTCCGCGACGCCATGCGCGCCTACGCCATGTTCGCGGGGATCGGCGCCCGGGCCTGGGACGAGGTCGATGCGGCCATGCGCCGCCTCGGGCTGGGGAGCCTGGCGCATCGGCGGGTAGCGACCCTGTCGAAGGGCAACCTCCAGCGCCTGGCGATCGCCCAGGCGATCCTCGGACCGCGCCGGATCATGGTCCTCGACGAGCCGACCGATGGCCTCGACCCGGTCTGGATCGCGGAGCTGCGCGATATACTCGCCGAATGGCGCGGCGCGGATCAGCAGCGCGTGCTCGTGCTCGCGTCCCATAATCTCCCCGAGGTGGAACGCCTCACCACGCGTGCCGTCCTCCTCCACAATGGACAGGTCCGCGGGGAGCTCGAGTACGGCAACGGGAGGCCGAGCCTGGAGGAAGCGTTTCTCCAACGCGTTGCCAGCCTGGAGGAGGCACGCCCGTGATCGCCGTGATGCTGCGTGACCTCCGCTGGCGACTGGTCCCGGTTGCCGCTCTGTCGGTCGTCCTCTACTTCCTCGAGATCGGCTTCCACCAGCACGAGGACTTCACGCTCGACGCGGTCGCCCTCGGCCCGCTTGGAGTGTCGGCGACCCTGGCCTACCTCGCCGGCCTGACGATGATCATCCTGCTCGCCGGCTTCATGTCCGACGATCGGCGCAACGGCTACACCCGGCTCTTCTTCTCCCA
>CAZJEH010000204.1:0-6209 GCA_964544905.1 uncultured Gemmatimonas sp.
GCTGGACTACATCCGCAAGACGAACGTGATCGCGGGCGAGGCGGGCGGCATCACGCAGCACATCGGCGCGTACAACGTCGACCTCGAGGACGGCCGTTCGATCACCTTCCTCGATACGCCCGGCCACGCCGCGTTCACCGCGATGCGGGCACGCGGGGCGGAGGTCACCGACCTGGTCATCCTGGTCGTCGCCGCGGACGATTCCGTGATGCCGCAGACGATCGAGGCGATCAGCCACGCCCGGAACGCGGGCGTCCCGCTGGTCGTTGCGGTCAACAAGGTCGACCTTCCAGACGCCGACCCGATGCGGGTGAAGCAGGACCTGCTACAGCACGGTGTGGTCCTGGAGGAGTTCGGCGGGGACGTTCTCTCCGCGGAGGTGTCGGCCAAGAAGGGCATCGGCATCGACGACCTGCTGGAGAAGGTGCTGCTTCAGGCCGAGTTGCTCGAGCTGAAGGCGAACCCGAACCGGGACGCCACCGGGGTGGTCATCGAGTCGCAGCTGGACGTCGGAAAGGGACCCGTTGCTACAGTGCTGGTAACGAACGGGACGCTGCGCGTGGGGGATTCGTTCGTCTGCGGCCGTTACGATGGCCGGGTACGGGCGATGCTCGACGAGCGCGGCAAGACGGTCAGCGAAGCAGGTCCCGCGGTCCCGGTCCAGATCCTCGGCTTCAGCGGCGTTCCGCAGGCCGGCGATCAGTTGATCGTCATGGATGCCGAACGGGCATCGGAGATCGCCCAGACGCGGCAGCGCCTGGAGCGCGAAAAGCGGATGCGGATCAAGAGTCGGGGCGTCCGGCTCACCGACATCTCGAAGATGCTCGAGAAGGGCGAAGAGGCTCAGCTCAATCTCGTCATCAAGGGCGACGTGGACGGGTCCGTGCAGGCGCTGTCCGACGCCCTGGAACAGCTCTCGACACCGGAGGTGCGGGTCGAGGTCATCCACCGCGGTGTCGGCGCGATCAACGAGTCGGATGTCCTGCTGGCGTCCACTGCGGGCGCGATCGTCATCGGCTTCCACGTCCGGCCAACGCCGGATGCTCGTGCCGTGGCCGAACGAGAGGAGATCGACATTCGCCTCTACAACATCATCTACGAGGCGGTTGCGGAGATCCGCGCGGCCATGGAGGGCCTGCTGACCCCGGAGGAGCGCGAAGTCCTGCTCGGGACGGCCGAGGTACGGCAGATCTTCAAGGTGCCGCGGGTGGGCACGGTGGCCGGCTGCATGGTGACGGACGGCGAGATCCAGCGGCGCGGTCGCGTCCGAGTCATCCGCGATGGCGTGCAGGTGTACGAGGGTGAGCTCGGCAGCCTCAAGCGCTTCAAGGACGACGTCCGCGAGGTCCGCGCCGGCTTCGATTGCGGGCTGAACATCGCCAACTTCAACGACGTGAAGGTCGGCGACATCATCGAGTGCTACCGGGTCGAGGAGGTCGCGAGGACTCTCAGTGGCGTAGCAGAGTAGGAGGCGCCCGGTGGTCGTCGGGGTCGCTGTCTGGGAGTTCCATCTCCTCGGCTGCGCATCGCTGAAGGAGAAGCGCGGCGTCCTGAAAAGCCTGAAGGACCGGTTGCACAATCAGTACAACGTCTCCGTCGCGGAGACCGCGTACAACGACTTTCATCAGCGAGCCCAGCTCGCGGCCTGTGTGGTGTCCGGCGACCGCGCTCACGCGAACTCCGTGTTGAGCGCGGTCGATCGGTTTCTGGGAGACGAGTCGCGGATCAGGATCGTCGACTCGTATACGACCTACTACTGAGCGCGGCTGGGCGGATGCCGAGGGGCGACCGCTTGAGAATCGAGCGCGGGCCAGGCGGGCGCCATCGTCAGGTGCAACGCCTTCGGACGCGCCGTCTTCGACGAGATTCGCCTCCCGCCGCCGCAGAGCAGTTCACACACTGGGATGGACGGTAAGCGTGTTTCGTCGTACCGATCGCATAAATGAGCAACTCCGTCAGGAGATCTCGTACCTGATCCGCGACGAGGTTCGCGATCCGCGGGTGGGCATGGCGACGGTCACCGCGGTGCAGACCTCGCCGGAGCTGGATCATGCCCGCGTGTACATCACGACGATGGGTGACGAGGCTGAGAAGGCGGCCGCGCTGGCGGGGTTGATGAGCGCGGCGCCCTTCATCCGCGGGCAACTCGGCCGGCGGCTGCACATGCGGCGTATCCCGGAGCTCCATTTCGAGATCGACCGGAAGCTGGAGGATGCGCGGCGCATCGAGGACCTGCTCCGCGAGGCGCTGCCCGAGGGCGGGAATCCGGGCGACGAGGGCGAGCCGAACGGATGAGTTCGCTCAACGGCGTGCTTCCCATCGACAAGCCGGCCGGTCCCACCTCGCACGACGTGGTCGCCCTTACCCGGAAAGCGCTGCGGACGCGTGAGGTCGGTCACACGGGGACGCTCGACCCTTTCGCGACCGGCCTCCTGCTCCTCTGCATCGGAGCCGCCACGCGGATCGCCGAGTACCTGCTCGGCCTGCCAAAATCCTATTCCGCCAGGGTTCGCCTCGGGGTGCGTACCGATACTGACGACCTCGAGGGGAATGTGATCGAGGAGAATGAAGGTTGGGTGGGGCTGAGCCCCCAGGCGGTCGAGGATGCGATCGCTCGGCAGCGGGGTGAGGTCCTGCAGACTCCGCCGCGCTACTCGGCGAAGAAGGTCGAAGGGGTCCGGGCGCACGTGCTCGCCCGGCGCGGGGACGAGGTGCCGACCGTCCCGGTCCCCGTTACCATCGATCGGATCGAGATGACGCGGTTCGCCCCGCCGGAACTGGATCTCGAGATCGACTGCTCGAGCGGGACCTACGTTCGTTCCATCGCTCGCGACATCGGTGACGACCTTGGGGTCGGGGCTCACGTCATCGCGCTCCGCAGGACGCGGATCGGCCGATTCTCGGTCGAGGATGCGATCAGCGTCGAGCAACTCCAGGACCGGGCAGCCGTCGAGGACGCCCTGGTGACTCCGCTGGAGGCTCTCGCCCATCTGCCTCGCCTGTTGGTCTCGGCCGAGGAGCGTGCGATGCTGGCGCACGGCCGTCGGATACCCCTGCCGGTCAGCGCGCTGGGCGGGAGCGGAGGCCCAATCGCCGTTCACGACGCCGAAGGCGGACTGGTCGCCATCGGCGAGGCGCGGGGCGACCAGTTCCAGCCTCGGAAGGTGTTCGCGTGAGCCAGCCGTCCGATGGACGGGCCGGTGCTCCGCTTCCCGTCGATGAACGGGGCGCGGTCATCACCGTGGGGACGTTCGACGGTGTGCACCTCGGCCACCGCGCAGTCCTCGACGAGATCACCCGCCGGGCTGCTCGCACTGGACGCCGCAGCGTGTTGGTCACGTTCCACCCCCATCCGCTCCGCATCGTGCGGCCGGAGGCGGCGCCTCCTCTACTGACCGTACCCTCGGAGAAGAAGGAGATCCTGGCGGAATCCGGCGTCGACTACGCCGTCTTCCTGGCCTTCACCCCCGAGCTCCAGCAGTATTCGGCCCGCCGGTTCGTCACGGAGATCCTGCTCGGCAGGCTGGGGATGCGGGAGCTGGTGATCGGGTACGACCATGGCTTCGGCCGCGGCCGGGAGGGGACAGTCGACACGATGCGGGAACTGGGTGCGGAGTTCGGCTTCATCGTCGACGTTGTCGATGCCGTGCTCGTCGAGGGCGAGCCCGTATCCTCTTCGCGCATCCGCACGGCACTGCAGGAAGGCGACGTGCGCACGGCTGCCCGCGTCCTCGGGAGGCCGTATTCCCTGCAGGGACCGGTCGTGCGAGGGATGCGGCACGGCCGGAAGCTCGGCTTCCCCACAGCCAACATCAACGTCGGCGATCCGGACAAACTGATGCCGCTCGAGGGCGTCTACGCCGTCCACGGTCTCGTAGACGGGGCACGGATTCCGGGTCTCCTGCATCTCGGGCCGCGGCCCACGTTCAGCGGGTACCCGCCGTCCGTGGAGCTCCACCTCCTGGACTGGGAGGGGGACATCTACGGTCGTATCGTCCGGGTCGATTTCTGCGCCCGGATCCGGGAGATCCGACACTTCGCGACCCCGGAGGAGTTGATCGCGCAGATGCTCGTCGACGCGGAGATTGGCCGGGCGCTCCTGAGCGATCCGAACCGGAGCGGTTGTGCGGACGGCAGTCTTCGCTTAGAATGAAGGGTTATCGTCGGCTCCGATCGCCCCTCGCGCCTCGGGTGCCGCAACCCTGCTTTTCAAGTAGCGTAGACTCTTGAGGAGGCAAGCGCAGTAGATGATCGATCGCGAAGCCGTCATCCGGCAGTATCAGCTCCACGAGAACGACCGGGGTTCCGCGCGCGTGCAGGTGGCCCTGCTCACCGCCCGGATCAACCACCTGACGGAGCACTTCCGTCAGCACCACAAGGACCACCATTCACGGCGCGGGCTGCTGAAGATGGTGGGCCAGCGGCGGCGGCTGCTGGATTACATTCGACGGACCGACCTGGAGCAGTACCGGCAACTGATTGCGGACCTGGGGCTTCGCCACTGAGCGTCGCCCGGCCGTCCGGCCCTCGAGTCATGTCGCGGTTCGAAGGAGCGAAATCAACGCCGCGCAAGGGGCAGCGCAGGGTTGTCGAGGTGTCCGCCGCGCGCGTTTGCGGGCGCCGGAATGGTACATTGATCGGCGGTTGACCTGAACGCCGCACGGCACATGCTGTGCGGCGAACTTCGTGCTCCTGAAGGAGGGTAGCCGGCGCGTGTGGGGTTCCGGCGACCAGGCGAAAGACCCACACGAGAGACGCGGAAAGAGCGGAGACAATGGCGAGAATAGAGAGGCAGTTTGCGGGGCGGCCGCTGATCATCGAGACCGGCAAGATGGCGCGTCAGGCGGACGGGTCGTGCACGGTTCAGTTCGGCGAAACGATGGTGCTGTGCACGGCGGCGGCGCAGGACAACCCCACCAGCCTTCCATTCTTCCCGTTGACCGTGGAGTACCGCGAGCGGACCTACGCGGCGGGCACGATCCCCGGTGGCTACATCAAGCGAGAGGGCCGGCCGTCCGACAAGGAGATTCTATCCGCGCGACTGGTCGACCGCCCGCTCCGGCCACTCTTCCCCGATGGCTTCCTCCACGAGACGCAGATCTTCGTCTACGTGATCTCGGCGGACCAGGAGAACGACGCCGACGTCCTGGCGGTGACAGGCGCGTCGCTGGCGCTGAACATCAGCCGGATTCCGTTCAACGACCCGGTCGCGGCGGTTCGCATCGGCCGGATCCAGGGCCAGTGGGTGCTGAACCCGACCTTCCAGCAGCTCGACTACTCTGACGTGGACATCGTCGTGGCCGGGACCGAGCGCGCGATCCTCATGGTCGAGGGCGGGGCGCTGGAGGTGCCGGAGGAGGTCATCGCGGAGGGACTCCTGGTCGCGCACGAGGGTATTCGCGAGCTGGTGGCGATTCAGCGTGAGCTGATGGCGCAGATGGAGCTCCCGCCCGAGATGGCGTGGAGTCCGCGCGAGGTCGAGCCGACTTTCCGTCAGCGCGTGATGGAGGCGGCGGCAACCCGGATCCGCCAGACGCTCCGGCTGCCGGAGAAGCAGTCGCGGAACGAGGCGATGGAGCTGCTGCGCCAGGCGATCGTCACCGAGTTCGCCGAGGAAGCCGCCGAGTTCGGCTACGATGTCGCCGCGCTGGTGAAGGAGACCGAGAAGCGCGAGATGCGCGAGATGATCCTGACGGAGGGCGTCCGCGCGGACGGTCGAGGACTCGACGAGGTCCGCCCGATCACGATCGAGCTCGGTATCCTGCCACGCACGCACGGGTCCGCGCTGTTCACACGCGGCCAGACGCAATCCCTCGGTGTCGCGACACTCGGCACGCCAGCAGACGAGCAGCGCCTCGAGTCGATCGACTTCCCGGTGGAGCAGAGCAAGAGCTTCATGCTCCACTACAACTTCCCGCCGTTCTCGACCGGCGAGGTGAAGCCGGTCCGGGGTACGAGTCGGCGCGAGATCGGCCACGGTGCGCTGGCGGAGCGGGCGCTGGCGGCTGTGCTGCCGCCCTACGAGGAGTTCCCCTACACGATCCGCGTCGTCTCCGACATCCTCGAGTCCAACGGCAGTTCCTCGATGGCGACCGTCTGCTCCGGCTCGCTGGCGATGATGGACGCCGGCGTTCCGCTCAAGGCCGCCTGCGCCGGCGTCGCGATGGGGCTGATCAAGGAAGGCGACCGTGTAGCCGTGCTGACGGACA
>CAZJEH010000205.1:0-6195 GCA_964544905.1 uncultured Gemmatimonas sp.
ATGGCGAAGACGCTGCAGAAGGGCGGCAACGTCATCCTGCTGGACGAGCCGTCGAACGACCTCGATGTGGATACCCTCCGGGCCCTCGAGGATGCGCTGCTCGAGTTCGCCGGCTGCGCGATGGTGATCTCCCACGACCGGTGGTTCCTCGACCGCATCGCGACCCACATCCTCGCGTTCGAGGGGGACAGCAGGGTGGTGTTCTTCGAGGGGAACTACCAGGAATACGAGGCGGACCGCAAACGGCGGCTGGGAGCCGAGGCGTACCAGCCGCACAGGATCAAGTACAGGAAGCTGGTGCGGGGGTAGCCGGCGACGAGAACCATGGGGCCGGAGCGGCGGTCAAGGATCCGCTCCGGTCCTTCTCCCCGCGCGCGAATGCGTCGTTCAATTCAACGCGCGTTCCGAGACGATCCAACTCCGGACAAGGAAACAGAGACCCCAACTACCGTTCCTTCCTGGGCGGACCGCGAACAAACGTCGACAGGATTTCCCGGATCCCGCAGGATATCGAAGCCGAGCTGCGGGATCGGTCTTCGGGAACACCCAGCCCCGACGGCCGGGCAACCCGGGGTGTCCAAAAAAGGCGGGTGCCTCCCAACGATATCGTTGGGGGCACCCGACTTTCGTCCGGTGGTCCTTCGGTTTCGACGAGCCGCCCGGCGAACTCCGGACCTTCGCCGACCTGCGGCCGCCTACGCCAGCATCATGACCGGGTCTTCCAGGTTTCTCTTCAGCGTCTGGAGGAACTGAGCGCCGGTCGCTCCGTCGATCACACGGTGATCGCAGGAGAGCGTAACCCGCATCCGTGGCCGCACCGCCGGCTGGCCATCGACCGCCACGACCTTGTCCTCGATCGCCCCGACCGCCAGGATCGCCGCCTCGGGCGGGTTTATGACCGCCGTGAACTCGGTGATCCCGAACATCCCCAGGTTGGAGATGGAGAAGGTCGCGCCGGTGTACTCCTCCGGCTTCAGCTTCTTCTCGCGTGCCCGACCGGCCAGCTCCTTCACTTCGCTGGCGATCTCCCCGAGCCCCTTCCGATCCGCGTTGCGGATGACGGGGGTGATGAGTCCCTCGTCCACCGCGACCGCCACACCGATGTGCACCTGATCGAACTGGCGGACGCTCTCCCCGGTCCACGAAGCGTTCACCCAAGGGTGCTTCCGCAACGAGACCGCGGTCGCCTTGATGATGATATCGTTCGGCGAGACCTTGATCCCCTCGTCGGCGAGCCGCTCGTTGACCCGCTGCCGGAAGCTCATCGCTTCGGCCATATCGATCTCGACAGTCAGGAAGAAGTGCGGGATCGGGCCGATCGACTGCGTGAGGCGCTTGGCGATCGTCTTGCGCATCTGCGACAGCGGGACGTCGCGATACTCCGCCTCGGGCGCGGGTGCCGGAGCGGCGGCCGCGGGCGCGGCTTCCTCGGTCACCGGGGCCGCCTCGAGCGCCGCCTCGATGTCGCGCTTGACGATCCGTCCGCCCGGACCGGAACCCTTGAGCGCACCGAGTTCGAGCCCCTGCTCCCGGGCGAGTCGGCGGGCTAGCGGCGAGGCGCGCACGCGTCCGTCCGCCCGATCGGCACCTTCCGATTCGGCGGGGGCGCCCCGCGGCGCCGCCGCGGCTTCGCTACCCGCCTCCGCCGCCCGTTGGGCCTGGGGCGGCTCGGTCTCGCCGGTGGCCGCCACCGCCGTCGCGGCTTCGCCAGCCGCGGCCTCGGCATTCGCTGCCGGCGCCGCCTCCTTCGAAGGCGACTGCTCGACCGCCGCGCTCTCCGAGACGAAAGCGGAGATGTCCTCGTCCTCGGCGGCGATGACCGCGATGACCGTCCCCACGTTGGTGGTGTCGCCCTCGGCGATGAGATGCTTGCGCATCACGCCGGAACCGCGGGCGACAAGCTCCATCGTGGCCTTGTCGGTCTCCACCTCCGCCAGGACGTCGCCCTCGTTGACGGGCTCGCCTTCCTTCTTCAGCCAGGTGATCAGGCGTCCCTCCTCCATCGTCGGAGAGAGCGCTTCCATGTATACTTTGGTAGCCATGGCTATGGGGCTATCGGCTATCGGCTAGCGGCAGTTCCGCCAGGGCTCGACCTGGCGGCGGCCGTTGTCGTCTGAGGCGAGCTCGTCCACGAGAGCCCGGTTCCGTCCTTCCTCTCATGCCGCGGCCGATTCGTCCTCGCGCGGCAACGTCTCCTCCCCGCCGGGCGATCCTACCGGTAGAGAACCTTCCTGACCTTCTCCACCACCAGCTCCGCGCTCGGCTTCGCCAGCTTCTCCAGCTGCTTCGCGTATGGCATCGGTACGTCGGCCTGAGTCACACGCAGCACCGGTGCGTCGAGATGATCGAACGCCTCTTCCTGGATCAACGCGGCGACCGTGGCCGTGATGCCGCCATACGGCCAGCCTTCCTCGAGCAGAACAGCCCGGTTCGTCTTCGCGACCGTTGCGAGGATCGCGTCCACGTCGAGCGGGCGAAGCGAGCGCAGGTCGAGAACCTCGGCGTTCACACCCTCCTTTTCGAGCGCGGTGGCCGCCTGCAGCGCGACGTGGATCATCTTCCCGTGGGTGATGATGGAGACGTCGCTCCCCTCCCGCTTCACGTCCGCCACACCGAGCGGGATGACATAGTCCGGATCCTCCGGAACCTCACCCTTGATGTTGTAGAGCATCTCGCCCTCGAAGACGCAGACCGGGTCGTCGTCCCGGATCGCGGCCTTGAGGAGGCCCTTCGCGTCCGCCGGTGTGCCCGGCGCGACGATCTTCAGGCCGGGGAAGTGGGCGTAGGTCGCTTCGAGCGCCTGCGAATGCTGCGCCGAAAGCTGCAACGCTGCTCCCGACGGACCCCGGAAGGTGACGGGGATCGGAAACTGTCCCCCGCTCATCGACAGCATCTTGGCCGCCGAGTTGAAGACCTGGTCGAGGGCGAGCAAGGAGAAGTTGTAGGTCATGAACTCAATGACCGGCCGCAGCCCAACCATCGCCGCACCGACCCCGAGACCGGCGAATCCTAGCTCGGTGATCGGTGTGTCGACGACACGCATCTCCCCGAAGCGCTCCAGAAGGCCCTTGGAAACCTTGTAGGCTCCCTGGTAGACCCCGACCTCCTCCCCCATCAGGAAGACGTCCGGATCCCGCTCCATCTCCTCGGCGAGCGCTTGCCCTACGGCTTCCCGATACGTGATGACGGCCATGTACGTCGTTTATCCGAATACGTGAACCTGACGCCTCTTCGTCGTCACCCGGCGTTGGCCGGGATCCGCAAGGCCTGCAACCGCGTCCGCTGACTGACTGCCTGCCTCACCGCCTCATGTCGAAATACAGTCGCCCGGCGACGTTCTCATTCGCGTACACGTCGCGGTACAGCTCCGCCGGCTCCGGCTCGGGCGACTTGTCTGCGAACTCCGCCGCGTCCGCCGAAATCCGCTTGACCTCCTCGTCCATCTTCTCCAGCTCGTCCTGGGAGAGGACGCCGAGATCCGCCAGCAGGTTGGCGTAGATGCGGATCGGGTCGTTCAGCTTTTCCTCCTCGACTTCCTCCTTCGTGCGGTAGACACCATGCACGGGGTCGGACATCGAGTGGCCCACGAACCGGTAGGTGCGCGCCTCAATGAGCGTCGGTCCACCGCCCGAGCGCGCACGGTCGACGGCCTCCTTCGCCACCCGGTAGGTGTCCAGCACGTCCATCCCGTCTGCGATGGCGGACGGCATCGCGTAGGCGCTCGCCTTCTGGGAGATGTCGTACAGCGACGACGCGCGCTCCCAGGCAGTGCCCATCCCGAACCGGTTGTTCTCGACGATCACCACGAGCGGCAGCTGCCAAAGCGCCGCCATGTTGAGGGATTCGTGGAACGCGCCCTGGTTGACCGCCGCCTCCCCGAGGTAGACCTGCATCACTCGGTTCTCGCCGCGGTACTTGATCTTCCACGCGACCCCGAGCGCCAGCGGGATCTGCCCGCCGACGATCCCGTGGCCGCCAAGGTAGTTGTGCTCCTTCGAGAACAGGTGCATCGACCCGCCCTTGCCCTTCGAGCAGCCGTCGATGCGCCCGTACAGCTCGGCCATTACAGTACCCGGGTTCATCCCCGTCTTCAGGGCGTGCACGTGATCCCGGTACGCCGTCATGACGTAGTCGTCCTTCTCGAGCGCGTGGATCGCCCCGACCGCGACCGCCTCCTGGCCGATGTACAGGTGGCAGAACCCGCCGATCTTCCCGAGCGCGTACGACTCCGCCGTCTTCTCCTCGAACCGGCGGCCCAGGAGCATGTCGTACATCATCTGGCGGAGCTTCTCGCGCGGAAGCCCCATCGTCCGCTCTTCGGGGGTCATGTCCGGCTTGCCTTCCTGCTCCCAGGCGGGGTCCTGCGGAGGCGATGCGGGCGATGGATGGTCGCGCGGCTGCCTGCCGGTTACGGCCTCATCCATTTCGGATCGTTCGGTCCTGGCTTCCGCCATCGTTTCGTCGGTCACGGGTGTCGCGCATCACAGAGAGCCCAGCTGAACCAGCCGGGGTGGGTTCGTCGACGGGGCCAGATGGGCTCGCGCCTCGGCCTCCACCGGGTCGATGGTCGCGCCCTCGGAGTCGTCGGCCTCCAGGATGCGGGTCAGGCGTCCCGCCGCGCCGGGATCGACCTCGCGGGCCTGTTCCTTCGCGTGGTATGACGACCGGACGAGCGGCCCCGACTCGACGTGCCGGAAGCCGAGTTCCTTCTCGCCGATCTCCTTCCAGCGCGCGAACTCGTCGGGAGTGACCCAGCGGTCGAGGGGGACGTGGTGCTCCGAAGGTCGGAGGTACTGGCCGAGGGTGAGGATGTCGACGGCGGCTTCGCGGAGGTCCTTCATCGACTGGAGGATCTCGTCCTCCGTCTCTCCCATCCCCAGGATGATCGCGCTCTTGGTGAGGATCGTCGGATCCATCCGTTTGACGGTTCCGAGGATCGAGATGCTGCGCCAGTACCGCCCACCGGGCCGCAACGCCGGCATCAGCCGTTCTACGGTGTCGATGTTGTGGGCCAGGATCTCCGGCTTCGCCCGCACGATCGACTCGAGCGCGGTCTCGTTCCCCTTCAGGTCGGGGATGAGTACCTCGACCGTGCACCCGGGGACGCGCATGTGGATCTGCCGGATCGTCTCCGCGTAGATGCTGGCGCCGCCATCCTTCAACTCGTCGCGGTTGACAGAGGTGATGACGGCGTGCTCGAGCCCCATCGCGAGGACGCTGTCAGCGACGCGGCGGGGCTCGTCGGTGTCGAGGTGGCTGGGGAGTCCGTGGGCGACCGCGCAGTACTTGCAGGCGCGCGTGCATACGTCGCCCAGAATCATGAAGGTCGCGGTCCCGCTTTCCCAGCACTCGCCGATGTTGGGACAGTGCGCCTCCTCGCAGACCGTGTGCAGGCGCTTGGTCCGCATCAACTTCTGGAGGCGCAGGTAGTTCTCACCACCGGGCGCGCGGACCTTCAGCCAGTTCGGCTTGCGCGCGCGGTGGGGCACGCCTTCCACGCCGTCGGGCAGGTGGAGGGTCGGCTTCCCTTTGCTGCGAACGGTGCCGTTGTCCTTGCCGGCGGGCTTGTAGCCGTAGCTGCCGGTCGGGACGGGCGTGTCGTTCGTCCTCTCGTCGTTCGGCGCCATCAAATATCTGCAAGCGGGGCCGGAATCGGTCCCTTGGGTCCGGTCCACGACCCGGCCCGCGCAGGGCGAAGTCGAACATCCCGGGAACCGCTGAAACTATGAAAGCGCGCCAGGGAAGGCAACTCTCAGGCCGGGGGAGAGGAGTAGCCGGGCGACGGCCCTTCTGGGAATCGCGATGGGGTGGACGGCTCGGGTGCGTTGGGTCGAGGATAAGCACGGGGGAGACATGCGGGTCCCTCGGCTACGGTTGGGACGACACGGAAGGATCGGTGGAGGAGGAAGGGTTCTTGATGCTTACCTGCTGACGGGGAGGCTCTGAGCCCGCGGATTCGACCCCCGATCCGGGACCGAAGGGGCGACTGGACACGGGCGACGCCTCAGATCGAGCGAAGAGTCGGATGGGTTGGCGACCCGTGTCAGTACTTCGGGACAGTTCGTCACCTCACCGAGCCGTTGTGTATTGGATGCGTCCGACAACCCACCAACGTCATCCCGGCTCGGGAGGCTGTGTCAGAACTGTCGATCCCAGTCCGTCACACTCGCAAGGAACCGTGAACGGTCTACTTCG
>CAZJEH010000206.1:0-6181 GCA_964544905.1 uncultured Gemmatimonas sp.
GGCGCGTTCGCTGCTCGATCGCTCGGGCGACCGGCTGATGCTCCCGCAGGACGTCGTCATCGCCCAGTCGATGGCGGCGGGGGCAGAGACCCGAACGGTTGCGAGCGACGCCATCCCGCCGGGCTGGATGGCTCTGGACATCGGTCCGCGTACCGTGGAGCTCTACGCGGATGAGGTCAGGTCCGCCGGAACGGTACTCTGGAACGGCCCCATGGGGGTTGCGGAGATCGCCGAGTTCCGGAGCGGCACGGAAGGGGTGGCCCGAGCGCTGGTCGACGCGACCCGGGCCGGGGCCGTGACCGTCGTCGGGGGCGGCGACTCGGCCGCTGCGTTGCTCGAGCTCGGCCTTCAGGACGACGTGTCTCACGTCTCGACCGGTGGCGGCGCTTCCCTCGAGTTCCTCGAAGGAAAAGCGCTCCCCGGCGTGGAGGTGCTCTCCGAGCACAGACCGGAGGCGGCGTGAGCATGCGCTTACCCCTGCTCGCGGGAAACTGGAAGCTGAACCACGGGCCCGCCGAGACCCGCGAGTTCCTCCGGGCCTTCCTGCCGAAGCTGCACGGCATCACCGGCACGGTTGCGTTCTTCCCCCCCTCGCTCTCCCTCGGTGCCGCCGTGGAAGCCCGCGGCGGTCACTCCGAGCTACTCCTCGGCGTCCAGAACGTTTACTGGGAGCCGAACGGAGCCTTCACCGGCGAGATCTCCGCGCCGATGGCGAAGGAAGCCGGCGCCGATCTGGTCCTGGTGGGCCACAGCGAACGGCGCCACATCTTCGGGGAGACGACCGAGGATACAGTACGCAAGGTTCGCGCGGTCCTCGACGCCGAGCTCACCGCGGTTCTCTGCGTCGGCGAACTGCTGGAAGAACGCGAAGCGGGCGCCGCCGCGCGAGTGGTCCGCGAACAGCTCGAAGCGGTCGCCGCCGTCCTCGAGGAGCGCGAGCTTCCGCGCTTCGTCGTGGCATACGAGCCGGTCTGGGCGATCGGCACGGGACGCACGGCATCACCCGCCGATGCCTCGGAGATGCATGCTCAGATCCGAGGTGCGCTGACCGAGCGTTTCGGGGAAGCGGGAGCTTCCGTCCCGATCCTCTACGGCGGTAGCGTGAAGCCGGCGAATGCGGATGAACTCCTGGCCGCTCCCGGGGTAGATGGGCTGCTCGTGGGAGGCGCCAGTCTCGATCCGGACACGTTCGCCGACATTTGCGGCCACAAAGCTTGACGAACACCGCATCAACCGAATAGACTCCGGTGCTTGCGGGTCGGAACTGAACCAAGAAAGCGAAGTCCTCGTGTACTACTTCCTCGTCACCCTGCTCCTCCTCGACGCGTTCTTGTTGATGGTCGTCGTTCTCCTGCAGGCAGGGAAGGGCGGCGGTCTGGCGGCGATGGGTGCGGCGGGTGCGGGTTCCGATACCCTCTTCGGCAGCCGCCAGGCGGCAACGCTGCTCACGAGGGCGACATGGTGGACGGGTGGCATCTTTCTGACGCTGTCCTTCGCGATCTCGATGCTCGCGGGAGGTTCCGGCCAGTCCCAGTCGATCCTGAGGACGGGTGTGCCGGCGGCTCCGACAACGACATCGCCGGCCCTACCGGGCGCGCTTCAGCCGGCCGACCAGCCGGAAGCCGCCCCGCCGACCACGACCCCGGAAGCTGCTCCTCCAGCCGAGGCGCCGCAGGGACAGTAGGTCGGTATCGCTCGGGTCGGAACGCGTCGGGCCGGGTCGTGAAACATGCCGCTCGCCTCCGCTTCCGGTGCGGAACGAGCGGCATCTTGCTTGGCTTCGAGAGCGGCCTGCTCGGAACAGATATTGCACCCTCCGAGCCACTGGATAACCCCGTTCTGGCGCGGACTTTCTCGCTGGCCGCCAGGATCGGATCGCTCATCGCCAAGTCGTCGCGGGAGGGGTTCAGGTGGCTTTGATGAAGAGTTCGTCGCGGGCCCTGCAGAGGCAGGTGGACCTGACGACAGCCGTGTGCCAGGAGCGACTGCTCGCGACGCACGTCCGCCATGTCCTCGCGCTCGTCGACCTGGTGGCCGATCGCCTGCCCTTCGATGACGCACTGGACATCTACGTGCGGGTGCTGCGGCTCACCCCCGAGCAGGCGAGGAACGTGGGGAGCCGTGCTCTGGCGGAGCTGGGACGGCGAGAACGCGCGGGTGGTCCGGCCGTCCGGTCCACACCGGCTCCGCCTGAGGAACGGGAGGACGAGGAGCCGGAGGAGGGTGGCGGCTTGGGAAGGTCCGATGCGCTCTTCTCGAGGTTGCGGCGGCGGGTACGGGGACGGGTTCAGGAGGATCTCCGTCACCGGATCAACCTTGCTGCCGCGCGCACGGAAGACGACCTGCTGACGACCCACGTCGAGAACGCGCTGCTCTTCGTACGCGCGCTCGCGGATGAGCTGTCGGAGCCGGAGGCGGTCGAGCTCTACCTGGAGACGATGATGATTGCGGAGGGGCCGGGTGACGTGATCTACCACCGCGCCCTTCGACAGATCGCGGACCAGGTGCTGCCGCCGCTGCCGACGGTTCCGAAGCAGGTGCCAGTCGCCGAAGCGGAGCGCACCATCGCGGCGGGTGAGGCAAGCACAGGGTAGCGAGGGAGCGGAAGAACCCGTTCAGGCACGAACGCATGGTCAGCTTCTGGTGGGAGGGGATGAGTGGGAAGCAATGTGACCGCGCTCGCGTCGGCCGACTTGGCGGCCGCCGTCCGCTCGGTGTTCCGTCGGCTGATCCTGTCCTGGCGCCGTGCCTGGCATCCGACCGCCGATCCGCGTTCGTCGTGGCCTCCCGGCCCGAGGCGATCGCAAGCCGGATCGATCGGCATTCTCCACCATCTGATCATCGGTACCAGCACCAACCGGCCGGCCCATCGAGGCGGCTGGGTGGTCGTGCTGGCAACTCGCGCCGGGTGGTAAGCGCCCGCCGCGAAGCTGCATGGTATGATAAGTGCTTGTCCTGACGGCGGGATAGCCCCACCGCCGTCAGCTCTGGAAGAGGTTGGGGAATGCCCACACCCGGGATCGTTCTCGCAGGTCACGCGATCTCCGAAATCGTCGTTGCGGCGACGCTTGCCAGCTTATGAGTTCGGGAGGAGGTGATTAGAGCGAGACGAGATTCTAGGGTGGGATGTACAGCCGCGATTGGCACTAAACTTGTAAGTGCCGGCGTTGGTATCGCATTCCCGTGCTGGCGGGAAGCGAGCTTTTACCACTAGGTTCGGAGAGGACTCGATGAAACGATTACTCGCATTCGCAACGGCGGCCGCACTGGTCGTGGGCGCGAACGGGGCCGATGCGCAGGATAGAGTCGCACCCCGTTTCGACCTCGGCGTGTACGGCGGCGGCGCGTGGAGCAGCGCCTGGCTGGAAGGCGCCTCCGCCAGCGGAGACGATGGAAACCACTACGGGATCGGTGTCGCCCCGATCTTCGGTTTGAACACTACCTTCTGGACGTCCGAGATGTTCGGCGTCCGCTTCCACGGCGCCTACATGCCGTCGAAGCTCCCGCACGACGAAGGCGTACCGGCCGGTTTCGATGACGGCTACGCCATGAACAACTACCTCCTCGACCTGAACCTCGTTCTGCGCCCCTGGTGGGGGAGTTCGAGCATGGGGAACCTGATGTCGTCGCTCTACTTCTGGCTGGGCGGCGGGGTCCTGTTCTCTGACGTGGCGGGCAATCCGCCCGTTCCGGCAGGTCAGGAGTACGTCTGCGTTCCGGAGTTCGCCCCGGAGGGTGCCTGCCTTTCCTTCCAGCCTGGCTATGCCACGGTAGGGCAGGGCACGATCGGTCTCGGTGCCGATCTGTTCTCGCTTTCGAACAGGATCGGCCTGTTCGCCGAGATCGGCGCTCATGGGTACGATTCGCCGTTCCACACCGCTGACGACGAGGCTCCTGGCCGTGCGTCCGACGAGTTTGCGGTTACGACGCGTGGCGTTCTGGGTCTGAAGGTCGGCTTCGGCTCGCTGGCTCCGCCGGTCGTGCCGGTTCCGCCGCCGCCTCCGCCTCCGCCGCCGCCCCCGCCGCCTCCGCCTCCGGCTGAGCGGCAGATCCAGGTGTGCGTGGTGCAGAACGGCCAGCTGCAGATGGTGAACGCCACCTTCCGTCCGCAGACGGGCGACACGGTGATCGGCACGCAGGCGTTTGCCCAGGCTCATCCGGCCACGGCGCCGAACTACGCGGCGGGCGCCAACTGGTTCATCCAGAGCGACTCGCTGAGCTTCGACAACCGCACGTGGACCAAGTTCGGTCTCACTCGGGTTATCGCCGCCACGCAGCTTACGCGGGTCGGTGAGTACCAGGGTACCTCGATCTTCGTGCAGACCGGTGAGCAGCAGCCGTACGCGACCATCTTCGTGCCGGTGCGGCCTGGCTGCGAGTTCCAGCCGTATCAGCCGCGCGAGGTGATCCGCGTCCGCGGATAGCTCGGCCAGCTGACTGGAGCTTCAGGGGTGTCCCGCGAGGGGCACCCCTTTTTCTTTGGCTGCTAGCGACCTCGTGATGCGTCCGACCCGGTCGGCCTCCTCCGTCATCGTCCGTTCGTTGCTGGTGCCGTCCACCGTCGTTGGCAGACTGTGTCGCCGAAACCTGGCAATCCCATCCTCGCGCATCCACCGAGGCGCGCCTTATCTTTCCGCTCGGCGCATCCTCCCGGAGAGTGTGGTGACGAACAGCGAACAACTGAAGAAGGCTGTGGGCTACCAAGCCGCGGAGTTGGTGGAGAGCGGCATGATCGTGGGACTGGGTACCGGCTCGACAGTCCGCTATCTGCTCGACGCCCTGGGCGAACGGCTCCGGTCGGGTCGCCTCAGGGATGTCGTCGGTGTGCCGACTTCCGATGCCACCGCCCAGCGGGCCGCGGCGCTGGGGATACCGCTGACGGATCTCTCAGGCGGTCCGAAACTCGACCTGGCGATCGACGGAGCGGATGAGGTCGATCCGTCGTTGAACCTGATAAAGGGGTTGGGCGGGGCCCTCCTGCGTGAGAAGGTTGTGGTATCCGCCGCTGCGCGCTTCGTGGTGATGGTGGATGAGTCCAAGCTCGTCGACCGGCTCGGACGCAAGGCTCCCCTACCGGTCGAGGTGGATCCGTTCAGCCTGGGGATCCAGATCCCGTTCCTGGCCCGCCTCGGCGCCAGGCCGGTCCAGCGGGTAGCCCCGGATGGCCGACCCTTTCGCACGGACGGCGGCCACCACATCCTCGACTGCCGGTTCGACGACGGAATCCCGGACCCGGTGCGGCTCGCGGAAGAATTGGACCGACGCCCGGGTGTCCTCGAGCACGGTCTCTTCCTCGGGATGGCGGAACGCGTCCTGGTAGCAACACCCGAAGGCGTCCGTATAATGCTCTGGGAGTCAGCATGACTTCCACTGGCATTCTCATCGCTCCCTCGATCCTTTCCGCCGACTTCACCCGTCTCGGCGCGGAGTTGGAAGCGGCCGAGGCAGGCGGCGCCGACTGGATCCACCTCGACGTGATGGACGGCCGGTTCGTCCCCAACATCACGTTCGGACCACTGGTCGCCTCAGCCGCGCGCCGGGCGACGAGGCTACCGCTCGATGCACATCTCATGATCGTGGAGCCGGAGAAGTACATCCGGGCCTTCGCGGATGCCGGCGTGGACTCCATCACCGTTCACGCCGAGGCCACCAACCACCTCCACCGGGCGGTCGAAAGCATACGAGAGGCGGGCTGCCGGGCGGGGGTAGCCATCAATCCCGCCACGCCCATCGAGGCGATACGGGATGTCTTGCGCTTCGTCGACCTCGTACTGGTGATGAGCGTGAACCCGGGCTTCGGCGGGCAGCGCTTCATCGACGGATCCCTCGAGAAGATCCGGGGCGTCAGGCGGTACGTGCGGGAACTCGGCTCCGGCGCCGATGTGCAGGTGGATGGAGGGATCATCCGGGACAACATCGCGGACGTCGTCGCGGCCGGGGCGAACGTCATCGTCGCCGGTACCGCGGTGTACAACGCGCAGGCCTCAGTGGCCGCGAACCTCGCCGAGCTGCGTCGAGCGGCCGAGAAGGGAAGGCCCGACGGCCTCTTGCACGTCTGATGATCCCGTCCGGCTTCATGGGGTACTGAGGGCACCTCGCCCGGGTGGTGGAATCGGTAGACACATCGGACTTAAAATCCGAAGGCGAAAGCCGTGCGGGTTCGAGTCCCGCCCCGGGTATA
>CAZJEH010000207.1:0-725 GCA_964544905.1 uncultured Gemmatimonas sp.
CCTGGACTGGCTGAACACCTACGGCATGCGCTGGCTGATGCCGTTCGACGGGAGATGGTTCTACGGGGATGCGCTCTTCATCGTCGATCCATGGCTCTGGGGGATGCTGCTGGCGGGCGTGCTCGCCGCTCGTCGGATGGGAAGGCGGGCGGCCCGGGCCGGGATCGCCGTTGCGGTGCTCTACATCTCGGTCATGACCGCTACCGCCCTGGTGGGACGCAGCATGGTAGCGGTCGGGATGAGGGCGGAAGGGTACCGTCCCTCGGAGGTAATGGTCGGGCCGGTTCCGATCAATCCAAACCGGCGGCAGGTGGTGATCCGCGAGGGGGATCGTTACCTGACCGGAACCTTGCGATGGCTTCCCCGGCCACTGTTGCGAATCTCGCCGACGGCGGTTCCCACCAACGCCGCGCACCCGGCGGCGCAGATCGCCGCGAGCAGTCCGGAGGCCGGTGGGTTCCTGCGCTGGTCCCGCTTTCCCTTCTACACGATTCACCCGCAGGGCGACGGGTACTCGGTGGTGTTGGACGACCTTCGATACGGGACTCCTCGCTCCCCTTCGTGGGCGGCAGTCCAGGTCAACGTGGAGCCGCCTGGTCGATTCCGGGCAGTCCGGCACCTGACGGCCCGGTGAAACCGGTGGGGTCGGCGTGCCGTAGTCCGGGCGTGTCGGCCTCATCCTTCACATCGGCCAGCATCGCAGTATCCACGCCCTGCGGGCAAAG
>CAZJEH010000207.1:735-1109 GCA_964544905.1 uncultured Gemmatimonas sp.
GGCTGGTTCCTGGCCCGCGTCCTGTGGCGCCTCCTACCCGTCCTTCGGCGCGTTCTCTGGCTGCTGCGATGACGTTGGGCGGGCGCTCGCGAGGATGCCGATGAGGGTGTCCGCGATGCCGGCCCAGCTGAAGTGGGTGAGCACGTACTCGCGTGCCCGGGCTCCGGCCGCGCCACGATGGGTGGGGTCTCTGAACGCGGTGATTGCCTCGAGGAAGGCGGTGACATCTCCCCCCGGCAGTAGCACTCCGTTCTCTCCGGGCGCGATGACGTCGCGGATCCCCTCCAGGTCGGCAGCCAGCACGGGTAAGCCGGCCGCGCCCGCCTCGACCATGACGACCCCGAATCCTTCCATATCCCCGGGGATGGGGATGT
>CAZJEH010000207.1:1119-6169 GCA_964544905.1 uncultured Gemmatimonas sp.
GGTCCGACCCCGTGTAGAGCGTCGCCAGCAGGCTCTCCGAAACCTGTCCGAGTAGGGCGACGCGTTCCCCCAGCCCATGGTTTTCCACCGCCTCGCGGATCCGGCCCGTCATCGGACCCGAACCCGCGAGCAGGTACACGACATCGCTCGGGGTATGCGGCAGTACCTCCTCGACGAACCAGTGGAACCCCTTTCGTTCCTGGTGACGCCCCACGCTGAGCAGGAGCAGGGCGGACGGATCTACCCGGAAGCCCCGCCCGGCGAGCTCTCGAATGAGCTCGGCGCGTGCGCGCGTTCGGTCCGATGGGGCGCCCCAGCGATCGAGGTCGGTTCCACAGGGGACGACGTGGACCTTCGAGGGATCCGCGCCGCGCTCCAGGCACGCCGCTGCCGTTGCACGGCTGATCGGAAGCACCACGTCCAGCTCCCGGAGGACGTGCGGCACGAAGCGTTGATAGGCACGGTTCGGGAGGGTGACGTCGCGACCGACGGGAATGGCGGCGGTGGTGGCTCCGGCCTGGCGGATCCGCGCTGCGATCAGCGGCGTCACGGCAGCCGTCACCATGGACGAGAAGAGCACGACCTCGATCCCCTTCGACTCGACTGCCCGGGGGATGCGGCGGAGCAGGCTCAGCAGGAAGGGTGGCGTTCGAACGCCAGTCCAGCGCCAGCTCGTTTCGAGGGTGATGGCGTCGAGCGCGATGTCGGGGCGTGCCTGGAGCGCCCGGAAGAGGTCCACCGCCACGCGCTGCATGCCACCGACATTCGAGAGCGGCCGTCCCGGAACGGGGAAGGAATGAGAAACGAAGAGGAGGCGCAACTCAGCGGCCGGGTTCCGCGGCGGTAGCCAGATCCCGAGTCGTGGTGGCCGGCTCCAGCCCGGGGCCGACCGGACGGATCGCCTCCACCTCGACGGCGTTGTCGTAGAAGACGGCTCCACCACCGAGGTCGGACAGCTCATCGGAGGTGGTGTCGTTGACCGTCGCCCCGCCCTCCGAGAGCCGAGGCCAGCGGACGCCGTAGGAGGCGACGACCCCTGGTCGGACCTCCTCGTTGACGACGGCGCGAGCCACGAACTGACCGCGCCGGTTCATCACCCGGACTCGGTCGCCAGTGACGATCCCTCGCTCAGCCGCATCGTCCGGGTGGACGAGCACCTTCGCCTCGCCGGCCGCCCGTGCAAGCGCCGGCACGTTCACGAACGTCGAGTTGAGGAAGGTGTGCTCCGGCGGGGACAGGAGCGCCAGCGGATACGATGCCATCCCGGACCCGCCCCTTTCCCGAGGGGGGATGTAGGTGGGTAGAGGGTCGAACCCGAGCCGTGCGAGCGTCGGGGAGTGGATCTGGATCCGACCCGAGGGCGTGCGGAGAGCTCCGGGCGACGCAAGCGGCGCGAACGGCGCCGGAACCCGCAGCCTCTCATATCCCTTCTCCAGCAGCGACTCGAGGGTGATCCCCTCCATGGCCGGTTCGCCGCTGCCGAGTGCTTGCGTGATCAGGTCGAGATCGCTGTCCTGGAACTCGGGATCGGCCAGGCCCATCGCTCTCGCGATCCGCCGGAAGACCTCCGCGTTGGGGAGCGACTCGCCGAGCGGTGCGATCGCCGGGCGGTTGAGCGTGACGTACAGGTGACCATACGAGCCGTGCACGTCCCAGTGCTCCAGCTGGGTGGTCGCGGGCAGCACCCAGTCCGCGTACTCGGCCGTATCGGTGCGGAAATGTTCGAGGACCACGGTGAACAGGTCGTCGCGGCGGAGCCCCTCACGGACTCGTCGCAGGTCGGGCGCGACCGCCGCCGGGTTCGAGTTATAGACGATCAGCGCGCGCACGGGTGGGCCCCCGACCCCGGCGTCCGGTTCGGTGAGCGCCCTCCCGAGCTGGATCATATTGATCGTGCGGGTACCCGGCGGGATCCAGTCCGGTCGCTCGAGCGTGGCGGTGTCGAAGCGGAAGGCGCCGGAGGTCGAGAGGGTCGCCCCGCCGCCCACGTCTCGCCAGGCACCGGTCAGGGTGGGGAGCAGCGCCACCGTCCGGATCGCCGTGCCTCCCCCGGCGTGCCGCTGCATCCCGTAGTTGAGGCGGATGAAGGCGGGGCGGGTGGTGGCGAATTCCCGAGCGAGCTGCTCGATCGTGTCGGCGGCGAGCCCGGTTTCCATCGCCGCGGCGGCCGGGGTCCAGCTCGCCACCGCTTCCCGGAGGCCTTGCCAGCCTTCCGTATACCGCTCCAGATACTCCTGGTCGTGCAGCTCGTCCCGCAGGATGACGTGCATCATCCCGAGCGCGAGGGCGGCGTCGGTACCCGGGCGGATCGGGAGGTGGAGATCGCACTGCGCGGCTGTGCGCGTTCGGATCGGGTCGATCGCGATCACCTTCGCACCCTGCTCGCGGGCGCGCCGGACCGCGGGCCAGAGGTGGGGATTGGAGGTGAGCGTGTTCGTGCCCCACAGGAGGATCAGCCTGGCGTGTTCGACCTCCTCCGGCGTGGGGCCCATCCGGTCCCCGTAGGTATGCTTCCACCCCTCGGTTCCCGCCGCCGAGCAGATGGTGCGGGCCAGCAGGCTCGCGCCGATCCGGTGGAAGAAGCGCCGGTCCATCGAGCTTCCCTGGACCAGACCCATGGTGCCGGCGTAGGAGTAGGGGAGGATCGACTGGGGGCCGTCGCGCTGGATCGCATCCCGGAGGCCCGCCGCGATCGCGCCGAGTGCCTCCTCCCACGTCGCCGGCTCGAACCGCCCTTCCCCCTTCGCCCCCACCCGCCGCAGCGGCGTCAGCACCCGGTCGGGATGATACGTCCGTTCCACGTAGCGGTTGACCTTCGCGCAGAGGAACCCTTGCGTCACCGGGTGGTCGGGGTCGCCCTGCACCCGGGTGGCGCGGCCATCCTCCACGTGCACCAGCATCGCGCACGTGTCCGGACAGTCATGTGGGCACGCCCCGCGCACCGTACCTGTACGCACCACGGGAAGGGATCGGCGCATGAGCAAACTTCCTCCGCCTCCCTCAGGGACCGCTCACGGGTGATCGATTGTTCGACGGGTTCACGTCGATGAGCACGTTCTCCGGGTCGAGCACCACTTCAGCGGGTCGGGATTGGGTGGTCACCTGTAGCTCCTGACGCCGCCCGTCCCCGGTGAGCAGCCCAGTCTCCTCGGCGATCTGTAGGGTCACGGGCATCCAGGCATCACCTTCACGCTCCACCGCTACGGAAGTGTACCAGGATCCGTCCGGAAGCTGCCGGGTGTTCGCCTCGGCAATGGAATAGTCGAGCTGGGCTGTCGTGTGGAGCCACTGATCGAAGAACCAGCCGAGGTCCTCCGGATAAACCTCGGCGAAGGCGGCGCGGAAGTCTTCTTCGTCGATGTGGCTGAGCGCGTGACGGTCGTAGAGCGTCCTGAGCGCCCGCAACATGACCTCCTCGCCAACCATCCAGCGGAGCATCCGCAGCACCAGCTCCGCCTTCGTATAGGTCATCGCCGAGTAGATCTCGGGATCGGCGAAATCCGCACCCGGGGTGGAGATCGGCTGGGTTCGCCCGCTTCGTTCGAGCTGGATGATCCCGCGTAGAGAGGGGAGCCAGACGTCCGGGTTTCCCTGCGTCTCGTGGTACCAGTCCGTCAGGAAGGAAGCCACCCCCTCGTCCAGCCATCCTTCGCGGAACTCATTGTTCGCGAGGACGCCATGGAAGAACTGGTGGGCGACCTCATGCACGATGAGGCCTTCGCTGGCCGATCCGTTCATGACCAGCATGGGGAACTCCGTTCCGCCCGACTCGATCCGGTGGAGGTTCGTGAGCTGTGGCCAGGGGTAGGCGCCGAGCATCGACTGGAACCAGTCGAGTGCCGTGATCGTTCGGCTGAGCGCGGTGCCACCGCTCCAGTCGTCGTCTCCGGGCAGGTAGAGGACGTGCACCAGGATGGGTCCGGTGTTCGGCCCTGAGATCGAAGCCTCGCCCCCCTCGTAGATGAACTCCGGGTCCGCGCTCCACGCGAAGTGATGCACGTCTTCGGCGCGCCAGCGGATACGCTTGCGGCCCTGCTCCGGCGCGTCGGCCAGCAGACCGAGGCTCCGCGCCTGGAGGGGAGCGTAGGCGTCGGCGCCGAGCCGTGGCGCCGCCTGACCCGGCGCGGCGGCGTCCGCCCAGCCGGGGTCCCCCTCCACCGGCACCCCGGTGGCGCCGACCACCTGGTCGGCGGCGAGGTCCAGGGTCACGTCATAGCTGCCGAACTCGCCGAAGAACTCACCCTGCGGAAGCAGGGGCTGGACCTGCCAGCCTTCGGCGGTGTGCGCGGCGACGCGTGGGTACCACTGAGCGAAATCGTAGTGACGCCCTCTGCGCCCCTGGCGCCTGGGCAGCGTGGAGGGGCGCGCGGTCCAGTCCATCCGAACCACGGCGGTCGAGCCGGGTGACAGCGGCGACGGCAGGGGCAGCGCCACGACGGTCGAGTCGGGGGAGCCCGGGTACACGGGGTTGACCTCCGTGCCGTCGACCGTGACGGTGCTCAGCCGCTCGAAGGCATGCGCCTCCGGCCCGAGATCCTGGAAGCGGCGATTCCCGAACTCCAGCTCCCGCTGCGCCCAGGCACTGTTCGGGCGGAAGGCGTTGAGGTGCTGGTGCAGCCAGAGCGTGTCGAGCGCTGTGGTGGCGTGGTTGGTGTACCGAAGCTCCGCCCGTGCGCGAAGCACCTCCGCCTCCTCGTCGAGGATCGCTTCGATCCGATAGTCGACGTCGGGCGGCAGGGAGTCGGCCGGGGCGGTCGCCAGCGCGAGCGCCGCGACCAGACTGTTGATGATCATGGTCACCATGGGTTCAGGACGACCCTGAGAAGGTGCCGGGGCGCGGCGGGGGCGGCAAGGCCCGAGCTCGCGCCAAGCGGGGGCGGTCGGCTATCTTGCGCGGGCGCGATCGCCGTCGGGCGCCGAGCCGTCGTCGGGCGCGAGCCGCTCGAGACGGCCACGGAACCACCACGAAGCCACTCCGACCCAACAGCAGCCCAGCCTTGCCGTTGCATCGTCGCAGGTCCCGTACGACTCACTGGATCCGCTGGTCCGC
>CAZJEH010000208.1:0-1842 GCA_964544905.1 uncultured Gemmatimonas sp.
TAGGCGGGACCGACCGGGATGTCGAGCACGCGGCCCGTTCGCCGAACCTGGTCGCCCTCCTGGACCTGCGTCCAGTCCCCCATGATCACGGCGCCGATGTTGTCTTCCTCGAGGTTCAGCGCCAGACCGGTGATCCGCGCACCCGTCTCGCCGGCGATGATCTCGAGCATCTCGCTCGCCATCGTGCCCTTGAGGCCGTAGATGCGGGCGACGCCGTCCTTCACCTCGAGGACCTCTCCCACCTCCTCGGCGTGCAGGTCCTCCTCGTATCGTTCGATCTCGTTGAGCAGGATGCTCTTGATCTCGCTCGCTCGGAGCTGGGTTTCGACCGAAGCCATGTTCCTTCAGTTATGTTGAGTTAAGCGGTAGCCGGGCAGGATCCCGCCTACCTTCAGCTTCCCGCTGCCGCCGCCGGTACCGGAATGTGCGCCTCCAGCAACCGACGGCGAAGACCCACCGTCCGGCTGCGGATCGAGCCGTCCAGGACCTCTCCGCCCGCGCGGATCATGATGCCTCCAACCAACGACGGATCCACCTGGAACTGGGCGACGACCGTTCGGCCGAGGCGGCGTTCCAGGCTGCCCACGATCTCCCGCCGAAGGCCTTCGTCCGGCTCCCGCGCCAGGGTGATCTCGGCCCGGACCCAGCCGCGCTCTTCGTCGACCAGGGCCTGGTATTCGTCCGCGATCTGGCGTAACGCTCCCTGACGCCGCTTCTCCAGCACCACCAGAAGGAACCGCAGGACGATCTCCGGGACCCGACCCTTCAAGGACGCGACGAGCGCGTTCTTCTTCGCCTCCAGGTCGACCTTGGGCGTCTCCAGGAACTCGCGGATCAACGGTTCCTGCTGCAGCAGATCGGCGACCTGGCCGATCGCAGCCCCGTACTCCTCCACGGCGGCGTCACCGCCGTGTCGGTGCGCGAGGGCGAGCAGCGTCTCGGCGTAGTTCCTGGCGATGATCGAGGGGACCATGGATCAAACGCCCGCCGGCACCCCTGCGGGGCTCCCGGTCTCGAGTTCGGCCAGGTACTTCCTGACGATCCGCCGGTTGTCCTCATCGTCGAGGTTGCGCTCGATCAGCTTGCTGGCGGCGGCGAGCGCGATGTCGACGGCGTCGGCACGCAGCTCCTGCATCGCCCGCTCCAGCTCCTGACGAACGTCCTGGCGAGCGCGGGTGACGATCTCCTCCGCCTGGCGCCGCGCGTCGGCGATGATCTCGTCGCGGGTTCGCTCGCCCGCGTCCCGCCCCTCGGCAACCAGTTCCTGGACGCGGGACCGGGTCTCCTCCAGCAACCGCGTCTGCTCCTCCAGCGCTTCCTGCGCCGCTTCACGGTCACGCGCCGCGGCCGCCAGAAGATCCCGGATCTGCTGCTCCCGCGCCTCGACGGCGCCGAGGATGTGGGGGAACGCCGCCTTGTACAGGACCGCCAGGACGATCAGGAAGATCAGAACCGTCCAGACCATCAGCCCCGTGTTGATGTCCAGCAGCCCCCCTTCCTGGGCGAGCGCCGGCCGGGCAGCGATCAGGAGCAGGAGTGCGGTCAGTCGTAGGGATTTCTGCATCGTCGCGTTCAGCGTTTGGACCGTCTGTTTAGGTTCGGTGGGTGGGGCGGACCCCACCCACCGTCTGTGCTACCTCAGCCGACCAGGCCCGTGATCGAGTTCATGATCAGGAACATGATGACCAACCCGAACAGCGCGGCACCCTCGATCAGCGCCGCGAGAATGATCGCCGCGGTCTGGATGTTCCCCGAGATCTCCGGCTGACGAGCCATCGCCTCCGTCGCGCGGCCGCCGATCAGCCCGATCCCCAGGCCGGCACCGATCAGAATCAAGCCCGC
>CAZJEH010000208.1:1852-6147 GCA_964544905.1 uncultured Gemmatimonas sp.
AGTTGGCGCCGCGGTACAGCCGCCCATTTAGAATCAAGCCCGCGCCCAGCCCGGCACTCAGCAGCCCATTCTGCAGGAATGAGTACGTCGCCTCCGCTGCTGCCTGCATCGAAATCCTCCAAATGTTCCACAGATTCTCGTTCGGGCCGCTGCTCCCTCGGCTCTCGCCGCGAGCGCTACAAGACCTTGCGGTCACGCGCCCATCCCCGGGGTGCCCATCTCCCGGGTACAGTACGACGCGGATGGAGCACTTCCGCGCCGGTCCCACATCCGACTTCGTCCTCTACCGTCCTGCCACGGCCGCCTGCCGCCGGACGTCGCTCGCTCTCGCTACCGTGCTCAGTGCGCGTGGCGAATCAGGCCGATGAACACGCTCGACAGCAGCGCGAAGATGTAGGCCTGCAGGAACGCCACGAACAGCTCCATGAACGTCAGCGCGACCGCCATCAGCACGGGCCCGACGGCAATCACGTAGCTGCCGAACAGGAAGATCAGACTGATGATCGCGAGCAGCAGCACGTGACCGGCCGTCATGTTCGCGAACAGCCGGATGGCGAGCGCGAACGGCTTCGTCAGCTTCCCGAGGAGCTCGACCGGCGTCATGATGAGCACCATGAACGGCAGGAGCGCCTTCGGCAGCCCGTGCGGGATGTACACGATCGTTCCCAGGTACCCCTTCGGGCCGAGCGCCCTCATCCCCGCCACCTCGACCACGACGAATGTCATCAGCGCGAGCGTGGCGGTAACGGAAACGTTGCCGGTCGCGGTCGCGCCCCATGGCAGCAGGCCGAGCAGGTTGGCGGTCAGGATGAAGAAGAAGAGCGTGATGATGAACGGGGCGAACTTCTCACCCCCATGCCCGACGTTGGGCATCACCACTTTGTCCCGGAAGAAGAGGGTCATCGCCTCGAGGGCGTTGTAGGGGCCTCGCGGCTCCGATCCATGCGTTCTTCGGGCGCTTCGTGCAGCGAGAAGGAAGGCCGTCAGGACGATCGCGCCGGTAAGCCACAGGAAGACGACGTGCTTGGTGGGAGTCAGGTCGATCGGACCCACCATCCAGCTACCCGCGGGCGGGAGGTGGATCACCGCGCCGAAGGGCAGCTCGATCTCGCGGGAGTCCTGGATGTGATGGAGGATCCTGAAACCGTGTTCCTCGGCGTGCTCTTCGCCGTGCTCCTCCGCCACGGCCGCGTGCTCGTCGTGCTCCTGGAGCGCTACCGTGGCTTGCAGGTCGGTCACTCCCACCAGTTGCGGCACCGCCAGCATCGCCGCGAACCAAGCTATCTTTGCGATCATTCGCCCAATCAGCGCATCGTCACGGTGCCGGGATTCGCTCTCGCGACCACCCGACGCCGAAGAATAACGGCTTCCAGCAACGTGCTCCCGAACAGACACGCGACCATCGCGAGGAGGGTCGGCGCCGGCGCCAGCCCCAACGCGGGCGCTCCGACGAACGCCATCAGCACCACCGCCACCATCCTCACCACCACGCCCAGTCCGTGCGCGAGGCCCTCGCGACCCGGCAACGCTACCACGAAGAGAGCCCAGTACATGGCGATCTGGACGGCCGCCGCCACGATCGCGCCGAAGACCAGCCCGGCAAGCGCCCCCCGAGCCATCGAACCACCGATCGCTACCACCAGCGCGGCGATCACCAGCGTTCCCGCGCTGTAGAGCAATCCCTCGCGCGCCCGTTCTCCAGTCATCGCCCCCTGCCCTCTTCCTCGCTCCGCCGACGCGGCACGATCACCAGCTGCCGGTAGATCGAGTAGAAGCCCGTCGAGGCCCCCAGCAGAACGCCAAGCAGAAGCAGCCACGGATCCGTCCCCAGCCGGGCGTCGAGCCACCGACCGACGAACAGGAAGAGAAGGATCGCTCCCGCGAACTGCAGCCCGACGCCGGCATACTCGGCCATCGAGCTGGTCGTCCCCCGATGCTGGTCGGGCATCGTCGCCTCCTCCCTGGGTAGCGGCAGACCGGGAATATAGGAGCTTGTGAAATTTTTCGCAAGCATCCGAGAACCACGCAATTCCGCGGCTTGACGCCCCCTCGCGGCGGCCTCTATCTTGCCCCGTCCGGCTCGCTACCGGAACCCTCGCCCCACGCGGCGAGCCGTCATCCCCCGAGAACCCGCAGCGTGTACGGACCACGCGGGCTGAAACATCCCGAACGCCGCCATTCCGGGCGCCGCCGCTTGGGCGCCCTGCTCGCGGTCTTGCTTGCCTTGCCGATCGTCGCCTGCGTCGCGACGCCTTCCCCCGACAACAGCTCCGTGGGAGCCACGTCGCCCCTGGTCGCGTCGATCCAGGCTTCTACGTCCGGAGACGCCGTCACGTTGGTGCTTCAGGTACTGAATACGGCATCGTCACCGATGGAGATGAGCTTTCCCACGGGCCAGACGTACGATTTCATCGTGCGGCAGGGAACGCGTGAGGTGTGGCGCTGGTCGGCCGACCGCCGCTTCACGCAGGCGCTGCGCACGGAGACGCTCGGTCCGGGCGAGACCCTGCGGTTCGAGGAGGAATGGGCGCCGGGAGGGACGAGAGGAGAGTTCAACGTCGTGGGTGTGCTGATGGCGAGCGATCACCGGGTGGAGCAGTCGACCCGGATCACGCTCCCCTGATTCGGAAGGGGTGGGATGGTCGCTCAAGCTCTGTTGTTGCTCGTCCTCCTCACCCTGTCTGGGTTCTTCTCGGCGTCGGAGATCGCGCTGTTCTCGCTGGGGCCCGCGCGAGTGCGCTCGCTGCGTGAGGAAGGCAGCCGATCCGCGCGCGCCCTGGAGCGGTTGAAGGCGAATCCGGAACGGTTGCTGGCGACGATCCTCGTCGGCAACAATCTCGTGAACATCGGCGCGGCTTCGCAGGCTACGGCCATCGCGTTGGCGGCGTACGGGTCCTCGGGCGTCGCCTATGCCACAGGGGTCATGACGCTCCTGGTCCTGATATTCGGCGAAATCGCGCCCAAGGGTTTCGCCGCCGCGAATGCCGAGCGGATCGCACTCGCCGTCGCCCCCATCATCTACTTCCTCTCACGTGTCCTCTTCCCGGTCGTGACACCGCTCGAACGGCTCACGCGGTGGTTCGTGCGAAGCAGCCAGCGGGACGGGCGGCTGACCGTAACCGAGGGCGAGATCCGCGAGATGACGCTGATCGGCCACAGCGAGGGGGCGATCGACGAGCACGAGCGCCGGATCATCGAGCGCGCGTTCCACCTGGACACCACCCGCGCGTGGGACATCATGACGCCCCGCGTTGACATCTTCGCCTGGCCGGCGGACCGGACACTCGCGTCGATCCGGGACGAACTGCCGACCCTCCGGTTCTCGCGGGTTCCCGTCTATCGCTCATCGGTCGACGAGATCGTCGGCATCCTCTACATGCGCGATGCGTATCAAGCGCTGGTCAGCGGGCGCGAGAACGCGACGCTCGGCGAGGTCGCGCGGGAGCCTTTCTTCGTCCCGGGGTCGATCCCGCTCACCCGCCTGCTAAGCGACTTCCAGACCCAGCGCATTCATATGGGCGTGGTCATCGACGAGTATGGCGGCACCGACGGTCTGGTCACACTCGAGGACATCCTCGAGGCGCTGGTGGGCGAGATCGTCGACGAGACGGACATCGAGCGGCAGCCCCTTGTACGCCTCAGCCGCAACGAGATGCTCGTCGAGGGAAGTGCTGATCTTCGGGAGATCAACCACTTCTTCAACACCACGTTCCCTCAGCTCGAGCACCGCTCGCTGAACGGCTATCTGCTGGACGAGCTGGGATACGTACCGCGACCGGGCGAGGAGATCGAGCGCCAGGGAGTCGTGATCCGAATCATCGACTCAACCGAGACGCAGGTGCTGCAGGCGATCCTGACGCGGATCCCTTCGAGCGAGGAGGACGCAGGCAACGAGGAGGATGCGGTTCCGGACGGATCTACGGCCGCCGATCCGGAGAGCGGAGCGGAGCGGAAGGGTGAGGACTAGCGTGCGCGGACACGGCTACCTTCCTATCCTTTGAGATGGTCCTTCGTCGCACGGGCCTGGGGTGCGTCGGGTGCTGCCGTCCACACCAACGTCATCCCGGCGCAGGCCGGGATCCATCCGCCTGTCGATGCGCGGATGCATACTCATAACGCGTTTCACAACAACGTAATGCGAGCTCTCGGCGAGCGAGAATCCATTTGCGCTTTTTTCTGAATAATGGGTCCCGGCCTGCGCCGGGACGACGGGTCAGGTCGGGCGGTTTCGACACACTCTCGAAAGCCGGGATCCATCCGCCTGGCGATGCGTCGATGATTGCTTCTAACCCGCG
>CAZJEH010000209.1:0-6130 GCA_964544905.1 uncultured Gemmatimonas sp.
GGTTTCGCCAGTCGATCCCCTCGCCGCCCAGGATGATCACGCCGGCGCGGTTGTAGGCGTCCAGGTCGAAGGCCTCGTTCGGGGTGTGCCCTTCGCGGATCCAGCCCTTGTCGGTCCGGGTCTCCGCGGTCATCTCGTCGTAGAAGCCGGGGTCTACCCAGTCCGGCACGTGGAAGTAACCGGGGCCGGGCTCCTGCCGTTTCAGGTCGCCGGCGATCCCGTCCTTCAGGGCGTTCGAGTTGAGCAGCCACACCGGCACGTCGCCGCGGCCGGCGCTCCGGTCCTTGCGGCCGCGCGAGTCCGGCCACGTCAGCTGCACGCGCGGCGCGTTGATCCGGCCGACGCCCTTCACCAGCATGAACCGCTGGCCGAGCCCGAGCCCGCGCATGTGGCGCCAGAACTGATAGGCCTTCTCGGTCACACCCTCGCGGCCGCCCGAGTCGCACAGGACGATCTCGGGACCGAGCTCGAGGCCGGAGGCGAAGGCATACTTCCGCTGCACCACCGCCTCGATCAGGACGTGCCAGTCCTCCTCGTAGGCGGCCGGGTCGAGCGGCGCGCGCTTCCCTCCGTCCATCCGCGAGCTCTCGGTGAGCCAGAAGCGATCGATGAGCCAGCGCTCGAGCTGCTCGCCCCAGCCCACGACGTGCACGACGAAGCGGTGCATCTGCACGTCGATGGCCGCCGTGAGGAACCGCACCGGATCCGGAATGATCCCCTTCGGCCAGTGCTCCGCCCGCTGCACGAGGTCCTCGGCGCTCCGCTTCGCCGTCATTGCCCGCGGCATGTACGGCGCGCCCTGGTCGGTGTTCACGGTCTGCCGAAGCGGCCCCTCGTCCCCGGTGCGTGCATACGTCTGCACGGCCGCGAGGTACGCCCGGACGATCGAGAACCAGGTCTGGTAGGCAGCCGCCGGACCGCCGAGCCAGTAGCTCGCGATGTGCGTCTGCCGCCGCTCCCCCTCGATCCGTCCGTCGACGATCCACTCGCCGTCGTGCAGCCAGGTCGCGCCGAGGATGCGGTCGCCTTCGAAGCGGCGCCGGTTGAGCTCGGGCTTCTGGTCCGGCGTGTGAAGCGTGCCGCAGTGCGGGCACGCGACGCGCGCCCAGTCCGCGGCGAGGCCCGACACGTCGTGCGTGCGGACCGCCTCGACGACCTCGTCAAACTCGGGCACCAGCGTGAAACACCCGAGGCCTGGCTGCGCCTCGAAGTGCTCGCCGCAGTGCTGGCACGGCCAGTACCAGCGTGCCCGGGTGCCGACGTTGTACACCGACAGGATCCCGGTGCAGGGCGGCGCCTCGTGCGGCGTCCGCGGCATCCAGCCGGCGTTGCTGATGTCCTTGCCCGGCGAGCTCTCGGCCAGGCACTTGCCGCGGCTCATGAACGTCTCGATGCGCTTGGCCGCGAGTCCCCACATCGGGCCTTCGCCATCGACGTTGTCGACGTTGTCCGGTCGGTCGTAGTCGAGGATGAAGACGTAGTTCAGCGTCTTGCCCGAAAGCTGCGTCGCCGACGGCCAGCCGATCTTCAGCACCACGCCCGAGCGCCAGAACTTGTCGTAGGTGTTGTCGTCCCGCGCGCGCGGGCTGAGCCGTGCGGCGAGCTCGGGGCTGTAGCGGATCGCGCGGTCGAGCTCAATGCGCGACCAGTCGCGGGCGACGTCCTGCGTCGCCAGTACCGCCAGCATGTCGCCCGGCGAGCAGGTGACGACGTAAGTCACCCCGCCGACAACGAGCCCCATGCTCTTGCCGGTACGCGCTGGCCCGACGAACACCACGCCCTGATACTCGCGCGAGGCGAGCTGGTCGAGCGGCTCAATGCAGTAGGGCGAGACCTCCGGATCCCAATCGCCCTTCTCCGTCTTCAGGTACCGGGCCGCGGCCTCGCTCGGACGAATCCGCCGCGGCGGTCGCACGATCTCGGCGACGCGGGCGACGACCTCGTCCGCGCTCTTCAGCGGCGCGACCAGTGCCATGCCAAGGTGCTCAAGGTGATCAGGGCTTGCGCCGCTTGCCCGACTTGCGCGGCTTGCTGGCCTTGCTCGCCTTCGGGGCGGAGGCCTCGGCGAGCGACCACACCCAGCCACGGCCGTCGCGCTTCGCGGCGACGGCCTTGCCGAGCTGCGCCTTCGCGCGGCGGAGCGTGCCCTCCGAGATCGCCGCTTCCCTTGCCGCGGCGACTAGCTCGGCGCTCGGGCGCGGACCGCCCGCGAGCGCTTCGCGCAGGAACGCCACCGCCTCCTCGAGCGCAGTGCCACCCGGCGCTGGCCTCGGCCGCGGCTTCGGCTCAGGCTCCGGCGCCCCCGAGGCCTCGGGCCGCTCACCGTCTTCGCCGCCCGCGAGCTCGCGGTAGATGTTCTCGCGCACACGGTCGACGTGCTGCTCCATCCGCTTCGCCTGCAAGGCAGTCAGCCCGGCATCGCGCTCGATGACGTCCATGAGCGTGTCGAGCCCCAGCACAAAGGCCTTAGCGATGCGGCCCATCGTCTGCTCGACCTCGAGCGCGGAGACGAGCTCGCCGCGCTCGACTTGCAGCTTCAGCTTCTCGTGCTCGCCCTGGTACCAGGCGCGACGCTGGAACGGCGACAGCGAGTCCGGATCGATGCGGGCCTCCGGTCCTGACATCCACGCGCTGACCACATCGCGGCCGCCGTACACCGGGTGCCCGCCCCGCTCGCCCTTCGAGCGCACGCCCGCATCGACCAGGCGACGGCGCAGCGTCTCGCGCTCGATGCCGAACACGCGCGCCCACGCGCTGAGCGACGCGAGGATGTCGCCGTCCTCGAGGCGGGCTACGTTCCCGCCCCCGAACATCTCCTCCTGGCCGTCCGCGTTCGCCGTCACGCCCGGCCGCTCTCCCCGTCGCAGGCTTCCTCGACCGCCTCGGCGACAGCCTCCAGCGGAGCAGAGAGGATCCGGTCATCGCGCGCGTCGCCGCTCCCGGTCACCTCGCCTGCCAGCTTCTCGGCGGCACGCATGGGGGCGTTCAGCAGGCGAATCGGCGCCGCCAGAAGTTTGCCGATCATTGGCTGGGAATCTCCATTAGATTCAATGACTTATTTGGATATGATCCGTTTTTCTTTTTCTTTTCAATAACTTACGCTCGGTCCCCTGAACTGGTGAGGGGTCCAGGGGCTGGAAAAACTCTCGAAAACCGACGCGCGCGGCACCGCGGGGCGGGTTACCCACAGGGAGGACCCGCGGGGTGGGGTGCCTGTTGATAACTTGTGCGCAAGTTGCGCGCCTTGAGCGCCTTGACCGCAGCCTAGCGGGAGGCTGCCCCTGCGGGCAGCCGGAACTGCCGCTCGATCAAGGCTTCGATCTCGCCCTCCCCGATCTTCGGCGCCCTCAGCGAATCGGAGAGACGACCCAGCGCCTGCCGTGACGCGCGCAGGGCGTCGATCTCCGCCTTCCGGAGCTCGTACTGGATGCGCGACTCCAACCGCTTGGGGAACAGGGCGCGAGCCAGGGCGGTGAACTCCCTCTCCCGGGCGCGGAACACCCCCGGCAGAGACGGACCGCGAAGCCGGCGGATCTGCCTGCCCGTAGCGTAGCGACGGGCGAAGACGTCGTTATGCATCGCCGGCACCCGGAACGTCTTGCGCCCCTTGTACGTGAGGGTCACGCGCCTCGTGCCCAGGCTCACCTTCACGCCGGCGCGCTTGAGCTGGTGCGGGCGGAACCGGAGCAGGCTCAGCGGCTTGCCCGCGACGTCGACCGATGCGAACAGCTGCCGCGGCGTCGCCTTCGTCACTACCATTGCCCGCTTGATGTCGCTGATCTTCAGCGCCGGATGCTTGCGCTTGATGATCCGCGCGCCGTCGGCGCGCAGCGTGCGGACCGTGTCGTTCAGCGCACGGGCCGCCGCCCGCTCGACGCCCTTGCCGATGCTGCCGTACAGCGCGCGTACCTGCGCGATGTCTGCCCTGATGTCTACCTTGATTGCCACGGGTCACAGATGCTCGACAGGGATCACGATGGTCCTCTCGATCGGATCACCGATCGTCGGCGTGATGCGCACGTGCACCTGGTACTCCTGACCCGCCGCGCCGCCTGAGAACGTCGCGCGCGCGATGTGCGCCGCCTCCTCCTGCGAGTCCAGGCTGAGTCCGCTAGGCACTGTCCAGGTGACGCTGTCTATGACCGGCGCGCTCGCGCTCGAGGGGTGGACAGCCTCCCACTCGAGCGAGCCGTCGACGATCTTCTCGCCCTCTGCCGTCGGCCATGCGTCCGGGTAGTTCCGGGACGTGCGGCCGGCCGCGGTACAGCGGTAGAGCCAGCCGGTGTCGCGCTGAGCCCGAGTCACCGCGCCAACCTCGTACTCCTGGCTCCGTGCCGCCTCCGGGACCAGCGCCTCGAAGACCTCGATCTCGTACGTGGCCGGGACGTCCGGGTCCTTCGGCCGGACTCTGGTCACTTGGCCTTGAGCTCCGGTTCAAGGATGACCCGGTCAGGCGTGACGGTCACCGGCCCGCTGCGCCGATGGCCCGTGGGCACGTTGCCGGAGATGTCGCGTGCCCAGCCCATCTGGCAGGCGTACTGGCCGAACCGCTCGCCGACGGTCTTGATGTCACCCGGCTCGAGCCGGAGCAGCGTGCCGTTGTCGTCGGTATCCCGGATCGGGTCGATCGCTTCGATTCTCATGTCGATGGCGCCCTCACTTCGTGGCTGTGTGCGGCAACGGTAATCGGGTTGCCGGCGGTGATGGCCTGGTCCTGCACCAGGTCGGAGACGCGGAGCAGACCGGTGCTGTCGTCGATGACAGCAACGCAGTGCGCCGTGCCCGAGCCGCTGGCCTCGTCGATCTGCTGCTGCCCCAGGGTGCTCTTACGGCCCGAGACGTCGCCCGCTGCCTTGGTAAAGTCGCTCGAGTCGATGGCCACGCTGCCCAGGCTGTTCGAAACGACCTCCGCGCGCGACGTCGGGTTGCCGGTGCACACGTGCAGCTCGGCGGCGTTGTTCGCTATGTAATCGAGCAGTGCGTCGATCGCTTCGGTTGCCACTATGTTCGTCATGATGTCCCCTCAATGGATCTTGATCGGAGGCCTCGGCCCTACGCGCACGATCGACCCGCCGACGTCGCGCACGCGGACGGTTCCGGAAGCGGTCGTCAGGCGGACGGTGTCCGCCGCTGGCGCCAGGTCCGATACGAAATCGGGCACGACGATCACCGGCCCGCTAACCTGCAGCTGCACGATGTCGAGCCGCTCGAGATCTTCGGCCGTCGGCACGAACATGCCGGCGAGCTCCTGCGCCTGGGCGATCGTGGCGGGCTGCACGATGCCGGTGACGACGATCGTCACCTCCTCGAGGTCCTGCGCCTGGGCGATGCCCGCGGGCACGATCGAGTGCGACTCCTGCACCTCGGGACTGCCCAGCACCTGAAGCTGGCTGAGATCGGCCACGACCAACTGATGGTCCTGGACGATCGCGACCCCCTCGACGTCCTGCAGCTGCGTGATGTCCCCGGGCGCCAGAGTGCCGGTGATGATCAGCGTCACCGCCTCGAGCCCCTGTTCCTGTGCGATGTCCTGCACCGCCAGCTGGTGGGTCTGGACAATCGCCGCGAGGGCGAGCTGCTGCGCCTGGGCGATATCCACCGGCGTCAGCTGGTGCTCCTGCTGCAGGCCCGGCGGCTCTAGGGCCTGTGCCTGGGCGGTGTCACCGGGCGTCACCTCGTGCTGCACCGTGATGCTCGGTGCTTCCAGCGCCTGCCCGTGGGCAATTCCCGCCGGTGTCAGGGCGTGCGTCTGGGTGATCGCGGGGGCCTCGAGCGCTTGCGCGTGCGCGATCCCGTCAGGCGTCAGTACATGCGTCTGCGTGATAGACGCCGGCTCCAGGGCCTGCGCCTGGGCAATGCCCACGGGCTCGACCTCGGCGCCCGCGGGAGGCTCGGCCGCGGCATACGCGACGGTGAAGCAAGCCGAGCGCTCGGATGAGCCCAGCGTGCTCGCCCCCGGCTGCTCGCTCGTGATGCCCAGGAGAGAGCGCTCGAACGTCCCCTGGGCGGCCCCGTTGTTCCCGGTGTTGTGCGTGAACGCCTCGCCGTAGTCGGCGGGCGTCGAGATCGTCATGCCCTGCGCACCCGTCTGGGTGCCACAGAGGGCGAGGACGAGGTAATCGCCCTCCTC
>CAZJEH010000210.1:0-6118 GCA_964544905.1 uncultured Gemmatimonas sp.
TCCACGAACATGCTGATGCGCAATCTCGGCAATGCCATCGGCGCCGCAATGCTCGGCGGGGTCCTGAACATCCGCCTCGCGAGCTACATCGAGGCACGCGGCCTCGGCTCGTCGATCTCCCTGGACACCGTTCGCGACCTGATCCAGCACCGCGAAGGGATTGCTTCCCCGGCAGTGGGCGGGCAGGCCCTGGGTGTCCTGCGGGACGGATTGGCGGGTAGCCTCGTGCTGGTCTTCTGGATCGTCGCGGCGTTCGCGCTCGCCGTCCTGCTGATCAGCGCACGGGTTCCCGACCTACACCCCGACCAGGTGAACCAGGACGCACGTGCCGGCACATGAGGCAGGATTCAGCAGGATGCCGACCGATGTAGGCGGATCGGAGCAGCGTTGCTGCCCTGGCAGCGGATACTCGCCCAGGCCACCGCCACCAGCGCCCCTTTACCGGCGAGCGGGGACGAGCCGCTCGGGGAGCCGGGGCGAATACCGGATGTAGTCCAGGTCGAGCTTGCCGCCCTGGATCGAACCCTCGGCCTCCAGCGGCAATGTCGTCTTCGAGACCGTCCGGATCGCGAACCGCAGCTGCCGGGCGGCGATCGTCCCCTGCCCGACGTACTGGGGGTCGCCGCCGGGATCGTATCCGTGAAAGGTGATCGTCCGCCGGCCGGGTCCAGGGGTGGAGAGGATCACCAGGAGGGGATAGTAGCTGTCGTCCTTCGGGTCCTGCTCCGCGACGACCGCGACGAGCCGATTCGAGGTGAGCAGGCCGTCTACCCCCGCGCCCTCCATGATCTCCCGCTCGAACAGGATCACCCACCGGAGGTCCTCGAAATCGATCCGCGTCGCTCCCCTTTCGGCGTATTCGATCCCGAACGAATCCAGGCCGAGCGACTGCACGCACGCAAAGAATTCCCGCGGCCGAACTGGCGACCACCGACCGCGCGCGGCGCAGTCGGTCGACACGGGAACGAAGTCGCTCACCTCCGGCAGCGTGTACCGGTTCTCCTTCCGCCCGCTTCGATGGGCCACGAGGAGTCGGGCGAAATCGGCTGCCCGTGTCACTGGGGCGGGCCCCTGCCGCGCCACCTTCTCGATCGCGGGTAACGCTTCGTCGTCGCCGATGCGTCCCAGGACGTGGACGATCTCGCGCAGGACTCTCTCATCGCGCTCGGTGTCGAGGTTCCGCAGGAGGACGTCCCGCACCGTGCAGGAGGGAAGAAACCCCAGGTGGCGAACCGCGATCGCTCGCACGTCCGGCGGCTCCAGCGGGTCCTCGAGGATCATCTGGAGAACCCGTCCCGCGCCCGGGTAGCGAGTGGCCAGCAGGAGGGTCATCGCGTGGCCGCGAGGCAGCGTGGAGTCTTCTCCGCGCACCGCGGAGATCAGCGTCGCGACATCGTGCTTCGCGGCATCCAGACGGGTCTGAACGATCGTCAAGCCAGTCCCTCCTTCAGAATCCGCAGCCGTCCTGCACGAAACAGTCTCGACGCATCCTGTTCCCCTGCTGGACGGTCAGGTCCGTTCCCCCGCCTCCGGGCTGCATGAGGTTGCCGTCCGTGTCGCGATGGATGAGGCGGAGTCCATGACCGAGCTCGTGCGCGAGCAGCCGGGTGATCGCCGCGTTGGCCATCGAGCCGGTCAGGTTCCGCATCCCGATCACGCATCCGTTGAAGACGTACAGGTCCTTGTCACAGCCCGCCATGTTGCAGATGCCGATCTTGATCTCGTCACCCGAGGTCACGTTGTACTCAGGCACGATGAAGACGTCCATGGCATCGTCGCTGGAACCCCGGTACTTCCGGGTCAGCTTCTTCGCTTCCGATTTTTCGGTGATGATGTCGAACCCGCCGGCCTCGGCCTTGGGGATCTCGTGGAGCCGGACACGCCCTACGCCGATCCCGACCGCCCGGAAGATCTCGCGGACCCCGGTGATCCCGTGATCGATCCATCCGCGGGCGCTCTCGGAGATGTCCTCGGGAGCGACGAGGATCAGGTCCAGGTGGATGTGCTTTCCTCGGAGGGCATCGATCTGATCCCGCACGGAGAGGGTGCCCACCGACTGCGGCATCGTGGTCAAGAACCCGAAGACGTGGTGTTTGACCGAGAACTCCTCCGGAGCATCGACACACCGCGCGACGTCCCTCAGCGAGATGTCCATCAGCTCGCCGGCGTCTGAGGGTGGTGCCGACACCGACGCGGACCGCGCGCCGAGGTGGGAGCCCCGCCGCCTTTCACTGGAGGGCGACGAGCATGGGGACGAGCCCGCGTCCCGTTGGGCAGGGCGCCAGCGCCTTGCCCACGATGGCACCCGCTCCGCGAGCGCGGTCCACCACCTTCATCGCGTGTCCGCTGGTGGGAGATGTTGTGAGCAGGTCACCCGCGCCGATCGGGGCGTAGGACGCATCGACCTTGCAGAACACCTTTCCGATCATGGCGACCGCCACCCGCCCGGGCTTTCCCTCGTCGCGGCCCAGGATGATGCCCGGACGGTACCCGCCCGCGCCCGAGACTACCCCGACGGCGCGGGTATCGTACGCCGTGGTCGTGCGGCAGAGCCGCCCCCCTGGCTCCAGGATCATCACCGCACCCGGATCGCACTCTTCGCCGTCGGCCAGCTCGAACTCTTCGGCGCAGTCGGCGAGGCTCGACGAGAAGCGGATGTCGCCGGTGAGGTTGATGTTGCCCGTGGCGCCGCTCAGGTGGATCGTGGTGCCGCCCTCCTCGTCCTTGACGAAGAGGTTGCCGGCGACCCCGGAGCGGCCCAAGCCGATGTTGCCGGTTGCACCGTTGAGGACGATGCTGTCGTCGCCGTCCCCATCCTTCACGAGGATGGCTCCGGCCACACCTCCCCCCGGAGCACCGACGCCGACATTCCCCGTCTCCCCGTTCAGGACGATGGCGTCGCCTCCGCTCCCCCCTTTTACGAAGAGGGCGCCGGCGTTGCCGCCGCTCGTGTCTCCGATCCCGATGTTGCCCGTCGCGCCATTGATGACGACCGTGACGTTGCCGTCGCCATCGAGCAGCTCCAGCCGCCCGTCCGCCCCGTTGCCGCCGTAGCGAGCCCGCGCATCCGAGCCAGCCAGCTCGAGGAGTAGAACGGTGTTGCCCGAGGCGTTCCGGACACGGACGGCTCCCGCGCGCCCCGCGCCGCCGGCCAGCAGAGTGCCCTCGCTGCCGAGCCGTGCCCTCAACTCTCCCTCGGGAGTGCGCAGCTCCAGCTGACCGGAGAGCAGGATGTCGCCGCCTTCCCCGATCAGATCGATCCCCTGCCCGTTCCCCCGGACGCGCACGACGCCGGGCAGCCCCGCCCTTCCCACGCCGACACTGGCGCCGCTGCCGTTCAGGTGGAGGCTCGATTCAGCGCTCTCGAAGGTGGTTGCCGTGCTCGGGAAGAGAAGCAGGTCGCCGTCCTGTCCGGACCCCCCGATCAGGATGTCGCCGGCCTCGGCGTCGACGCGGACCCTGGTCTGGGCGGTCGCGTTACGGATCCGGATCGCTCCCGTGGCGGCGTCCAGCCGGAGCCGTTCGGTGCCGGCCGCGTCGCGCAGCACGAGATCCTGCCCCGGCTCGAGGACGAGATCGTTGTCGCCGCCGGTGACCGGTAGGTCGTTGGCCATGGTCGTTCGGGCAGAGGGTGGCAGACCGTCCCTACCGTCGAACGTCGCCCTCGGAAAGTTGGTTCGGCGACGGCGGTAGAGGCGCTCCAGAGCGTACCGCGCCGATGCCGGACCCGGCACCTTCGCGGGGATTGCCCGCTGGAGGGCGAGAACAGGGCTCAGGCCGGGCCGGGAGAGCCCGCGCCCGCAGGTCTTCGGGGTACTCAGTCAGGCCGCTGGCCCGAGAGAAGCCGGCATCACCCGAACGGGAATCGTCGTCCCGGAACCAATGAGCACCCTCCGGATCCGGTAGGGCCGCCGGCGCGCGAACCAGCAGCCGGGTGTGAGTGTGCTCGGAAATCCACATGGAGCGGCGCGTTGGGGTGGGGCGGCAGAACGGAGTAAGGGGACGGCTTCTGCTCTGCCCCCTTCAGGGGAGGGACGGGACGCGATGTCCGGTCGGGCGGCTGCCCCAGGGGGCAGGTTAATTTTCAACGGAATCGCGTGTCAACGTCGACGCTCGGCCATCACGTGGAGAAGCATCGAAGCACGAAGCAGCGCCACCTCTGGCACCCCTGCCTCGTGCTTCGCCTGCGCAGGCTGTATTCGCCTTGCCGCCCGCTCACTACTCGTTGCGCAAGCGTCGCCGCTCGGGGCGGCAACGCCTGTGCTCAGTCGATCAGCCGGGGGATGAACTTGGTCAATCCCTGGACCGGACCGACTTCGCCCGCGTAGACGTTGCCTTCGGCGTCGGCCGTGACGCCCTCGCCCATGGAGCCGTAGCCGCCCATGCCGGAGGGGCGCTCGGACACGTGCTCGGGAACGAAGTACCAGACCTCGCCCGTCCGCGCGCTTCCCACCCGCAGACCCTTTCGCCAGCCTGGGTTGTAGTTGTCGTCCGATTCGGAGTCGATCGCGTAGAGTACGTCGTCCGCGTTGATGTGCAGCCCGCTGATCCGGCTGAACTGGTACCAGGTGTCGAGATGGTTGCCATCCTGGTCGAAGATCTGGATCCGGCGGTTGCCACGGTCGGCGACGAAGAGCCTGCCCTGCGAGTCCATGGCCAGGGAGTGAGGCCCCCGGAACTGCCCCTCCTCATAACCCCACGTGCCCCACGTCTTGATCAGCGTCCCGTCCGGCGACCACTTGCTGATCCGGCCGACGGCGTCGGGGCCGCTCGCCTCGTCGAGGAACTGCGCGTTGTGCCCTTCCGCCACGAAGATGGTCCCGTCGGGAGCCACGAGGACGTCGTTGGGCTCGTACAGGTGGGTAGGTGGCTCGCCGCCCTCACCAGGGGTGCCGAGCACCAGCAGCACCTCGCCTTCGGGGCTGAACTTGATCACGCTGTGGCCGACGTTGCGGGCGTCCGGGAACTGCTCGAGCTCGCGGGCGTTCGGCCCACGTGCATCGGCCACCCAGACGTTCCCCTCGTGGTCCACGTCCATCCCGTGCGGCCATGCGATCAGGCCAGCGCCGAAGCTCGCGACCACGTTCCCCTCCGGGTCGAGCTTGACGATCGGATCCAGGTTCGATCCCACACAGGCGTTGGCGCCGCACCGGTCGGCCGCCCAGATGTGCCGACCATCGACGTCCACGTCGAGTGCGCTCACCGAACCCCAGCTCCGGCCATCCGGTAGCGTCCCCCAGTTCCGAATGGTTTCGTACGGGTTCGGGAGGTTGTTGATCGGTTGGACGTTTGCGTGCTCCGGCGGCGCGGAGTGTCCGCCGAGCTGAGCGGCGCCGGACGTCGGAGCGAGCAGGACTGCCGTGGCCGTGGGAAGGAGGAGTGAACGGAGTAGTGTCATCGTACGACCTGGGCTCGAGGTGAACTGCCAGCGTCGACCGCTGGAGCGATCGGTTAGGAATGTGGTGGTGTCAGGGGCAGATGGGAAAGGGCTTCGGCGTGTCCTGCCGCCGGGCCGGGATCCGGATGTGTCGTGGTGCCCGCGGGAGAAGAAGATGACACGCTGAGCGCCATTCACGTTTCGCTTCCGCCGGCCTACCCCGCGTCGACAGGGTGCGCCCGCGCCGCGGGGGGTGGTTTCGGATCAGGCTACGACCTCGGCCAGATCGCCGGGGCCCGCATGGGGAAAGGGAGCATGCCGTGCTCTGGTCGGCTGGCGATCGGTACGTCCCGGCTCGCGCCGAGATGGACGAGCTCGTGCAAGGGAAGGGCGCCCCCGGCGTTGGGGGCCGCCCGGGAGCAGACAGCAGAACGGTCCGCTCCCGCAGAAGCGAGTATCGATAATCATTGCCGCTGCGGGAGCGGTTCGCAGGGGTTTGGTGCGCGTGCGGCGAACGCTTCGGTGAGCCGGGCTCGCCGGCTGTTCCGGGTCCCACGGTCTCCACCCTTTCTTCGCCAACTCGCGGAACGTCGGCAGGGCCCAGGTTCCTGCTTCTCCTCCGCGGCTCCACAGACACTCCCCATCCTCCTAGCCGCCATTGGCTCCGCTGGGCCGGAGAGGGAGCCGCGGTTCCGACCAGATCGGCGGCTAAACCGGTGAGCGCCGCAATCCCGGCTCCTC
>CAZJEH010000211.1:0-6064 GCA_964544905.1 uncultured Gemmatimonas sp.
TCGAAGTTCTCTCCGTAGAAGTTCAGCGGGTAGATGTCCTGGTACTTCTTGGGTGGGTTCTCGGCGTACTTGATCGTTCCGTCCGGCCGGATGAAGAACCAGTTCGGGTGTTCCTTCACGTACGGATGGTCGGGCGAGACCTGGATGGCGAAGTCGAGCGCGATCTCGATCCCCTGCTCCTTCGCGGCGGCGACCAACCGGCGGAAGTCGGCGAGCGTGCCCAGCTCGGGATGGACGGCCTTGTGGCCGCCCTCGGGTCCGCCGATCGCATACGGTGAACCGGGATCGCCGGGCTCGGCCACCAGCGCGTTATTCTTCCCCTTCCGGTGCGTGCGGCCGATCGGATGGATCGGGGGGAAGTACAGGACGTCGAACCCCATGTCCCGCACGTAGGGTAGCTTGGCGATCACGTCGTCGAACGTGCCGTGGCGGGTCGGATCATCCGACATCGATCGCGGGAACAGCTCGTACCACGTGGCGAACCGCGCGGCGATGCGGTCGACCTGCAGGGGCAGGATGCGGTCGTAGCGCGTCAGGTCGGAGCGATCCGGGTGGCGCGCCATCAACTGGAGCAGCTCGTCCGACAGGGCGATTGATATGCGGTCTTCGGAGGGGAGGTGGCGGTCCGCGAGCCGGGCGTGAAGCCGCCGCAGAACGATTCCGTCGTCGCCCGTCGCGCTGCGAGCCGCGGCTTCCACCAGCGCGGCGCCCTCGAGCAGCTCGCTCGCAACGTCCTGTCCTGCTTCGACCTTCTTGCCGAGGTCGGACGCCCAACTGGCGAACCAGTCGGTCCAGGCCGCGATGGTGTAGTAGTAGCGGCAGTTGCGGTCGGCGGCGAAGCTCCCGCCCCATCGATCGTTGTCGATGAACCGCATGGGCGCCTCCTGCCACTCCTGCTCGTCTTCGGGTCGATACAGGATCGCCGCGGCGATAACGTCGTGCCCCTCCTTGAAGATGTCGGCGGTCACCTCCACCGTGTCGCCGACCTCGCGTTTGATCGCGTAGCGTCCGCAGTCCAGCTCGGGCTGCACCCGCTCGATGACGATCCGGCGGGTGGCATCGATCTTACCAGGCATCGATCTTATTGAACGAGAACCCAATACGTTGTTCGTCGGGCGGCGCCGGCCGCAAAGCATGAGCCATCGGTCGCTTGAACAGCGACCATGGGCGAACCGGGCGCCGTCGTCGATGGAGATCGCGACGTGCGCAGGATCGAACGTGCTTGGGCCAGAAACCAACGATGGTACGCCGCGATCCGGTCAGACGCCGCCGCGGTAGCATACTCTCGGACCCTCGACTCGGACAGACCAGGGTTCACGAACCTCGATGACGAAACGGAAGCGCGTCCGGCGACGGTGGTACCGGTATCTGCTGATGCCCATCGTCGTCTTCTATGGGCTCGTAGTGCTATCGCTGTTGTACCTGAGGTTCCTGCCGCCGGTGACCACAGGCGTGCAGATTCAGCGGCGCCTCGAGGCGATGGCCGCCGGCACGGACTATCGCAAGCAGTACGATTTCGTGTCGTTGCGCGGCATATCGGATCATCTCGAGCACGCGGTCGTGGCTGCGGAAGACTCGCGGTTCTATCAGCACCGCGGCTTCGACTTCGAGGAGATCCGAGCCGCTCGCGAGCAGGCGGAGCGCCGGGGAACGGCCCCCCGAGGCGCATCGACGATCAGCCAACAGCTGGTGAAGAACCTCTTCTTCACCACGCACCGCTCGATCATCCGCAAGGCCCTGGAGACGACGATCACCCCGTTCGCCGAGCTGATCCTGGGTAAGGAGCGGATTCTGGAGCTGTACGTGAACGTGATCGAGTGGGGGCCGGGCGTTTACGGCGCCGAGGCCGCCGCGCAGTATCACTATGGAGTCTCGGCCGGTGCGCTCTCGCGAGAGCAGGCGGCGAGGCTTGCAGCGATCATCCCCGCTCCGCTGGAGCGGTCACCCGATCGGATGGGTTCCTACGCGAACACGATCCTGACCCGGATGAGGCAGATGGGTTGGTGAAGCGCGGCGTGCGCTCGAGGTCGTGTTGCATGCCTCGGGCGCCCAGCCTGGACGCGACCGAATGGAGTTCCCCTGCGGTCACCTCGGCCCACGAACGCGGAGAAGAAGGATGATGGACGCCGCCACGCTCAAATCGATCCAGGCCCCGCTGAAGGAGCGCTACCGCTCAGATCCGGACGCGGCGAAGGTCACGCTCCGCGCGGAAGGGCAGACCGGAGGGCAGATATCCTGGCGTATCGAGACAGGTCGAGCGCTCGCGGAGGCGGGGCTGCATCCAGCGACGGGCGGGACAGGCATGCTCGCATGCTCGGGGGACATGCTCCTCGAAGCACTCGTGGCTTGTGCAGGGGTGACCCTCTCGGCAGTGGCGACGGCTCTCGGCGTCGACCTCCGGGCCGGGCGCATCCACGCCGAGGGAGATCTCGATTTCCGGGGAACCCTCGGCGTCGACAAAACCGCACCGGTCGGGTTCACCTCGATCCGCCTCTCTTTCGACCTCGACACTACGGCCGACGACGCCGCCGTCGCCAACCTGCTCCGACTCACGGAGCGCTACTGCGTTGTGCTGCAGACGCTGGTGAACGGCGTGGCGGTCGAGACGTCGACAACCCGAGCGCAGGCATAAGCCCGGACGGCATCGTCTCTCTGCGCGGTGCGAAGGGGACACCGACCGGCCCGATGCTGCTCGGCCTCGCGGGCGGGATCTCCCCGCTGGTGGGGTGAAGAGGGTGCTGATCCTCTCGTGGCTCCGCTGCTGCGAGCCGCACCCGTTGTCCTCGCACGGCACAGGCGCTTCCCCCGCCCCCCGGCCCTGTGTGCTCGATCATCTCGAGCGGCCTGATGAATTCCAAATACTGCGGTATTCGAGGAAGTGCAGACCCCTCGACTTCGCTCGGGCCGACAAGGAGCAAGTTCCACTTTCCGGCTCGCGGGAAACCACGCCCCTACTGCAGCTCCGCCGGAATCCACCAGTCCGTCACCGACACCAGGTGACCGCGCGCGTCACCGACGACGCCCTGCAACCTCCGCGACACGCCCAGGCGCTCGTCCAGGTAGAAGAGGAAGGTGTAAGGCTGCTCCTCGTGGATGATCTCCTGGTAACGGCGCCAGAGCGGGCGCGCCTCTTCCTGGTCGAGCGTGACCAGCGCCCGGCGCACCAGTGAATCCGCCTCCTCGTTGCAGTATGAGGGATAGTTGTACACGCCCGCGGCGCAGCCCAGCGTCTCGGTGGGGTCGAACTTGAAGTCGACGACCCATCCGCTCACTACCGCTTCGAAGTCCTTGTCCTGGAGCCGGTCCGTGAGCGTGTTCCACTCGGCGAGCCGCGGTTGCGCGTCGATGCCGACCTCGCGCAGATCGGACTGGATGATGACGATGATGTCCTCGCGGAGATCGTTCCCCTGGTTGGTCTCGAGTACGAAGCGGAACGGGCGGCCGTCCTTGTCGATGACCCCATCGCCGTTCGTGTCGGTCCAGCCCGCCTCGGCGAGCAGTTCGCGCGCCCGCGCCGGATCGTACGGCCAGGGCTCCAGATCGTCGGCGAACTGCCACTGGAAGGGGAGCACATCGGTCGTCGCCACGCGACCGAACCCGTAGAGCAACGCATCGACGATCTCCTGACGGTCGATGGCCAGCGTCAGGGCTCTGCGAACTCGCGGATCCTCGAACAGTGGGACGCGCGCGTTCCACGCGAGAAACGTGTAGGACCGCGACGAATAGGTCAGGAGACGCGCGACGTTGCTCGATTCCACCCGCGCGGCCTCCGCGGGCGGGAACCCGCGGATCAGGTCGAGCCTGCCGGTCAGCAGCTCGGTCAGTTCGGTCGTCTGCTCGGGGATGATGCGGAACACCACCCGATCGAGGTTCGGGCGGCCCAGCACGAAGTCGGGGTTGGCCTCGAAGACGACCTGCTGGTTGGGCGTCCAGCTCACGAAACGGAATGGTCCGTTGCCGACCGGGTTCCGGTTGAAGGGAGCGTTCCGCATCTGCTGGGGCGGGATACCCTCGAGCAGGTGCTTGGGCATGGGCTCCCATTCGAGGAAGTCGGCGAGCGCGTCGGAATGGGGGGCCGTGAAGTGGAAGGTCACCGTCCGATCGTCCACCTTCTCGACACGGTCGACGAACTGGAAGTACTGCAGGTTCGCGTACGCGAGCGCCGGATTCATGTACGTCTCGACCGACCAGACGATGTCGTCGGCAGTGACCGGCGTGCCGTCGTGCCAGGTCACTCCATCCCGGAGCCGGAAGGTGAGGGAGAGCCCGTCCTCCGATTCCGTCACCTCCTCCGCCAGGTAGGGTTCGTAGTCCATGTTCTCGTCGAGCCGTACGAGCGGCATGTACAGCATGTAGCGGAGGACCTGCCCGGTATCGTAGTCGGTGGATACGAACTGGTTGAAGGCGTCGAAGTCGCTGACGCGCGAAACGATGGCCGTACCTCCCTGGACAGGCTCACCAAGCTCCGCGGCGTCCCCTGGCGAGCCGGCATCGCCGCAGGCACCCAGGATGATGGCCACAAGGAGCAGACGTGCTTTCGTTAGCATCGAACGTTCGGCAGGTGAGGATTTACTTCACGAGATCCGCACGTTGCGGTCATGCGGAAGTATGGGCATTCCGGAGCCTACCGTGAAAGGGCCATCTGCGTTGCGACTTAGCCCGAGGGCTTGCCGTTTTGGGGGTTCCTGCTGGACATCAGGCCGGCTCTTCCCGAATATCCGTAAGCAGGCCCGAACCCGGCTCGACGACCTCGGAGGATTGCTGATCCAGTGAAGCACATCTTCGGTTCCCACACCGTCGACAATGGCGGGATCGACATGGCCGTGCGGCGGTCCGCCAATGCCGGACTCCGTACCCTGCAGTGCTTCACGGCGATTCCCAAGTTCTACGGGGACAAGTCGAACATCCGGACCGAGCGCGTCGAACGATTCCACGCCGCCCTCGAGGAGACCGGCATCCGCGCGGAGCACGTGATCGTTCACGCCGCCTACGTGCTGAACTGCGCGACGGGCGAGCCGGACAAATGGTCGCGCGCCGCTGCGGGCCTGGCCAAGGAGATGGAGCGGTCGAACAAGCTCGGCGTCGGCGGCGTTTGCTTCCATCCTGGCTCGGGACTCGGCGCGGACACCGCCACCGCGACGATGCGCGTCGCGACGGCAATGATCCAGGCGCTCCGGTCGACCGAGGGACCCGCGCGTCTGCTGGTCGAGAACACGGCCGGCGCGGGCCGGACCGTCGGGCGCACCGCCGCGGAGGTGGGGGCCATCCTCGGGAACATCCCGGATGACCTCCGGCCGCGCGCGGGTTACGGTCTGGACACCTGCCACCTCTTCGCTTCCGGCTACGACATCCACACGTCCGAAGAACGGCTGCGGGCGATCCTCGACGAGTTCGTGGAGGCGACGGGCGAACCGCCCGCATTCTTCCATTTGAACGACAGCTTCGGCGAGTTCGGCTCCAACCGGGATCGACACGTGCTGCTCGGCGAGGGGCACATCGGCATCGAGCCGTTCCGCTGGCTGCTCCGCGATCCTCGCAGCCACGGGATCCCGCTCATCCTCGAGACGCCGCAAATGAACTACGAGGTCGCGGACGATGACCCGTCCGCCGATCCGAACGACGTCGCCATGTGCCAGTTGCTCCATTCGCTGGCCGAAGGGGCCTAGCGACGCCGAGACACTGCCCGGCAGGTCTGGTGGACGGTGAGCCCTTCACGGGTTGTTGGTCCGCGGTTCGGCCGTTTCCCGGTCCTGGCTTGCCGGGATGTCCCGGTGCGGCGCGTGGTTCCCCATCCTGCGAGCTGGCAGCGTCAGGTAGGCCGTTCTATCTTCCGGTCACGACCAGGTCTCCTGCCACAGGAGAGTGTGTCAGAACTGTCGATCCCAGTCCGTCACACGCGCGAGGAACCGTGAACGGTCTACTTCGCTACCCTCCCCACAACGTCGTCCCGGCGCAGGCCGGGACCCATTATTCAGAAAAAACGCAGATGGACTCTCGCTCGCCGAGAGGTCGCATTACGTTGTTGTGAAACGCGTTATACGTATGCATCCGCGCATCGACAGGC
>CAZJEH010000212.1:0-5932 GCA_964544905.1 uncultured Gemmatimonas sp.
GGTGGAGTCGGCCATCCAGGCCGAGGGTGGGGACGCGATGGCCGTCGCGTGTCACACGGGATCCGCCGCGCAGGTCGATGCCCTCTTCGCCGCCGCGGTCGAGCGCTACGGTCACGTCGATGTCCTCGTCAACAATGCCGCGACGAACGTCTACTTCGGACCGCTGATGGAGATCGACGAGCGGGCCTGGGACAAGATCTTCGAGACGAACCTCAAGGGCTACTTCCACGCGACCCGCGCGCTCGTGCGTCATGCCAAAGGACGGGGTTCCCCGGCGGCGGTGGTGAACATCGCCAGTGTGGCGGGAATGCTCGCGATGCCGCTGCAGGGCGTGTACGCCATGACCAAGGCGGCGATCATTTCGATGACGAAGACGCTGGCGGTGGAGCTGGCGAGCGCGCGAATCCGCGTGAACGCGATCGCGCCGGGGCTGATCGAGACGCGCTTCTCCACGGCGCTACGGGAAGATCCGGCCATCCTCGACGACATCATGCGGCGGACGGCATTGAAGAGAGTGGGTCGGCCCGAGGAGGTCGCCCCCATCGCTCTGCTGCTCGCCAGTGACGCCAGCAGCTACATGACGGACGAGACGGTCACCGTCGACGGAGGTTGGACCCTGTAAGCGGACGCCGTGGGCCTCCCGTCGCTTTGGGGTTGCCGCCTCCCCGGCCCACCGCGCCCGATCGGTTCGAATCCTACCATCCCATCCCCGGGATCAGCGCGGCTCGCCAGGGACATTCCGGTTCGAAGCCGTGACGGAAATCGCTCAGGGTAGCCCGCGACCGGTGTCGCCCTGCGCGGACACGGCGCATCGTGACGACCCTCGAAGGTGCTACCGGCCCGGCACGGGGGCTTCCGCGCTCTCACCTCCCGCCCCGGGCCGCGCTTGCTCGCCAGAAACCCCTTTCCTACATTCCCAGCCCCTCGCGACGGCCGACGTTCCGCAGGTTGGCGCGCCGTCTCTGCAGGGCAGTTTCCTTCGGGCTTTTCGCCAGCCAGACCCAGCGACAGGATCCATGAACCACCCCTTTATCAAGCACCTGATCGAGCAGGCCAGCAGCATACACGGGCGCGTCGCGATACCCGACGCGGTCTACGACGATCGCGTCATGCACGCTGCCGCCGAGGTCCACAAACGCGGCTGGCTGGACGTGGTCCTGGTAGGCTCACGCCGCGCGTGCCAGGAGATGGCGGAGAAGGTGGGCGTTGATATCTCGGGTGTGGAGATCCTGGACGCCGATGAATTGCCCGAGTTCGCCGACTACTGCGCCGAGTACGGCCGCATTCGCGCCAAGGAGAACCTCACGGAGCAGCAGATCGACGCCCTGATGCGCGATCCCGCTTACCTCTCCTGCATGCTGCACCGAAAGGGCGTGGTGGACGCGGTGTGTTCCGGGATCCACTACTCAACCAGCGACCTCGCCCGCCCGGCCATCAAGATCCTGGGGATGAAGCCCGGCTACCAGATGATGACGGCCGCCGCCGTGGCCGCGTTCGAGCACACCCCGATCGGTGACAATCTCGTCTACGTAACCGCGGACGGCACCATCCTCCCGACACCGGACTCCGAGCAGCTCGCCGAGATCGCCATCCTCGCCGCGGACGCCGCGAAGACCTTCCTCGAGGACGTTCCGCGCGTCGCGATGCTGTCGTTCTCCACCCTGGGCAGTGCGAAGCACGAGGCGGTCGACAAGGTCGTCAGGGCGCTCGAGTTGGCGAAGCAGAAGCGGCCCGACCTCCTGATCGACGGTGAGTTCCAGATCGACGCGGCCATCCTGCCGCACGTGGCGGCGAAGAAGGTAAAGCGGCCGTCGGAGGTCGCCGGGCGCGCCAACGTGCTGATCTGGCCGAGTCTCGAGGCGGGGAACATCGCCATCAAGTCACTCATGATGATGGGCGGCGGGACCTTCGTCGGCGCGACATTCCTCGGCATCAACGGGCTGGTCGGCGATCACTCGCGCGGCGCGACCATCGAAGAGATCATTCCCTACATCGCCTACGTGGGCGCCCAGATCACCAAGCGGGAGGCGGCCTGATGAAGATCCTGATCGCCAACCCCGGCAGCTCGTCGATGAAGTGTCAGCTGCTGGAGATGCCTTCGGAGAAGCCGCTGGGGCGCGTCCGCATCGAGCGAATCGGCCACAGCGCCGCGCCCACCGAGTGGGTCGGCAGGGACGGCGTCACCCGGAACGCCGACGTGCCGATTCCGGATCGCGACACCGCCATCCGCTACATCCTCGAAAAGCTGACCGATCCCGAGAACGGGCCGCTGAGCTCGCTCGACGAAGTCGCCGCGGTCGGCTTCAAGACCGTCTACGCCAACGGCATCACGGGGTGTCAGTACCTGGACGACCGCGTCGTCGCGGCGATGGAGGACTACAGCGAGGTCCTCGCCCCGCTGCACAACCCCGTCTACATCCACGCGATTGGCAGCTTCAAGCGGGTGCTCCCCAACACGCCGATGGTCGGCCTGTTCGAGAACTCGTTCTTCGACAGTCTCCCCGACTACGCCACCGTTTACCCCATCCCCTGGGACTGGACCGTCAAGTATCAGATCCGGAAACACCTCTTTCACGGCGCCAGCCACCGCTACGTCAGCGGGCGATTGCCGCAGCTGCTGGGGCGGGATGCCGGAGGCCTCCGGTTCATCACCTGCCACCTCGGGGGCAGCTCCACGATCATGGCGTACGAGGGTGGTGTGTGCGTCGAGGGGACGGGCGGCTTCAGCCTCCAGTACGGCGTGCCCGTGTCCGTGCGCGCGTCGGACATGGACCCGTTCATCATCCCCTTCCTGGTGAAGCGCGGCGAGGGGACGCTGGACGAGGTCGTGAACCGCATGATGACGGATGCGGGGCTGGCGGGGATCTCTGGCGTCGGCTTCGACTTCCGCGACCTGCTCCAGGAGTCGGACAACGGGAACGAGCGGGCGAAGCTGGCCGTGGATACCTACGTGCACGCCGTGCGTCGCGCGATCGGCGGATACATGGTGGAGCTCGGGCGTCTCGACGCGATCACGATGGCGGGCGGTACGGGCGAATCGAGCGCCCGCATCCGCCGGATGATACTGGAGGGGATGGAGAACTTCGGTGTGATCCTCGACGATGCGCGCAACGAGGCGGCGTTCCGGGTCGAAGCCGAGATCACCGCGCCCGATTCGCCGGTGAAGGTGTGGGTCGTCCCGACGAACGAGGAGATCGTCGTCGCGCGCGAGGTCTACAAGCTGGTGAGCGGGCAGCCGGCGGCGCCGAACTGGCTCGAGCGATCGACGTCGCTCTGGGCGCGTGAGGCGGCCCGAGGCGCGTCTCCCGAAGCCGCGTAGTCGCCCGATAGGATTTCAAGGCCGGACGACAAGTGCCGCGGGGCATCCGCAGCCGGCGTCCGGCCATCGTACCACTTTTTCCGGCATGGATAGGCCGGAGCTGTAGAGACGTAGATGAAGATTCTCATCGCCAACCCGGGCAGCTCGTCGATGAAGTGCCAGCTGCTCGACATGCCGTCCGAGCGACAGCTGGGCCGGGTGAAGATCGAACGCATCGGCCATCACGCGGCGCCGACCGAATGGGTCGGCCGCGATGGTGTCGTTCGGGAGGCCACCGTACCGATCCCGACCCGCGAGGCGGCGATCCAGTACATCCTCGACAAGTTGATGGACCCCGAGAACGGCCCCGTCGACTCGCTCGACGAGGTCGCCGCGGTCGGCTTCAAGACCGTCTACGCAAACGGCATCACCGGCTGTCAGTACCTGGACGACCGGGTGATCGCGGCGATGGCGGACTACAACCACATCGTCGCGCCGCTGCACAACCCCGTCTACATCCAGGCGATCGAGAGCTTCCGGCAGGTGATGCCCGACACGCCGATGGTGGGGCTCTTCGAGAACCACATCTTCGACCAGCTCCCGGACTACGCCATCGTCTATCCGATCCCCTGGGACTGGACGCTGAAGTATAAGATCCGCAAGCACATGTTCCACGGCGCCAGCCACGGGTACGTGAGCCGGCGGATCCCCGAGCTGATGGGTCGCGACCCGAAGACCCTGCGGGTGATCACCTGCCACCTGGGTGGTAGCTCGACGGTCATGGCGTTCCGGGGCGGCGTCGCCATCGACGGGACGGGCGGCTTCACGCTCCAGTGCGGACCGCCATTCTCCGTTCGCGCTTCGGACATGGACGCGTTCCTCATCTCCTTCCTCGTTTCACGAGGGGAGGGGACGACCGACCAGGTCGTCGAGAGGATGATGACGGAGGCGGGGTTGTCCGGAATCTCCGGAATGGGGTTCGATTTCCGCGATCTGCTCGAGGCGGCGGCAAACGGGCACGAACGGGCGCAGCTCGCCATCGACACCTACGTCCATGCGATCCGTAAGATCATCGGGTCGTTCATCGTGGAGCTGGGTGGCGTCGATGTGATCACGATGGCGGGCGGCACGGGCGAGGCCGGCGTTCAGGTGCGCAAGCTGATCCTGGAGGGGCTCGAGGAACTGGGAATCGTCCTGGACGATGCGCGCAACGAGTCGACCATCAAGAAGGAAGGCCGGATCTCGGCGGACGGGTCGAAGGTCGAGGTGTGGGTCGTTCCGACCAACGAGGAGCTGGTGGTCGCGCGCGAGGTGTACAGGTTGATCAACGGGGAGGGCGCGACCCCGAACTGGCTGGAGGGCGCGCCCCTTTTCCGGACGGTGAGCGGGACCTGACGGCTCAGCCGTAACGGGTCCCGGCAAGCAGCCTCACGCGAGCGGGCGACGACGCCAAGGGATCCGCGGTCATGGACCTCGCCCGCACTGCCGACCGCCTCGAGGCTAACCTGGCGGTGTTTCGCGGTCTGCTCGAGCACGTCGAGCCTTAGCAGGCACGCTGGAAGCCGCGGCCCGAGAAGTGGTCGATACTCGAGGTGGTGTGTCACCTCGACGACGAGGAGCGGGAAGATTTCCGGCAGCGGGTGGATCTGACCCTCCACCGGCCGGGCGAGGCATGGCCCCGGATCGACCCTCGCGGCTGGGCGGTCGAGCGCCGGTACAACCAGCGGGATCTCGGGGCCGCGCTGGCCGATTTCGCGGCGGAGCGCGGCCGCAGCGTCGCGTGGCTGCGAGGACTGGCGCCACCTGACGTCGCCGCCGGATGCGACCACCCGTCGGGAACCCGCATCCGGGTCGGGGACCTGCTGGTCTCGTGGCAGGCACACGACCTCATCCACATCCGCCAGATCGCCCGTCTCCATTACGAGTATCTGGCTGCCCACGCAGGTCCGTACTCGCCCGATTACGCTGGCGACTGGTGAGGAACCTTCCCTTCCGCGTCTCCGATCCCCTCCCCGCGCGATCCCCTTCCCGAGCCGATTATTTTTCCGGCTTCCGTTGGTCACATTCCCTGTCATAGCCGATTGCGACATGTATGTCCGCACACCTCCGGGCAGTTCTGCTGCTCATGGCGTCGAACGTGTTCATGACGTTCGCGTGGTACGCCCATCTGCGAAACCTGAGTCATCGTGCCTGGTACATCGCCGCACTCCTGAGCTGGGGTGTGGCGCTTTTCGAATATCTGCTGCAGGTCCCCGCGAATCGTATCGGGTTCACGGTGATGACGTTACCCCAGTTGAAGATCCTGCAGGAGGTGATCACGCTTTCGGTGTTCGTTCCGTTCGCGATCTTCTACATGCGGCAACCAGTAGGGCTGAACTTCCTGTGGGCGGGGCTGTGCATGGTGGGAGCGGTCTACTTCATCTTTCGGGGATGATGGGCTGCGGCTTGCGCCCAGGCGCGATGAGCGTCTGAGGTCTCGGAGAGGCGGTGCACCCCCGTGGCGGCCAGAGGGGATGGATTTGGAGGCGGATCCTTTCTCGTCGCCTCGACGCTCGCTGGTTGCAGCTCCCAGCGAAGCTATTGTCAGCGGCGGTCGTAAATCTGACACTTCGGTCGGGTGAAAATCGGACACTC
>CAZJEH010000213.1:0-5901 GCA_964544905.1 uncultured Gemmatimonas sp.
CTGAAGAAGCCGATCCAGTACTATCACGCCCTCGCCTCCAACCGCGGCAACAGCTTCAACGTGCAGCCGGCGGACTTCCTCAAGCTGCGCACGGTTTCGCTCAACTATCGCCTTACGGATGAGTGGCTGAGGCGGCTCAACCTGTCGCAGTTCGGTCTCGAGACGATGACCGTCGGGGTGATCGGACAGAACATGTTCATGCTCAAGCGGTGCGACTGCACCGATCCGGAGCAGGGGCTGAACCTGAACACCCGCTCGGCGAGCGTCGGCAATGGCGCCTACCCGCTGAGCCGTACGATCACGATGGAAGTCGGCGTCACGTTCTGAGCCACCGCGAATCAGAGGATCAATGTTGAGGAAATTCATCCAGAGGCTGGTTCTGGCGGGCGGGGCGGTCCTGTTCGCTTCGGGTTGCGACCTCGACGTCGTGAACGTGCTGCAGCCCGATCGCGAGCGCGCACTGGCCGACCCGTCCGACCTCGAGGCCCTGATCGGGGGCGCGTTCTCGGTCTTCTTCTCGGGCGTGCACGGCTGGCCGGAAGGCGACTGCTGCGGTCACGTCCCGAACATGTTCCCGAACTATGCGACCGAAATGACGGGGATTCCCCTCAGCGGGGGGTCCGAGACCGTCGTGGAGCCGAGGCTCGCGCTGACCAACACGCCGAGCGTGTCGGTCGATGGCCCGCGCGGCCATCGCATTCTGTGGATGGCGATGAACGTGGTCGCCTCCAACGTTCACGACGGCCTGCGTACGCTCGACGAGACGGGCGTGCAGATCATGGAGGGGGATGTCGACGTGACGCCCCGCGCTCGAGCCTTTGCGAAGCTGATGCAGGGACTCGCCTGGGGCTACATGGCGATGGGCTTCGACAAGGCGCTCGTGATTCCCGAGTCGGAACCGCTGAGCGACGACATCCTGGAACAGGGCCGACAGTCTCTGATCCCGGCCGAGGAGGCCCGGGAAATGGCCCTGCAGGCGATCGAGGAAGCGAAGTCGATCGCGATCCAGAACAACATCAGCTTCCCCTCCTACAGCAGCAGTCCGCTCTTCTTCGGGACGCCGGAGGCGATGAGCACGGACGACTTCGTGCGTCTCGCGAACACCTTCGCGGCCAGGATCCTGGTGCTGAGCGCGCGGACCCCGGCTGAGCGGCGTCTGGTCGACTGGAACCAGGTGCTCGAGCTGACGGCGCACGGGCTCGAAAAGGATCTCGAGTACGTGCTCGACGGTTCGAACGTCGAGGCCGGGCAACGCTCGAGCTTGCTCTACTTCCGTCTCGAGGACAACGTGCCCGGGTGCGCCAACTGCTTCCGGTGGGACAACCGGTTGATCGGTCAGGTGGACATCTCCGGGGCCTACCAGGAGTGGCTCGCGAAGCCGCTCGACCAGCGGGACCGCTTCGACATCGTCACTCCCGACCGTCGGATCACCGGACCGACGCCTCACTCCAACGGCGCCTATACCCGGTACTGGGCGCACAACAACGGCTTCCCTGAGGGCCGCGGCCTCTACTTCCGGTCCGGCTATCAGTGGGCGAGGCACTTCTTCCGCGGCTTCGACGCCAACAGCGGAACGGCGATCCTCGCCAGCGCCGACGAGAACCGTCTGCTCCGCGCGGAGGCCCTCCTGCGCACCGGTGATCTCGACGGCGCGGCCGAGCTGATCAACGTGACGCGGACCCGGCCGCACCGGCTCGACGACGGAAAAGTGTATCCGGGATTGCCGCCGGTCACCCGGGACGGCGTTCCCCAGAGTCCAGACTGCGCGCCGCGGACCGACGCCGGTGAGTGCGGCGACCTGATGGTCGCGCTCCGTTACGAGCGAATGATCGAGCTTGCCGGCCTGGACGCTTTCCGCGGTTTCGCGGATTCGCGCGCGTTCGGCCTCCTCCCCGACAACTCGTTCCTCGTCGCGCCGGTGCCGGGGAATGAGCTGGAGGTCCTGGGCCTCCCGGTGTACACTTTCGGTGGCGGCGGTGAATGGAGCGCCACCTACGCGCCGGTGACCATGGCGGACCTGTAGTACCGTCGTAGCGGGTACTGCTTTTTCACCCTCCCCCAGCGGGTCGGCGTCCGGCATCGTTCGGGCGTCGGCCCGCTGTGTTCTACGCCGCTGGGGCGGCACTCTCACCTCATCGCTTCCATGGGCGGAGTGAACGCGCCGATGGGCGTCATCTCACGACCCTTCCGCCGGAGTTTGCGAACGGAGCCCCCGCTCCCCACCATCCGCATCGCTGAGCGGTTCCGCAGCCGTACGTGCATGGATGCTCACGTCTGCGGGTCCCGTTCGCAGCCCGGACCAACTCTTCCGTACCTGCCGAGCGCTGACCGTCGTGGATTACGTCAGCCTGATCCTTCGGGTGCTGGCATTCGCGATTTTCCTGTTCGCCGCCCTCGTCGGCTTTCTCTACGCGACGCGGGGGACGGCGGTACGTCGTGTACGCGGAGTGGAAGCCGCCGGTGAGCCGGTTCCCCCGTCCGACCCGCACTTTCCGCTCGGAATTGCCCTCCTCACCGGAACGCTCCTTACGCCTGGCAACGAGGTCGAGCTGGCGATCGATGGGGACGGCACCTTTCCCCGCCTGTGGGAGGATCTCCGCTCGGCGGAGCGATTCATCCTCGTGCAGACCTACTACGGCAAGCCCGGTCGCGTGGCGGACATGTTGCGCGACCTGCTCGTCCAGCGGGCCAGGGCCGGCGTTCGGGTGTTCGTGCTCTACGATGCGTTTGGGTTCCGAACCGCCTCACGGGAGGACGTGGAGTCCCTCCGTCGCGCGGGGGTACAGGTCTTCCCCTTCCGTCCCCTGCGTTTTTCGACGCTGTATGTTCTGCAGAACCGCTCACATGTGCGGCTGGTGGTGGTGGACGGGCGGGTGGGGTGGACCGGTGGCTTCGGGGTCGACGACAAGTGGCTCGGGGATGGTCGCACGGAGGGAGCGTGGCGGGAGACGAATGTCCGTTTTGAGGGCCCCGCGGTACTCCAGCTCTCGGCCGCCTTCGCAGCCGCGTGGTCGGAAGCTACGGGGGATCTGTTCAGCGCCCGCCCCGTGCCGGAGCCACGGGAGGGAGGGGTGGCGCAAGCCGGCGTTCTCTATGCCTCGCCGACGCTCGGCAGCACCGCCGCCGAGCGCTTTCTCGCCCTCTCGATCGCCAGTGCCCGCAGGACGCTCTATGTCACCAACGCGTACTTTGCGCCGGACGAGAATTTCGTGGACCTGCTCGTCGTGGAGGCGCTGAGCGGCGTCGACGTGCGCCTGCTGGTGGGAGGGCCCCGCACCGATGTGGCCATCACCCGCCTGGCGGCACGCGCCCGCTACGAGCGCCTCCTCGAGGCCGGCGTGCGCATCTACGAGTGGCAACCCTCCACCCTGCACGCCAAGACCTTCGTCGTCGATGGCGTCTGGTCTGCCGTCGGAACCATGAACTTCGACAACCGGTCGCTTGCGCTGAACGAGGAAGTGATGCTTCTGGTCCTGGACGAGGCGTTCGGCGCACGAATGAATTCGCTTTTCTTCGATGACATCCGCTTCGCGAAGGAGATCGAGCTGGACGAGTTTCGGCGGAGATCGTGGGTGGAGCGCATCGCCGAGAAGGCGGCGAGCCGCGTCACGCGAATCCTGTAGCTTACCTCGCGCCGAATGACGATTCCGAGCTGCGCGAGCACCCGTTGTGCCGCGGGAGGCCGAAACACCGCCGGCGCAGCAACGCGGTCGCTCGGCTCTCACCTTTCCCTCGCCTGATCACGGAGCCGAATGCATCACACCACCGGCGCATCCCACCCCGGGGACCCGTCGACAGCCGCGGCCGGTCACGGTCACGACCACGCCGGGCACGAGGGACATGGGCACGGGGGACACTCGCACGGCGGACACGGGGATCATGGCCACGCGCCGGAAACGTTCAGGAGCAGGTTCTGGCTTTCCCTGGCCCTGACCATCCCGACGGTGATCTGGGGGCACATGCTCCCGGAGCTGACGGGGATCCGACCGCCGCAATTTCCTGGTTCCGAGTGGATCGCTCCCGTCTTCGGCGGGATCGTCTTCGTGTACGGCGGCCGGGTCTTCCTCGAGGGCGCGTGGGCGGAGCTGCGCGATCGGCGGCCGGGAATGATGACGTTGATCTCGCTCGCGATCACGGTTGCCTTCGCGTTCAGCGTCGCCGTGCTCTTCGGGTTTCCAGGCATGCCGCTCTGGGACGAGCTGGCGACGCTCGTGACGATAATGCTGCTCGGTCACTGGATGGAGATGCGGTCGATCGAGCAGGCGCAGGGAGCGCTCGCCGAGCTCGCCCGGCTGCTCCCCAGCACGGCGACGCGAATCGTCGACGGCGGAACCGAGGAGGTGCCGCTCTCCGAGCTGCGCGAGGGCGACCTGGTGCTGGTCAGACCTGGCGAGAGCATCCCGGCCGACGGCGTGGTGCGCGAAGGGGCGAGCACCGTGAACGAGGCGATGATCAGCGGTGAGTCGCGTCCGATCGAGAAAAGCGAGGGGGCCGAGGTGATCGCGGCCACCGTCAACGGATCGGGCTCCCTCCGCGTCGAGGTCACGAGAACGGGGGAGCACACCACCCTCGCCGGGATCATGCGGCTCGTGGAACAGGCGCAGGCGTCGCGCAGCCGCGCCCAGGCGCTCGCCGACCGGGCGGCGTTCTTCCTGACGCTCGTCGCGGTCGCCGCGGGGTTGCTCACGCTGATCGTCTGGCAGGCGATCGGCGCCGAGCTGGGCTACACCATCGAGCGCGTCGTCGCGACCCTGGTGGTCGCCTGCCCGCACGCGCTCGGCCTCGCGATTCCGCTCGTGATCGCCATCTCCACCACCCTCGGTGCCCGCAACGGCCTGCTGGTCCGCGACCGGCGCGGCCTCGAGGACGCACGCAAGCTGGACGTGGTGGTCTTCGACAAGACGGGGACCCTCACCCTCGGCGAGTTCCGGGTGGTCGAGCTGACGACCGCGGAAGGGCTGCCGGAGGAGGAGGCGCTCGGGATCGCCGCCGCGGTCGAAGCGGACTCCGAGCACCCCATCGCGCAGGGGATCGTGAAATCCGCCAGCGAAGAAGGTGTGTCGATTCCGGCGGTCACCGGGTTCCAGGCAATCCCCGGTCATGGGGTGAAGGCGAAGCTGGATGGACGTGAACTATTGATGGGCGGCCCTGCGCTCCTGCGCGAGCGGAGCGTGGAACCGGCTGATGACCTGCGCCTGGCGGCGGAGCGAGCGGCGGAACGCGGCCAGGCAGCGATCTACCTGCTCGAGGGGGACGAAGCGCGGGCGGTGTTCGCGGTCGCCGATGCGATCCGAGACGAATCCCACGAAGCGGTTCGACGGCTGCACGAGCTGGGAGTCGAGGTGGTGATGCTGACGGGCGACGCGACCGCCGTGGCCGAGGCCGTCGCCGACGAGGTCGGGATCGACAGGGTATTCGCCGAGGTGCTACCCGGCGAGAAGGCGGAACGGATTCGAGAGTTGCAGGCCGAGGGTCGACGCGTCGCGATGGTGGGGGACGGCGTGAACGACGCTCCCGCCCTGCTCACCTCCGATGTCGGGATCGCGATCGGCGCCGGGACCGACGTGGCGGTCGAGGCGGGTGACGTGGTGCTCGTCCGGAGTGATCCCAGGGACGTGGCGCGGATCATCGAGCTGAGTCGGGCCACGTACCGGAAGATGGTGCAGAACCTCTGGTGGGCTGCCGGCTACAACATCGTCGCGATCCCGCTCGCCGCCGGTGTGCTGAGTCCCTGGGGCATCGTGCTGCACCCCGCAATCGGAGCCCTGCTGATGTCGGCGAGCACCGTGATCGTCGCCCTCAACGCACAGCTTCTGAGGGGAGTGCGCGTCGCGTAAGGCTGCGTCCGGGTTGCGGATGCCGGGTCGAGCTGCGGCGAGACGCTGTGCCGCAGCCGACCCG
>CAZJEH010000214.1:0-5852 GCA_964544905.1 uncultured Gemmatimonas sp.
GTCCCGGTTCTGGAGGCGGCCTCGGGGAAGAAGGCGGGGGCGGACTTCGGCGTCGGCATGAACCCGGAGTTCCTGCGCGAGGGCGATGCGATCGCCGACTTCATGCACCCCGACCGGATCGTGATGGGCGGGATCGACGAGCGCTCCATCGACGCCCAGGAGGAGATGTACAGCGTCTTCGACGGTGTGGACAAGCTCAGGACGAGCGCCCGGACCGCGGAGATGATCAAGTATACCGCCAACTCCCTGCTCGCCACGCTCATCTCGTTCTCCAACGAGATCGGCAACCTGTGCGCGCGGCTCGGCGGTATCGACGTGGTGGAGGTCATGCGCGGCGTCCACCTGGACAAGCGCTTCAGCCCCATCCTCGACGACGGCGCGAGAGTGATGCCCGGCTTCACCACGTATCTCGCCGCCGGCTGCGGCTTCGGGGGGAGCTGCTTCCCCAAGGACGTGAAGGCCCTGATCGCGCACGGTCGTAAGGCGGGCTCCCCGATGCGCATCCTCGATTCGGTCATCGCGGTCAACGAGGAGCAGCCGAGGGAGATGCTGCGCTTGCTGCGCAAGCATTTCGATTCGCTGGAGGGCGTTGAGACGGCCGTGCTCGGCCTGGCGTTCAAGCCCGGCACGGACGACATCCGCGAGTCGCCGTCGCTGCCGGTCGTCCGGGCCCTTCAGGCGAGCGGAGCGCGGGTGCGCGCCTACGACCCCATCGCCCGTCATGAGGCGGAGCGCGCCCTCGACCCGGTGAACCTGACCTTCTGCGAGACTCTCGCCGATTCGGTCGACGGAGCCGACGCCGTGCTCCTCATGACCCGCTGGGACGAGTTCAACGCCCTTCCCGCGATCCTCGCCGGCCGGGACCCGCAGCCGCTGGTCATCGACGGAAGGCGGATGCTGGACAGGGCGGGGGTAGCGCGGTACGAGGGGATCGGCCTGTAATCGTTCGTCGCCGCCGCATCGATCGAGGCCCCTGCTTGGTCGGTGCGGAGAAAAGGGGTCCGCGCATCAGGCGAGACCCCGAATCGGTGAAACGAACTCGACGAACGACGAACAGCGAGCGACGAATGCTCTTTCACCCCACGCCCATCGCCTCCGCCTACGTCATCGACGTCGAGAAGCGCGAGGACGACCGCGGCTTCTTCGCGCGGGCCTGGTGCGCGCGCGAGTTCGGGGAACGCGGACTGGTCACCAGCTTCGTCCAGGGCAACATCGGGGCGAGCCGACGCAAAGGGACGCTGCGCGGCATGCACTACCAGGTAGCGCCGCACGAGGAGGCGAAGCTGGTACGGTGCACCCGTGGCGCGGTCTGGGACGTCCTCCTCGACGTGCGAGCCGGATCCCCCACCTTCGGCAAGTGGTTCGGCGTCGAGCTCACTGCCGACACACACCGGATGCTCTACATTCCCCCCGGGTGTGCCCACGGCTACCAGGCCCTCACGGACGATGTGGAAGTCTTCTACCTCGTGTCGGCCTTCTACACGCCCGAAGCCGAGCGGGGAATCCGTTACGACGACCCCGCCTTCGCCATCGAGTGGCCCCTTCCTGTCACCGTCATCTCCGACAAGGACAGGACGTGGCCCGACTTCGCCGGCCGTTGACGGCCGTGCGTTTTCCGGAACCGGCGCCGCCGGCAGTCGCAAGCGGCGGATCGCGCCGAGCCACCCCCAGCAATTTCGAAGGATAACGACCAAGGAATGCTGATTGTCGATACGGCGCTCGAGCGTCGCCACGCGGAGAACCGACCGGTCAGGGTCGGCCTGATCGGAGCGGGATACATGGGGCGGGGGATCGCCCTCCAGATCGTCGGGAGGATGAAGGGGATGCGGCTGGTGGCGATCTACAACCGCACCCTGTCGAAGGCTGAGCGCGCGTACCGCGAGGCCGGCGTCGAATCGATCCGCACCGTGGCGAACGTGGCCGAGCTGGAGGACGCGATCGCGCGCGATCAGTACGCGATCACCGACGACCCGATGCTACTCTGCGAGGCCGGAAACATCGACGTTCTCATCGAGGCGACGGGGGAGGTCGAGTTCGGCGCGCGAGTCGTCACGCGGGCGATCGACCACGGCAAGCACGTCGTCCTCATGAACGCCGAGCTGGACGCCACCGTGGGCCCGATCCTGAAGGTATACGCGGATCGCGCCGGCGTGGTGATCACCAACACGGACGGCGACCAGCCCGGCGAAATCATGAACCTCCTCCGCTTCGTCCGGGGGATCGGCTGCGAACCGGTGCTGGCGGGAAACATCAAGGGGCTGATCGATCACTACCGGACCCCCGAGACGCAGCGGGGATTCGCCGAGAAGTACAAGCAGGACGTCAAGATGATCACGTCCTTCGCCGACGGGACGAAGATCGCGATGGAGATGGCCGTCGTCGCCAACGCCACCGGCTTCCGCACCGGGAAGCGGGGGATGTACGGCCCGCGCTGCGCGCACGCGAACGAAGCGGCCCAGTTGTTTCCGGCCGAGGAGATGCTGAACGGCGGTCTGGTCGACTACATCCTGGGCGCGGAGCCGGGGCCCGGCGTCTTCGTCATCGGGTACGATGAGAACCCCATCCGCCAGCAGTACATGGATTACTTCAAGATGGGGAAGGGGCCGTTCTACGTCTTCTACACGCCGTATCACCTCCCGCACATCGAGGCGCCGCTGACCGCTGCTCGCGCGGCGCTGTTCGGGGACGCCTCCATTACTCCCCTCGCCGGGCCCGTCTGCGACGTCATCACCATGGCCAAGCGAGATCTGCGGGCGGGCGAAACGCTCGACGGGATCGGCGGATTCCTTTGCTACGGCGTCCTCGAGAACACCGACGTGGTCCGGCGCGACCAACTCCTTCCCATGGGGCTGGCGCAGGGCTGCCGTCTGGTCCGGGACGTGTCCAAGGACCACGCGATCAGCTACCGCGACGTGGTCGTACCCACGGATCGCCTCGCGGACCGCCTGCGGCGGGAGATGGAAGACCACTTCGCCTGAACCTCGGTTCTGTCGCGCGGTGCCCGGTCCCGTGCCGGGTCGAAGCGAGGGATCGGGGATGGAGGGGGTGGATGGGCAGGAATGACGTTGTCACAACGTTGCTCGGCGCCGCCGACCCGGATCGGCTCGCCGACCCGGCGCCTCCCGTCGGGCGGCCCATCGAGCGGCAGGTCCATCGTCGGAGGGGCCGTGATAGGCGCTCCGGCCCGCGAAAATGCGGCGGTCTACCCTGCATCGAGTACGTACATCGTACCGCGCCGGTCGCCGATACTGGCAATGGTCCGCAACGACGTTCGACGAGCGGCCATCGCCTGTATGGTGCGCGGAACCATCGAGGAGTGACGCTACGCATGGCCCGGCCACAGGTTCTGGTTCACCCGCAGTTCAACGCGCTCTACTACTCCTATTTCCTCCAGGGCCTGCGTGATCTGTACGGCGCCGCCAGCGTGCGTACCACCCTGGACGGCTTCCCGGATCTCGGCCACGATTGCCTCGCGATCAGGCTCAGAGACGGACAGCGCGAACGCAGGATCTACATCCATGCGCACGACAGCCCGTCACTGCCGCCCGAGGCGATCGAGTGGGCCGACGTGTTCGGCAAGGTGAACCTCGACCCCGGCCAGGTTCCTCCGAACGCTTCCACCCGCATCGTCCCGACCGGGCCGGTGTTCCCGGTCCGCCTCTGGAGCCCGATCGTCACCGGCGCCCTCGCCATCCGCAGTCTCATCGTCTGCAACCGCAGGCTGCTCAGCTACCGCCGCATCGACAACGATCTCCGCGACACCGCATCGAACCGCGGCCTGCTGGCGTGCTGTGAAATGCACCTCATCCAGTACGCCCGCATCCACACCTATCGACGGCTCGCCGCTTCGGAGTACGGTCCCGGGACCTCGCGCGACAACTACGTGTTCTTCAGCTCGGGGTTGTGGCCTGAAACGCACAAGGTCGCCGAGTGGGGCGAGGCGCACAGACAGGCCAACCACAACCGGGCCGACTTCATCCGGGCCTGCCGATCGCTGCCGCAGGTGGAGTTCGAGGGGGGCTTCTGGGCGAGAAAGAACGTGAAGGTGCCCAATTACGAGGAGCTCACCTGTCCGATCGAGTACCGACACGAGACCTACATCGAGAAGACGCGCGCGTCGGCCGTCGTCTTCAATACGCCGGCGTACAAGAAGTGCCACAGCTGGAAGCTCGGCGAATTCCTCTCACTCGGAAAAGCGATCATCTCCGTTCCGATCGTGCGGGCCCTTCCCGCGCCGCTCGTCCACGGCGAGCACATCCACTACGTGGACGGCTCCATCGAGTCGATCAGGGAGGCTGTTTCCCGTATTTGTGCCGATACTGAATATCGGCGGCATCTCGAGAAGAACGCCCGCGCGTACTGGGAGAAGTGGCTGGAACCCGCCCGGATGATGCGTCGGCTGATCGATGCCGCCGCTGGCGGTGTCGCCGGGGAGGCGGCGGAGATGCGTCCGTCGCTTGCATGACGACACAAATGTAGTACGTTTTCACATTCATTGCCTGATCGGAGTCGGTGTGCGCGGTGGGATCCCCTTCGCGCCGCTCACGCGCGGCCTTTCCCGGCCGGCGCCGACGAGGAGACGAGCGAATGGCCGGGAACGTGACGCTAGGGCGGCGCTGGTTGACCACCCCTATGGCGACAGAAGCTGAAAGTCGGATTCTCGAGATGGCCGCTCGGGTGCTCGGAAGCCCGCGGCCGTCCTGGAGCGCGCGCATCGGCTGGGAGCCGCTTCTCGAGATCGCCATGCGCACCGTCGACGCGCACGGAGGCTGGGTGCGTGTCGGGGACGACATGATCGTGGTGGCGGCCGCCGGTCACGACCTGGACGACGACATCGAGGAGCTGTTGCGTCCGTTCACCCGCCTGACCCTCCGTGACAATGTAGATAGGCGTTGCGGGGAGCTGCGAGCGGTGGGTGTCGCGCTCGACCAGGGAGGATCCGGGGAGACGGGGAGCGTCGGCGTCCTGATCGACCCGGCCGTGCAGCCCGGCTACGAGGCGATGCAGACGCTCGTGGGGATCGCGCGGAGCATCGCTTCCGGTGTCGACATCTGGCGCGAGGCCTCGGTGACGGCGGATGCCCTCCACGGACTGCGGGTCCTCGCGAAGGCCGTCAGTAACATGCAGTTAGGCCTGACGTTGACGGATCAGCACGGCCGGATCGTCTACACGAACCCGGCCGAGGCGGAGATGCACGGCTACCGGCCGGAGGAGCTGATCGGGAAGCACGCGAGCATCCTGGCGCCGCCCGATCTCCGCCGCACGATGGACCTGTCCGTGGATCGCGCGGACGCGAGCTGGATCCGCGAGAGCGTCAACCGGCACCGGGACGGGCACGACTTCCCGGTGCTGCTCTGGTCCGACGTGATCGAGGGGCGGGACGGCGGCTTCCGCGGCGTGGTGACCTGCTCGGAGAACCTGGCCCCGCGCCGCGCGATGGAGGCGGCTCTCCAGCGCAGCGAGACGATGTTCCGGGCGATCTTCGACAACGCCCCCGTCGGTCTCGCGCTGATCGGGCACGACACCTGGATCATCCGCAGCAATCCCTGGCTCGCCGCGATGCTGGGTATCGACGAGAACCAGCCCGGGGAGTGCCGTCTGCTCGACTTCGTGCATCCGGACGACGCGGCGACGGCCCAGGAGTACTACACGGCCGCGATGACCGGCGGCGAGGGAACGCGCATCGATTGCCGGATGATCCCGAATCGCGGCCGGTACATCTGGGTCAACACCACGATCTCTCCGATCACCGACAACGCCGGCCGCGAGCAGCTCTGGATCGCGCTGATCGAGGATACCACCAAGCGGCGGGCCCTGGAGGAGGAGCTCCGGCACTCGCAGAAGATGGAGGC
>CAZJEH010000215.1:0-5796 GCA_964544905.1 uncultured Gemmatimonas sp.
TCCTTGCGAGTGTGACGGACTGGGATCGACAGTTCTGACACACTCTCGAAAGCCGTGACATTGGTGGGTTTGCGCCGCATCCAGGCACGCCAGGTCAGTGAGATGACGGGCCATCCGGCGGGTTTGACACAGCCTCAAGGCCGGAATTCATTGGCCGGCGAAAGGATAGGCGAGTCCTTCGAACTTCGGGCTGACTGGTGGGTCCCGGCGGCTGCTCCGGTGCGAGGGCGCGGCTCCTGCCCCCGCCGCCCCCGAACCGCTCGCAACCCGCTTACGTTCCTCGATCCCGCCTCACTGCTGCTCGAGAGCCACGCGCACTGAGACCGCGCCCCGCAGGTCGCCGGCGGCGTACCCGACCGCATTGTCCTGCGGGTAGCGCTGTTCGATGACCGCGCGGACCTCGGCGGGGATCTGGTCCGCCGGGCCGTGGCAGGTGAGGCACGGAGGGGCGACGACGATGGGACGCATGTAGTGCAGTGTGCGAATGCCGCCCCGCTGAACGATCCGCACGACCTCTCCAGGAAGCTCCCCACGACCGTGTTCGCTAGCGAGCAGGGCCAGCTGGGCAGCTTCGGCCTCGTCGGGTGAATTCGCCGGGTTCCGTACACGATCGGAGACCCGACGGACGTAAGTCCCTTCGGCGGCGTGTCTCGCCGTCAGCGTCTGCGCGGTATCGGAGCAGATCTGGACGGCGGCTAGAGGTCCCTCGGCCTGAAGCGTGCTCAACAGGAGCCCGCCGAGCTCGCTCGTCAAAGCGTCGGCTGTGGCGCGGGCGCGTGCGAGTGCGTCGGCCGGCACCGCTTCGCTCTCGACCGGAGAGCCCGCCAACCGCAGTTCCTCCGTTTCGCCTGTCTCGCCGGCGTCATTCGACGTTCCGCACGCGGCGGCCGCGACTAGCGCGACCACCAGCAGCGGCTGGAATCGGTACGACATCGGACCCTCCAGGATCGAGCGGATGAAGGAGGTATGCTCCGGACGGCACGGCCTCGTGGCCGGAATGCGGACGGCGGTTACGCTTGCGTGTGGCCGCCGACGTCCGATCCTCAAGTTGCTTCGCGGAGTGCCCCGATTCAACCGTTTCGCGCGACCGCCATTCCCGGACCGTCGGGCTCGACGTCGTCAAACGTCGTTCGGGGTTTGCCGCCGGTTGCGCCCCGCGCTGGATGTGCCGCGATTGCCGACAATTTTAGCGGTTTGGCGGACTGATGGACCGTCCTGTCGGCCGGGGGCGGCCCCCTAACGACGCAGCTTCCCCATCGTCCACACTTTCGTTGACCTGCCCGGCCGCGCCCGTTACTGTAGCGCTACGGCTGACCTTCCGAATTCCCGCTGAGATCCCTGTTCTCGCCTACATCGGAGGTGCGAGATGTCGAAGGGCGTTTCCGCGCTGGCCATCGTCGTTGCGTCGCTCGGGGCGACGGCGTGCGGTCCGCGCTCCTCGTCACCGTTTCCCGCGGCGTACTCGGCTGATCCGTCGGCGAGTATTGCTTCGCCGGCCACGTACCCCGCCCCCGCGCCCGCGGGCGCCCCCGCGGCGAACGCCCGCTACTCGTTCATCCCGCACTGGACCTTCGAGGGTAGCTCGCTGACGGGATGGACCTCGATCGGCCAGGCGAGTTGGAGCGCCTCGAACGGCGAACTGGTCGGCACGCCTCGCTCGCCCGACGGCGGCTGGCTGATGCTCGACAGAGTGTTGCAGGACGTGGAGGTCGGCTTCGATCTGCGAACGACACCGGGTGCCCGCGTTGGGCTGTTGCTGCGGGCCGAGCGGACCCCGGAAGGCTACAAGGGCGTGTTCGTTTCGCTGACGCAGGACGACATCGGCGCGTATGCCGTGACGCTCGATGCGAATGGGAGGATGCTGACCCGCGAACCGTTACGTCGCGGTGGCGGGCTGATGCGCGTGGCGCCGCCGCCTCCGCCACCGGCCGAGGGCGGGGCAGGCGGTGGAGGTGGTCCGGGCGGCGGCGGGCCGGGTGGCGGCGGTGGAGCTGGAGGCGGAGGCCCCCAGCAACAACCCGCTGTGCCGGCGGGTAGGCCGGACGTGACCGAGCCGGCCCCCTACGACGCGAACGGCTGGAACGACATCGACGTGGCGATCGACGCGAATATCCTGCGGCTCTGGATCAACCGGGGCGGAGCCGGGTCGGGCGGTGGCGCCGCGGACGAGGAGCTGGGCGCGTACGGTCCGATAGCCCTCTACGTCGGCGGGACGGGCGAGGCTCGCTTCCGGGGCGTCTCCTATCGCGACATGGCCCTCAAGGACGCGCCCGTCGAAGTGGTCTCGCCCCACTACTCGATGCAGCGGCTCACGCCGTTCTACTATTCGTTCGCCTCCGCGGTCGCAGATTTCGACCGCGACGGGAATCTCGACATCGTATCGGGCCCATTCATCTTCTACGGCCCGGACTTCACCACGAAGCGCGAGTTCTATCTTGCCCTGCCGACCCGACCGGGCGTCACCTTTTCCGATAACTGGCTGGAGTTCGCGGGCGACTTCACGAACGACGGATGGCCCGATGTCCTGCTCGCCTCCACCTCGGGCACGGTGTTGTACGTGAACCCGCGCGGCGAGTCGCGGCGCTGGGACGCGTACCAGTCAGTGATCCCTCCCGGACGGACCGTGGCCGAAGTCTCGACGATGGCGGACGTCGACGGTGACGGGGTGGATGATCTCGTCTACATGAGCAACGGGGCGATCCGGTGGGCGAAGCCCGATCCGGCCAACCCCACCGGGCCATGGCTTTCGACCCAGGTAGGCGAGAACGGCACCTACATCGCGCACGGCATCGGGGCGGGGGACATCAACGGTGACGGCAGGACGGACCTGCTCAACGCCTACGGCTGGTGGGAGAACCCGGGCGACGCGACCACGCCGATGTGGCGCTACCATCCGCAGGCGTTCGGGCGGCAGACCGGTCGGGGCTCGGCAGGCGGGGCGGAGATGTGCATCTACGACGTCAACGGCGACGGCCTGAACGACGTCGTGACGGCGCTGCAGGCGCACGCGTTCGGCATCGCCTGGTTCGAGCAGACCCGCTCGGCGAACGGTGAGATCTCCTTCGTCCGGCACATGATCGCCGACGACTTCACGGCCGACAACGCGGGCGGGGTGACGTTCTCGGAGCCGCACGGCTCGACCTGCGCGCGGATGGATGGCGACGACATCCCGGACCTGGTTATCGGCAAGCGGTATTACTCGCACCAGGAGAGCACGACCGATCCGGATCCGTACGGCCCGCCGGTGCTGTACGTCTACAGGACCGTGCGTGATTCGTCCGCTCCGGGCGGTGCGCGGTTCGTTCCGGAGCTCGTGCACAACGCGTCCGGCGCCGGGTCGCAGGTCGTCGTCGCGGACCTCAACGGGGATGGGATCAACGATATCGTGACAGGCGGCGAGCTCGGGGCGTTCGCGTTCTTCGGGCGGCCGTGGTGATGGGTTAGGGCCTCACGCGAGGCCGCGAAAAAGCTCACGCAGAGCCGCGGAGACGCGGAGGGGGGTCGGGGCGTCCGTTCGTCACCGTCTCCTTTCAATCTGCAGGAGATTGGATCGAACGTCCGGAATGGATTTCTGCGCCCGATCCCCTCCGCGTCTTCGCGGCGTGAGCTATCTGCAGTCTGGCTTCCGCGCGTCACGTGAGGCTCATCGCCCGGTTGCGACCGAGCCCGGTCGTCCGGCGCCGATGCCCGACGCGATCTTGCCGGCGAGTACGGCTACGAGGAACACGAGCGGGGTCGTCCATCCGTCGGTAGCGTCGTGGAGAAAGCCGAAGAGGACCGGCCCCACGGCCGCGATGAGGTAGCCGATCGCCTGGGCCATTGCCGAGAGCTGAGTGGTCGAGGCGGTGCTCGGCGCTCGGAGTACGAGGAAGATCAGGGCGAGGCCGAAGGTGCCCCCGAGCGCGAAGCCCAGGAGTACCACGCACACGATCAGGATCCCGGTCGGTGCGTCGAGGAGCAGTCCGACGAGCGCGAGCGCCTCCATCAATCCGAGTGCCCAGACGATGGATCGCTGATCGTCGACCCGTCCCGCATGCAGCGGCGCGAGGGCCGAGCCGAGGATCCCGACGGCCTGCGAAAGCGCGAGCATCCAGCCCGCGCCGGCCGGAGTCATACCCCCGTCCTGCAGGAGATCGGGCAGCCAGGCCAGAACGACGTAGAAGGTCAGCGACTGGAAGCCCATGAAGAGGGCGACCTTCCAGGCCAGGGGCGAGCGGACGAGGGAACGTAACGAGGAAGGCGTCTGCGTCGAGCGGTCCGAGGTCGTTCGGCGTCTCACCTGGGGATACCAGACCGCGAGCGCGACGACCACTGGTGCTGCCCAGACACCGAGCCCGCCCCGCCAGCCCAGCCAGTTGCTTAGCGGCACGCTCACGCCAGCCGCGATCGAAGCCCCGATCGCCATCACACTCGAGTAGAGGCTGGTCAGAAGGCCCGATCGGTGCGCGAAGTCCCGTTTCACCAGCGCCGGCAGGAGCACGTTGCCGAGCGCGATCCCAACGCCCAGAAGGACCGTCCCAGCGAACAGCAACGCGACCGACGGGATTGTGCGGACGGACGCTCCGACGAACAGGAGGACCAGCGCGGCGGCGATCGCGCCGCCCAGACCCAGCCGACGGCTCACCCACGGCGCGGCCAGCGAGATGACCCCGAACGCGAGCACCGGCAGGGTCGTCAGCAGCCCCAGCGCCGTATCGGACAGGCCAGTGTCCGCACGGATGTGGCCGATCAGCGGGCCGACGCTCGCCAGCGTCGGACGCAGGTTGATCGCCACGAGGATGATCCCGGCGACGAGCAGGACGCGCTGGCGCCGGGAGGAGGGCACCCGAATGCGGACCGGTGATGGGGTCACTGGCCGGCCTCGGTCAGCATAGGGCGAGCGACGGATAGTTGCGCGCTGGTCCAGAAGCCTTTCTGGCCGGATGAAGCGGTCGGCTCGTGCGCGGCGAACGTCTCGCGCAACGCTGAACATGATCGTCACTCTGAACGGTCAGCACGCTTTCTCCCTCCTACCCCCGCTTCCGATTGCCAGTCCCGTCCGGCGCAGTGCAAGCCGGGATCCGCGTCTCGCCCAACCGGGGTTGCGGCGCTCGATCCGGCTCGAACCTTCGCAGGGAATTGGTTCGCAATCTATCTCCTCGCACTCAGCGCCTCGACCGATAGGTTCAGGGCGTCGGTTGGACGTCGCCCTCGCTCCCGCCCCGCCGACGTCGTGTCGTCCTCCGCGCCCGCTGTGCCACCCGTGCCGCCAAGCCTCGTCCCGGCGTCGATCGCCCAACCGACAGAGCAAGATTCGCGACAGCGGGCCGTGTGATCACGCAACGCCCTGGGAAGCAGAGGCGTGCCCAGATACGCCGTAGCGATCTAGGTGGACACCGATTGAGAATCATTCGCAAGTATCTGAAAACAAAACACTTGCGACGTTACCACCGGTATCTATCTTGCAATCCTATACGGCACATGCATGACGTCCGTGAACCGAAATCGAGGATGACTCAGCGATGAAACCAGAGGAAAAGAGATCGACAGCTCCGTCGGCCGTGGCGTCGTGTTCGGCCACGGACTGCGTCCATAACGTCGATCGCCAGTGTCATGCGGGGGAGATCCACGTCGAGATGAGCGGTCGGGGGGCGATCTGCGGCACGTACGAGCCGAGGGCGGCCCGGGTACGGCCCTAGCGCCGCCGAGCTCAGGCGCTGAGCCGCTCCCCCAAGGGGGCGGCTTTCGTCGTTTCGGCCTCCTCTGTCACAGTGAAATAGAAAAGTCCTCCCCTTCGACGAAGTAGAAATGTCCTCT
>CAZJEH010000216.1:0-5655 GCA_964544905.1 uncultured Gemmatimonas sp.
GTCGGTAATCGGTAATCGCGGCGGCAACCGCTTCGACGAGGTCGGTCGTCGCGAGCATTCCGGTCTTGAACGCCCGCGGCGCAAGGTCGGTGGCGACGGCGGCAATCTGCGCCACCACGATCTCACGCGGCACCTCGTGGACGGCGCTGACCTCGAGTGTATTCTGTGCGGTGATCGCGGTAATGGCCGATGTACCGAAGACGCCGAACGCCTGGAACGTCTTGAGATCCGCCTGGATACCCGCGCCGCCGCCAGAATCCGATCCGGCGATGGTGAGCGCGATCGGGGGGGTCAGTCGATCGGGTGAGGAGGCAGCTGCTCGCTCCATCGCATGACCAGCATCCTGAAGGCCGGATAGGCCTGGATGCTCGCCGGTTCGGTCGGTGGCGCCGAGACGCCCCGCCCTTTCACTTCCATCCGCGCCTCCTCGAGGCGCTCGCTGGTCATCGGGTGTGTGGAAAACCATTCCGCAAGTGGACCTGCCTCGACTCGTTCGATCCTCTCCTGCTCGACGAGGGTCTCGAGCAGCGACACTACGCCGTTGGGGTCGATCCCGGCCAGAGCAAGGTAGTCGATGGCGAGTCTATCCGCTTCCTTTTCGTCACGGCGGGAGTATCGCGCGTCGAGGTACTCGTTGGCCATGGCGAGCGAGTTCACCCGCAGGACCTCCGGTTCTCCACCCAGGAAGAGGTCGTACAGCTTGCTCACCAGCGACGACGTGCGAAGCTCGCGCTGAAGCCGGCGGATCCCGTGGCGCGCGGCGACGTGCGCGATCTCGTGGGCGAGTACTCCCGCGAACTCCCTCCCTTCCTCGGTGCGCGCGACGAGCCCGCGCGTTACGTAAACGTGTCCGCCGGGGAGCGCAAACGCGTTTACCGCGTCGGTGTCGATCAGGTAGAAGCGGTACTCGACGTCCGGGCGCTCACTCACCTCCGCGATCCGCGAGCCGAGGGTGCGCACGTACGCGTGGAGCAGGGGATCCTCGATGAGTGGCAGATGCGGGTTGATGTCAGCGGCCAATGAATCGCCGATCTCGCGTTCGCGTTCTTCGGAGATGCAACCCGTGAGCGCGAGCAGCGGCACGAGCACGAGGAGCAGCCACGCGAAACGACGGGCGGTCCACCGGGACCTGCCCGCCGATCGGCCGAACCTCGAACTCCTGCCGCCAGAACGAAAGAACATGTTACCGCGATGACAGACGGCTCACGCGGCTGCGGAAATCGGAGTAAGCCTGGGTATTGGTGTTGAGTCCCTGGAGCGACCCAGCCGGAAGCCGACTGATCGCTACCGACACGTTGTCGATTCGCTCCTGGGTGGTCGGGTGCGTCGAGAACCAGCGCTCCACCGCACTCGGGTTCCGACGGCTCTCCGCCAGGAGCTTCTCGAACATCGTAACCAGGCCCTGTGGGTGGATGCCCGCCGCCATCAGGTAACCGACCGCGCTGTTGTCGGCCTCGCGTTCGGCGTCCCGGCCGTAGCCCGCGAACACGGCAGCCCCACCGATCTGGATTCCCGCCGCCTCGAGCCCGCTGGGCTGCCTGCCGAGCAGGATCCCGTAGAGCACCGCCAGCCCCGTGTTCGCCTGTTGCGCTCGCTGCCACTGCTCGATCCCGTGCCTGTGCACGACGTGCCCGATCTCATGTGCGAGAACCCCGGCCAGCTCGGACATGTTCGCCGTCCGCTCGATCAGGCCGCTATTCACATAGACGTGCCCGCCCGGAATGGCGAAGGCATTGACCTCGGGGGAATCGACGACGTAGAACGTGTACTGCAGGCCGCGATTGTCGGCTCGGCGCGCAATGGTGTTGCCGAGCTGATTGATGTACTGGGAGACCGCGGCGTCCTGCACCAGCGGCATCTCGCGAGCGATCTGGGCGGCGTACTCACGCCCGAGCTGTACTTCGTCCTGCAACGAGACGGCGGGTACGCACCCCGCGCTCAACGCCAGGGTGCCCGTCAGGGCCATCACGCCAACCCTGCCCATGCCGCCAGGGAAGAAGGAACGCATTTCGTTTCTCCGTTTTCGAAAGCTGTCGGTCGGTTGGCCGACCCGTGCTATGAGCAAGTACCGGACCATGCCCGGATGGCCCTAAGTCTGCGAGAATCCAAGGAGTTGCGAGCATTGCAGCTGCGCAAGCAGCGGGCTCTTCGCGGCCGATTCCTCGCCGAAGGCATTCGGGTCGTCGAGGACCTGCTCGCGTCTCCGGTTCGTCCACGGTGGGCAGTTACGGCGTCCAGTATAGAGGACACGCAGCGCGGCCGCGACCTGGTTTCCCAGATCGATGCTCGTGAAGTACCTCGGACGGTAGTACCCGACAGCGAGCTCGCACGGTTCGCAGCTACCGAAGCCCCGCAGGGAATCATTGTCGTCGCGGACATCCCTCAGGCCGGCCTGGATAATCTCGAGCCGCGGGGCGAGCGGTCGGCCGTATTGGCCCTCGACGCGGTCCAGGATCCAGGCAACCTGGGGACGATGATCCGTTCGGCCGAGGCGCTGGGGGTGCAAGCGGTGTTGGTGCTTCCCGGCAGCGCGGATCCGTGGAACCCGAAGAGCGTGCGCGCCGCGGCCGGTTCGTCGTTCCGCATCCCCGTGGTGTCCGCGACCGCGGCCGAGGCGTTTACACGTGCGCGCGGGATGGGGTACACCATCCTCGGTGCATCGGCTGCCGGCCCGCCGCTCGGGGACCAGCGCCCGACGCGGGTCGTGCTGGTCATGGGGAACGAGGGCGCGGGGCTATCCGAGATGACGATGACGCACATCGATACGCTCGTCGGTATCCCGATCAGGGGGCGCGCGGAGTCCCTCAACGTCACGGCCGCCGCGGCGATACTGATGTATGAACTGACCCGATGACGGGTCCGGAGTGTACACACCTCCGCGTTTCCCCCGTTGGCGGCCGGCCGGTCAACCGGGACCGCGCCGTTCCGGGCGCTCGCGGCCGCTGCGGAGTGCATCCCCCGACTGCGAGCTGAACCCCCGAGTAGACCGCATCCGTGACTTCGTCAGCGATCACCTGGATCTTCGCCGGCCTCTTCGGCGCGGCGATCGGCTCGTTCCTCAACGTTTGCATCTGCAGGTGGCCGGTCGACGAGTCGGTGATCTCGCCGCCGTCGCGCTGTCCTGACTGCGGGGCTGCCATCGGATGGCGCGACAACATCCCTGTGATCAGCTGGATTGTTCTGCGGGGGAGGTGCCGGTCGTGCGAGGGGCGGATCGGGTTCATCTACCCAGTCATCGAGTTGGCCACGGCACTGATCTGGGTCGGAGCGTTCGCTAGGTACGGGGTCTCGTGGCAGGGGCTTACCTTCGCGGTGTTCCTGACGCTCCTGCTCGGGATCGCCGCGACGGACGCGCGCACCTATCTGATACCGGACGAATTCACACTCGGCGGGCTGGTAATCGGCCTCCTGCTGGCATTCGCACCCGGGGGGGTGACCATCACCCAATCGCTGGCGGGCGCGGCGGTCGGCTTCGGAATGCTCTACCTGGCGGCCGTCGTCGGCGAGTGGCTGCTGAAGAAGCCGGCCATGGGAGGGGGAGACATCAAGATGATGGCGATGGTGGGCGCGTTCGTCGGGCCGCTCGGTGCACTCCTCACGATCTTTCTGGGTGCGCTGGTGGGAACGGCGGTCTTCCTCCCCATCTCCCTCCGCTCCGAGAAGCTCGTTCCCTTCGGGATCTTCCTCGCGCTCGGCGCCGCTCTAACGGACGTGTGGGGCGGCGCGCTGGTCGGGTGGTACCGCGTCAACATCCTCGGTTTCTGACCCATCGGCACCGCGCGAGTACAGCGAAGCGCGGAAAGGTCGCCCGTGAGGCCGCCGGCCCGCGACGTATAGTGTCCCACGCACCGGCCGACGGTGATAGCCCATCCTCCGCCAGGTAGACCTCGCATCTCACCAGGCTTGGTGCCTCTCAGGTCACTTTCGCGAACCTGTCCGGCCGATACGGCTCGAAGTCGAAATCCGGCCGGATCCCGGCTGCCAGCCCGCCGACGATCTCGCCCGTGATGAAGGAGAGGAGGATTCCGTTGCGGAAGTGCCCAGCGGCATAGATGAGCGCAGGCAGGTCGGGGTCCGGTCCGAGAATCGGCAGCCCGTCCGGGGTGCCCGGGCGAAGGCCGGACCAGTGGTCGACGAGTGCTTGTCCGGCCAGGTCAGGCGCGATCTCCCCGGCCACATCGGCCAGGTGTCCCAGTCCGCCAAGGGTGGTGTTGGTTGCATAACCAACCCGTTCGGCCGTCGCCCCGACGAGAACCCGCCCATCCGATCGTGGCACCAGGTACCCGCGAGACGACGCCAGGATGTGTCGGATCGGCGGCTGGAGGTTCCGGACGCTCAGGATCTGCCCGCGGACCGGCTCCACAGGTAGTCCGCGCGGCAACCCGTCCATCGCACCGGCCCAGGCACCCGCGGCGAGGACGACCTGCGCGGCGTCCAGGCGATCCCCGTCCTCCAGCTCCACCGAGAGGCCCCCTGTTGTCGGGCGCAGCCCGCGTGCGCCCACTCCCAGCCGGAATACCACACCAGCCCGTTCGGCCGAGATCTCGAGTGCCTGGAGTAGAACCCGATTCTCGATCTGGTGGTCGTCGCCGAAGAGGAGCGCCGCCCGAACCCGGTCATCGATCCCCGGCTCCAGCCGACGCGCCTCCTCGGCCGCCAGCCGCTCCACAGCGAGGCCCGCGGCCTCCTGCCACCGCTGCCGGCGCTCCAACGCGGCCTCGCCGTTCTCGTCGAAGGCGAGGAGGATCATTCCGTCGGTCCGGTAGCCGAGGTTGAGCCCCGTTTCGTCCTCCAGCTGGCGGACACCGCCTGGGAAGAGGAGCCTCGCCTCCAGGAGAAGCGACAGGAACGGCCCCGGCTCGTGGGATTCGCCGAGCGGCGCCAGCATTCCCGCTGCGGCCCAGGACGCGTGCTTCCGCTCCACGTCGCGATCCACCACGACAACCCGCAGGCCGAGCGATCTCGCCTTCCGGGCGACGGCGCACCCGATCACCCCCGCGCCGATGACGACCAGGTCGGCGGTCACGGTTTCTCGGCGCGCTGGAGATCACCAAGGTCGCCGGCCATGTACCGCCGGGAAAGCCGGACGTACTTCTGGGAGGCGCTCGTCATCCGCTCGAGGTAGCCGCGCCCGATCTCCTTCTTCACCTCCGCGGGGTTGCCGGCCGCCAGGTGCCGGGCGGGGATGCGCGCACCCGAAGCGACGACCGACCCCGCTGCCACCAGCACCTGCTCGCCGATCCTCGCCTGCTGCAGCACCGTGGCGTTCATTCCGATCAACGATCCGTTCCCGATCTCGCAGCTTTCGATCACCACGCAGTGGCCGAGGGTTACATCGTCCCCGACGAGTGTCGGGCCACGGCTACCCACGTGAACGACGCAGTTGTCCTGCACGTTGGTTCGCTCACCGATACGGATCACGTGGTCCCGCTCGTCGCCCCGGATGACGGCGCCGAACCAGACGCTCGCCTCCGCGCCGATCTCGACGTTGCCGATAACCACCGCCGTAGGTGCGATCCACGCCGTCGGATGGATCCGCGGCCGCATTCCATCGAATTCGAGTATCATCCCGTCAAAGGAGTCGGTGTCAGAAAAGGAGTCTGTGTCAGAACTGTCGATCCCAGTCCGTCACACTCGCAAGGAACCGTGAACGGT
>CAZJEH010000217.1:0-5619 GCA_964544905.1 uncultured Gemmatimonas sp.
CAGGGCGCGAGGCTCACGCCGGCCGAGCTGGTGCTGCGGCGCGCGGAGCTGGCCTACGACGCCGGGTTCGACGGCGTGATCGCCTCGGGGCAGGAGGCCGCGCGGATCCGTGCCGCCACCGGGCCGGAGTTCCTGATCGTCAGTACCCAGGGAGGACTGCGGGATTCCGACGGGCGGCCGATCGCGCTCGGCTATCACACGGGGCACTGGGAGATCGGCCTGCTCGTGAAGCGGGCGGCGGAGACCTTCCGGGATCAGGGCGGCACTCCGTTCTCCGTCTACTGCAGCGATCCGTGTGACGGCCGGAGCCAGGGTACAGTGGGGATGTTCGACAGTTTGCCCTACCGGAACGACGCCACGCAGGTCCTGCGGCGGCTCATCCGATCGCTTCCCACGCGCGCCGCAGTGATGGGGGTGGCGACCTGCGACAAGGGGTTGCCGGCAGTGATGATGGCGCTCGCCGGAGAGAGGGACAGACCAGGGATCGTCGTCCCGGGGGGCGTGACGCTTCCGTCGGCCGGGGCGGAGGATGCCGGACAGGTCCAGACGCTAGGCGCCCGCTTCGCGCACGGGCTCATCGACCTCGACTATGCGGCGGCCATGGGTTGCCGGGCCTGCGGATCGGCCGGCGGCGGGTGCCAGTTCCTCGGCACCGCAGCGACGTCACAGGTCGTGGCGGAGGCGCTCGGCATCTCGCTCCCGCACAGCGCACTCAGCCCATCCGGGGAGCCGATCTGGCTGGACATGGCGCACCGCTCAGCGCTCGCCCTGGTGCGGCTCCACGACCTCGGGATCCCGCTGGCGAGCATCCTCAACGACGCCGCAGTCGAAAACGCGATGCTCGTCCATGCGGCGTTCGGTGGATCCACCAACCTGCTCCTGCACATCCCGGCCATCGCTCACGAGGCGGGGTTGACGCGGCCTACCGTGGCCGACTGGAACCGGGTGAACCGGGCCGTCCCCCGGCTGGTCGACGCGCTGCCGAACGGCCCGCGCAACCACACGACCGTGCAGGTCTTCATGGCCGGCGGAGTGCCGGAGGTGATGCTTCACCTCCGCGAGATGGGGCTGCTCGACACCAGCGTGGTCACCGTCACCGGGGAGAAGCTGGACGCGTCGCTGGACTGGTGGCGGGAGAGCCCGCGCCGCCGGGTCGTTCGTGAGCGCCTGCGCGCGGCGGGCGTGGACCCCGACTGGGTCATCCTGGCACCCGACGCGGCCCGCTCCGCCGGTCTCTCCAGCACTGTCGTCTTCCCGACGGGGAACCTGGCCCCGGAGGGTTCCGTCATCAAAGCGACGGCGATCGACGCGTCGGTGGTCGACGACGACGGGGTGTACCGACACCGCGGACTGGCCCGGGTGTTCACCGACGAGCGCGATGCCATCGAGGCGGTCAAGGGTGGAACTGCACGACCCATCCGCCCCGGCGACATACTGATTCTGACCGGTGTGGGCCCCTCGGGGACGGGGATGGAGGAGACCGCGCAGCTCACCAGCGCGCTCAAGTACCTCCCCTGGGGGAAGCAGGTCGCGATCATCACCGACGCGCGGTTCTCCGGGTTCTCCTCCGGTGCCTGTATCGGGCACGTGGGTCCCGAGGCGCTCGCGGGCGGGCCGATCGGCAAGCTCCAGGACGACGACGTGGTGGAGATCGAGATCGACCGGGTCAATCTGGTCGGCCGGGTGGATCTCGTGGGCACGGCCGCGGGACCGCTCACGCCCGAGGAAGCGAGCGAGCTCCTCGCCACTCGCCCCACCCGCCCCGATATCGCGCCACATCCCCGCCTGCCGGACGACACAAGGCTGTGGGCGGCGCTTCAGCGGGTGAGCGGGGGTACCTGGAGCGGATGCATCTACGATGTCGATCGGATCATCCAGGTGCTCGAGGCCGGCCTGACGGCGCTCGGCGAACGCCAGGCCGCCGACGTGGTAGGCAGACTCGGCGACGCCTGAGGGCACGAAACGGGTAGTCGAAACCGTCGGCGCAGCGGGTCGGCGGATCGTGTCTTCGTCCGGGGCAAACGGATACCTGCCCGGCAACGGAGACCATGAGGCGGAAGAGGCGGGCGTGCGATGGCTGTCGCCGGAAGGCTCATCCTCGACAAGGGGCCACGAGCTCGACCCGGGGACCGCCGCTAGCCCGTGCCGTGCGCATCAGCGGTTGTGCACATGGACATCGAGCTCCCTTCGTCAGCGACAGGGCGAACGTCCGCCGATTCCCCGTACGGCGCCCTGGCCTCGGGTTGGGTCCGTGCCCTTCTTCTCGGCACGATCTTCATCCTGCTGGCCGCGCTCCTCGTCGTCCCTCCCTGGATCGGCCGACGGGCCGATGCCCTCCGCGACCGTCTTACCGATGTCGTGTTCCCCGCGCAGGAAGCGCTGCTGGACCGCCAGGTCGCGGTGTCGGAAGCGCTCGCCGCCCTTCGCGCCTACGAAGCGACCGGTGACACGCTTACCCTCGAGGCAGTGCGCGGGGCGCTCGAGCGAGAGCGGATCGCCTCCGATCGGCTGAACGAACTCGCCCGGCAGCTCGGACCTGAGACCCTTTCCGCCGTCGAAATATCCCGCGCGCAGTTCGCCGCCTGGGTGGAAGCCTCCCGAGCCCTGCTCACCGACGGGGTGACCTCCGGCGCACTCATCGATTCGATCGCGGAGGTTCGCGAACACCTCGACGCCGCTTTCACGGCGGCGGAGGGCGCGAGGACCGCGCTGGACGTCTCGACCAGGGAGCTGGAGCGGCGGATCGTGGCGGCCGTACGGCTGGAACGTGGTCTCGTCGTGCTGCTCTCGCTGGCCGCCCTGACGGTCGCACTCGCGGTCGCGTGGCTCGTCAATCGACTCCACCGCATCTCCACGCAGCTCCATCAGCGGGCCGAGCGGCTCCGGCAGAGCGAGGAACGGTTCCGCCTGATCGCCGAGAACCTGCGGGAGATGATCTGGATCTCGGACCCGGACTACACGATCCAGTACTACCTCAGCCCCGCGTACGAGAAGATCTGGGGCCGCCCGCTCGAGCAGGCGCGCACGAATCCACGCTCGTTCCTCGAGTCGGTCCTTCCCGAGGACCGGAGCAGAGTCGAAGAAGCGCTGGAGAACTACGGCCGCGGTGAGTACGAGGCGCAGTACAGGATCATGCAGCCGGGCGGGAACATCCGCTGGATCTGGGCGAGGGCGTATCCCGTCCGGGACGCGAAGGGCCAGGTCATCTACGTGGTCGGGCTCGCGGAGGACATTACCGCGCAGAAGCTGGCGGAGCAGGAGCGGGAGCAGCTGCTGGAGAGCGAGAGGCAGGCCCGCGCCCAGACCGAAGCGGCGCTACGCATGCGCGACCGGGTGCTCAGGATCGTCTCGCACGACCTGAAGAATCCGCTCCACACCATCGGAATGGCTGCGGAAGTCCTGAAGATGCGCCTTCCGGACGAGCGCAGGACGCAGCAGCTCGAGATCATCCGCCGAACTGTCGATCGCGCGAACCGGATGGTCATGGATCTCCTCGACGCCGCCAGGATCCAGTCGGGACAGGCCATCTCCATCCAGCCCCAGCCGCTGCCGGTCGGTCCGCTCCTCGCCGAGGCCGTGGAGGCGTTCCGGCTGCAGGCCGAGCAGAAATGCCAGCGGCTCGTTTGTGAGACGGCCGACGGAGTCTCACACGTTCTCGCCGATAACGACCGCCTGCACCAGGTCCTCTCGAATCTCATCGGGAACGCTGTCAAGTTCACGCCGGAAGGCGGACTCATTCGCGTCACGGCGGAGCCCGAGGCAAACGGGATGGTACGCTTCTCGGTTTCCGACACGGGGCCGGGGATCCCGCAGGAGCTGCTGCCCCGGCTCTTCCAGCCGTTCGCCCAGGCCGCCGATACCGCCAGCCTCGGGACCGGCCTCGGGCTCGCCATATCGAAGGGGATCGTGGAGGCGCACGGGGGCGAGATTCAAGCGCACACGGTCCCGGGCGAGGGGACGACGTTCACGTTCACGCTTCCGGCGGCGAGGGGAAGGTCCTGACCGCGCCCCGCCGATCCCACCCGGCTGGTTTGTATCATCATCCTTGACACAATGATTGGCCCCGCGTTCATTGTACCCTGCGGCTGATACAAACCCCAGCGGGAGTATGTGATGAACTACAACTTCTCGGACGCGCTGAGAGCGGTCCTGGTCCGGGCGCGGGATGAAGCAAAGCGAATGGGCCACGACCATGTCGGCACGGAGCACTTGCTGCTCGGCCTGCTGGGGAACGCGGAGATAGCCGATCTGCTCGACGGTATGGGTGCCAGCACGGGCGAAATCAGGGCGATGGTGGAAGGAAGTGTCAGGCCCGGTACCGCTGTGGGGATAGCCAAGGGGGAGATCCCGTACACAGGCAGGACGAAGAAAGTGCTCGAGTACGCGTTGGCTTCGGCCCGTCTCGACGAGGGCAAGGCAAACAGCAAAACAGTCGACGTGCGGCACTTGTTGCTGGGTCTCCTGCGCGAGCACAGGGGAATCGCCGCGGACGTCCTGACGCAGCTCGGCATTACGGAGAAGCGGGTCCTGGACCGGCGGGGTGTGCGGCGAGCGGGAGGTGCGAGCCGTCGCTTCCGGATCGTGCTGGACGATAGCTCCAGCCGGTCGATCTACGAACAGATCGTCGCGCAGGTGACAGAGGCCGTAGCCACCCGCGTGCTCCACCCGGGGGAACGTCTGCCCACCGTCCGGCAGCTTGCCGACGAACTGGACATCGCTCCGGGAACGGTCGCGCGGGCATACGGAGAACTGGAGCGGCAGGGACTGCTGGTGACCGAGGGGGCGCGGGGGACGCGGGTGGCCGACCGGATCGTGTCGCGTCGGCCGGATCCCGAGGCGGCCTCTACCCTCGCAGGCTTGCTTCGCCCTGTGGCGGTAGCGGCATTTCACCTGGGTGCTACCGCAGCCGACCTGCGGAGGGCATTGGAAGAGGCGATGGCCGGGATCTTCGACGAGAAGGGCGAGGCGGGGAGCGCGGCCTGACTTGCAGTCGGTATTCCGACAGCCAAAGCGCGGATCCGTGTTCGCCGGTCATTGGTCGACCTCTCGTCCCGTCGGGCCATCCCCGTTCGATGAGAGTGCATGGAAGTCGCGCCAACCGCGTGTCACCTGGTCCGTCATCTCACCGACGTGGGCGGCCGAAGAGACTAGCGTCATCCAGGCGGAAGAATTGTGTCAAAGCCATCGATCCAGTCTCGTTTGCGCCGGCACGAAACCGTGAGCGGGCCTGCGGCGATATCCTCCAATCGTCATCGCGGCGCAGGAGACTGTGTCAAACTTCCCGATGGTCCTTCGTCGCACGGGCCGGTGTGCGTCGGGTGCAACCGAAACCACCAACGTCATCCCGGCGAAAGACACTGTGTCAAAACCGTCGATCCAGTCCCGTTTGCGCGGCACGAAACCGTGAGCGGCCTGCGGGCGCCGTATCCCCCAATCGTCATCCGGCGCAGGAGACTGTGTCAAAACTGCTCGATGATCCTTCGTCGCACGGGCCCGGTGTGCCTCGGGTGCAACAGAAACCACCATCGTCATCCCGGCGCAGGCCGGGATCCATCCGCCTGTCGATGCGCGGATGCATACTCATAACGCGTTTCACAACAACGTAATGCGAGCTCTCGG
>CAZJEH010000218.1:0-5606 GCA_964544905.1 uncultured Gemmatimonas sp.
TCCCGCGGAGCCCTCCAACCTAACACCCCCATCCCCCAAAGGTCAACCCCGGGATCCGGGCTTCCATGGTCATCGAACTACGCCTGTGCCAACGACTAAGCACGGGAACGCATGTTCTCGACGACCCGTTGGAGGGATTCTCAAATTACCAGACGCCCCGGCGCCGGTCAACCCCTGATCCACAGGATCGAAGCCACGGAGGGCGGGTGCGGATACACACTGGTGATCGACCGCGTAGAAAGCACCTGCGGCTATCGATCGGGGGGGAACTGACGAAAGGGGAGAGGCCGCTGGCCTGGCTGGGAACCCTCGAGTCATTCAACGACTCGTTGAACTCCTGGACACAACGCTCGAGTAGGGAGCTGCGATCACCCGGAACCAGTCCGGCGATCATAGAGATCGTGTTGACGCGCGCGTTGACGAAACGACCTCAGTTCCTGCCCGGTGGCGGTCGGTTTTCGGGTCCTCGAGCGGAGGGTCGCGTACTCGGATCGACGGCGGGCTGACGACCGCTCGCGGACGCGGAATTGGGTGGGCGCGCCGGGTTGCCGCGTGCCGCCTGCCCGCCGGCCGTTGCAGCACGGGCAACCGCATGACCGGGCAAGGATGCGAGGGCTTCGGGACCCCGGGCCAGGGCTTCGGTCACGCGGGCGAGCGCGTCATCGGGGGCGACGTTCTGGGCCACGAGGGCCGTCAACGCGGTGATGGCGAGAGCACGCCGCTCGCGCGGTGCGCGATCCACTATGGCACCGAGGATGTCATCGCTCACTCCAGCCCCGATCGCGTCGGCGCCGGCAACGAGGACCTCGTCGCTCATCGCCGTCCGTTCCAGCCTCATCGCGCGCATCGCACGTTCGATCGTCTCGCGACGGTTCTCCACGGCCGCCGCGATACGCTCGAGAGGGATGCCCTTGGCTCGTCCTTCGGCGATCTTGCTGTCGAGGAGGGCAACGGGAATGCCGGCCTCCCTGGCGCGGGATCGCGCCGCTTCGATTCGCTGCTCAGCCGACTGGCCCTGCAAGCGAAGCGGGGTCGAGGCGAGCAGGACGCCGAGGATGAGGAAGCGGACGTACATCATCGTTGGACGGGCAACTCGTTCGATGGCAACTCGTGGGTTCTCCACCAGTGTAGACGATGACATCCCCCGAGAAATCACATCCGCGACCATGGAGGGGGGACGCCATCGGCGACTTCCGCCCTCAGCTGTTCCCTGGCGCGGAGCACCCTCATGCGCAACGCGCTTTCGGAGACCCCCGTGAGCCGCGCCATCTCCTCGTAGGATAGGCCATGGACGTGTCGCAGGATGAACGCTTCGCGCAGCACATCCGACAGGCTGGAGAGGGCACGTTGCAGAGCCTCCCGGAGCGCCCACCGTTCCAGGTAGGCGGGATCGTCGACCGGATGTAGTTCGGGATGATCGTGAATCGAGGTGTCCTTGCGGCGTCTCTCCTTGAGGTGATCGAGACATCGGTTCCGCAGGATCTGGAACAGCCACGTACCGAATCTCTCGCGATCGCGGCACCGCGCAAGACCGGAGTAGGCGCGCACGAACGCATCCTGGACCAGGTCAGCCGCCGTGTCCCCGTCCAGCACCATCCCGAAGGCGTGCCGATAGAGGCGCTCCTGGTACCGTCTGACGATGACCGAGAAGAGCTCGGATTCCCCCGCCAGAATCCGGTCGAGGAGTTCCCGGTCCTCCATATGATCGAACGAGGAGGCCCGACGGTTGACGAACTGTCTCAGCATGCGACGACCTGCGAACGACGAGCGGGAGGATCACGGCGCCCATCTGCTCGAAGCGGCGCACCCGAACCGGCGCTGGCGCGGAAGGCCATGGGAATTGACGCCCTGTCCGTCGGGAGGACGCCTTCGCGATCGGACATCAGGAGCGGAGGGAAGGGGGCTGAGGAAGAGCGATCCGACTGTTCACGCCACCGAACCCGTCGTCGACCTGGAAGGCATGCGGATCCGCGACCCATTGCTGCCCATCGACGAGGAAGACGTAGTCGTGCACTCCCGGCTGGAGGGGGACCAGGGTAGACCACACGCCCGGCGAGGTCTGCTCCATATCGTACAGGGGCTCCCAACCGGAGAAGCTGCCGACCACCGACACCCGCGTAGCGTTCGAGTCCTCCAGTCGAAACTGAACATAGATGGGTGGCGCGGTGGCGGCTGGTGACGCCGCCTCGAAAACGGGGGCCGGACGCTGCCCAGCGGTGAGGGCCGCGATCAGGAAGACCATAAAGCCCGCCAGCGCACTTACAGGTCGGAGGGAGATTGCAAGCGTCCGAGGTCGCCAGAACCACTCGAAAGCGGACAGCACCCGCGCGGAAACCGTCTTCCGCCGCGGCTGGGGGTGACTCGCGATTCGCCTCATCACCTGCTCGGTGAAGTCGGGCGACGGCACGTCGCGGACGAGCGCTCCGATAGAGTCGAGCGTCCTGGCCAGGTCCAGGGCTTCCTGCCGCTCGGCAGGGCTCAGGTCGTCCAGGGACCCCAGGTCATCGAGCACATCGTGGATCCTTCGGTCCACCCGGTCCCTCCGTGTTCAGCAGGTTCGACGTTCAGTCGTGGTGCCCGAGAGCACCAAGACATTCAAAAGACGAGGCACCCGTCGCTCGTGTAACGCGTCGACATTGTCGGCGGTACCCGCCTCGCCCGCCCGATGCATAGCAGTTTCGGGATGAAGCGGGAACCGCTGAACGCTGCTGATGGGGTCGCGGGGAACGGGGCGAGGCTTGGCCGATGTGATGCCGCGGCCGCCTGGCTCGTCCATACCGTGTAGTCGCTCCCGAAAGGGCACACCCGCCGCGAGGCGGGGCCGCAAAGCCCGGAGTCTCACTGAGACGGTCCGGCTGCCGAAGGCGCGCGAGGGCCTCCTCGTCGGGAGCAAACGAGCCGGCCGATACCGGCACCTATTCTCCCAGGAGGAAGCATGTTGAGGAGTCTGTCGCTCCCGTTGTTGCTGCTCGTCGGCTTTCTCGTCGGCTGCGACTCGGTGTCGGGCCCGCGGGAAGCTGGTCGATTGTCACTGCTGCTCACGGACGCTCCCGGTGACATCGCGACGGCGGTGGTCACGATCGACGCGATCTACCTGCAGGGTGGCGAGGACGATGGGGGAGACTCGGGTCGGGTTTACCTGCGTGAGACGCCGGTGACCGCGAACCTGCTCGATCTGCAGAACGAAGTGCTGACTCTGGTCAACGGGGTCCTTGTACCGGGTGGGCGCTACTCTCAGTTGCGTCTCGTCATCTCCGGCGGGTACATCGAGGTGGTGGAAGAGGAAGACGAACTCGGAGCTCCCACGATCACTCGCATTTACGCCAGTTCCGAAGAATATGCCGCGTCGCAGGGTGTGGAAGCGGACGGACACCTGCAGATGCCGAGCTTCGGGACGAGTGGTCTGAAGGTCAACCTCCCCGGTGGATCCGTTGAGATCGATGGAGACGACCAGATCATCCTCCTCGACTTCGACGTGTCCGAGAGCTTCGGCCACGCGGCTGGCGAGTCCGGTCAGTGGGTGATGCACCCCGTGATCCGAGCAACCGATTTCACCACCGGAGTCGAAGCGGAGTTCTCGCTGTCGGCCGCGGATAGCGTGACGTTGCCCGAGGTTAACGGCCAGCCGGTTACGCTTGGCGACTTCGCCGTTGCAATGGAAGTCGGCACCGACACCATCACGAAGGCGTTCATTGAGGACAACGGAACGTTCACCGCGAGCTTCTTCGTACAGGCCAACACGGACTACAAGGTCTGGTTCGTGGAGCCGGAGGGAGTCGACGTGACGTTGAACAATCCGTTCCCGACGACCATCAACGTAGCATCGGGTATCCTGTCGCTGCCATTCGAGATTACCTCGGCGTCGGTCGAGTGAGCCGCACCGTAGGGCGAGCCCATCCGGGCTCGATCGTCACGATTGTGGAGCTGTGAAAATGCCCCGTCGGTCGATACGACCGCCGGGGCATTCACTTGTTCCGAGGGGTGAGCGACCGGAATCGAACCGGCGACCTCCAGAGCCACAATCTGGCGCTCTAACCGACTGAGCTACGCCCACCATGGCCCGACTCCGCGAGGGTCGGAAAACTAAAAATCTAACCCGCTCGCGGCTCGCCCGTCAATGGAATCCGGCAGCGCACAGAATGACCGGGGAAGCTGATACTGCTCGGACTCGGCGATTCCACCGGTGTCACGGATAGAAATCATCTCATAGGCACAGAATGCGCCTTTGCAGTCGAATCCCCGCCCTCCGATGCCGTCACTTCCCGGAGGTGAAGCCCGTATCATTCAACGATTCCGCCCTCAGGGGACGAACGTGCCGCCGATCGTGAAGTAGATGTACTCGATCTTGACGTGCTCCGCCTGCCCGCCCGCGGAGAAGTTGGGCAACTCTGCGTCCCTCGTCCGGTAGCCCGCGAGTGGACGGATGGTGAGCGAGCCGACCGTGACGTTCAGCCCGCCCGCGATCTCGTACCCGAAATCGTCTCCGCCCTGGAAGCGGGTCTTCGTATCGCCCTCGATAATCTCGAACTCCGTATTGCCGTAGTAACCCCCTCCCATGACGAACGGGGCGACCGGTATCGCGAGCGGGATGGTGACCTCCGCGCCGGCACGCAGCCCCGAGTCCGCGAGCGTCGTTTCGACGCCGGCGAGCTCATCCTGATCACCGAAGCCGAAGCGGTAGCGGTCCCACCCAGCGTAAAGGCCAAGGAACGGCAGCACCCGGAAATTGAGGGTTCCACCATACCCCCAGCCGGTCTCGACATCCTGGCTCTCAACCCAGTCACCGCGCGGGGAGGCACCGCCGATATAGGCGCCGATGCCAATGGGTATCGGTTGGGATTCGGCCCTGGCCGCGGCCCCGGTCATGAGCGCACACACGAGGAGCGCGCGGGAAAAGTTCGTCATGAAGATGCTGTCCTGGGGTGCGGGAGATGGACGCTGCGCAGCGGACGGACTACCAATGCTAAGGCAGGCGAAACCCCATCGCCAGCCATCGCGCCGGGGAACTCCGCGACGCCGCGGAGTTCCGAATACGGGACCGAGCAAGTGGATGTCGCCGACGAACGGGCATCTACCGACGCATCCAGACCGACGGCGGATTCGAATCGTTCAGGGTGATCCGATCGCCCTGGAACCGCCCGTCGAGCGATCCGCCTCTGTCCATGATCAGCCGCAAGTTGTCGACGGTGACGTCGTACGTGCCCGTCTCCGTGACCTCTTCGTCGATACAGTTCGAAGCCGTTTGACACAGCTCACGATCAACGAAGAGTTCGAACCGGCCGGACCCGCTCATGGTCAAGGTGCCGGAGCGGACAGTCATCGACCCGCCGTTCTGCAGGGCCATCGTTCCGGGGAGGTCGGAACCCGCGAACGTCGTGAGGTCGAAGATCCCGCTGATGAGGAATGGTCGAAACGTATCGCTGCACCCCGCGGTGAGGACGAGGGGGATCGCGAGCGCCGTCAGGATTCTTCGCTTCATCTGGTGTCGATCACTGCGTCATGAAGGCCACCGGACAACCTCGAGCCACCCGCGCCGCAGTAGGCCATCTGAGGAAAACGGCCGGGGAGCCTGAATCCGGACAATTCACGGCGTTCTGCACTCGGAC
>CAZJEH010000219.1:0-5540 GCA_964544905.1 uncultured Gemmatimonas sp.
CCAGGTGGCGGCCGACGAGCTCGGGCTCGTCGGTACCGAGGTCGGCGGGAAGGCCGCGCACCGCGTCGACGAACGCACCCGCCGTGTATCCTCCCACGACGAGCGTGTCGAGCCGGATCCCGACCGCGCGCACCGGGGGGAGGGTCAACGGCGGCGGCGAAGTGTCGGCCGGCCGCGCCGCAGCCACGGCCGCACCTCCCACTCCTGCGCACAGGCAGACGAGAAGCAGCTGGCGGATCATGCCGACGGTGCCGGCGCACTCGAGGGGCGCGCTTCGAACCCTGAAGTCATCATCTTCCAAGTCAGGCGGGCGGGAAGCTAACCTCGCCCCCCGCCGATTGCCACGATCGCTATGTCGAATCGGGTCCTATCGATAGAAGAGTATCGACCCTGGCACGTCTGCGATTACCGTGGCTCGCTCAGGTTCTCCGGCCAGTAGCGGGCCGTGGTCTCGGTGTACGCGGCCACCAGGGTTTGTGACTCGGCGGTTCCGCGCGAGGTTCTCGGCGGCTGGTCGGCCTCGCCGCGCGTCATATGCCCGGCCAGACTTCGGTCGGCGTCCACCCGGTGGTTTTGCGCTTCTCCCGGGCGCCATAGATTGAAGTCCCCCCTCGGTGCGAGCGCACGCCTCGGGCCGACCGGGACGCACGAATCGAAGGTTCGCCGGGCGTCGTGCCGGCTCTCACCACCATACGCATCGGAGCAGGAGCGAACGTGCAGATGACTTCTACCCGCTCGCAGGAGCTGATCGAGCTGGAGGATAGATGGGGTGCGCCGAATTACCACCCGCTGCCGGTGGTCATCGAGCGCGCCGAGGGAGTCTGGGTCTACGACGTCGACGGGAAGCGCTATCTCGACTGCCTGAGCGCCTACTCGGCGCTCAACCAGGGCCACGCGCACCCCCGCATCCTCGAAACGATGGTGCGGCAGGCTCACCGGGTCACCCTCACCTCCCGCGCCTTCCGCAACGACCAGCTGCCGCTCTTCTGCCAGGAGCTGGCGACGATCTGCGGCATGGAGATGGTCCTGCCGATGAACACCGGCGCCGAGGCGGTCGAGACGGCGATCAAGGCGGCCCGCCGCTACGGGTACGAGATCAAGGGGATCCCCGCCGATCGCGCGGAGATCATCGTGTGCGCCAACAACTTCCACGGACGCACGACCACCATCGTCGGGTTCTCGTCCGACGCGGCGTACCGGGAGGGCTTCGGGCCGTTCACGCCGGGGTTCGTTATCGTCCCCTTCGGGGACATCGAGGCGCTGCGCGCGGCGATCAAGCCGGAGACCTGCGGCTTCCTCTTCGAGCCGATCCAGTGCGAGGCGGGCATCAATATCCCGCCGCGTGGCTACGTCCGGCAGGCGATCGAGCTCTGCCGTGCCAACAACGTTCTCGCCATCGCCGACGAGATCCAGACGGGCCTGGGCCGCACGGGCAGGATGTTCGCCTGCGACCATGAGGATATCCAACCCGACCTGTACGTACTGGGCAAGGCGCTCTCCGGCGGTTTCTATCCGGTCTCGGCGGTGGTCGGGCCGCGCCGAATCCTCGAGCTCTTCCGCCCGGGGAGCCACGGGAGCACGTACGGCGGCAACCCGCTCGGCTGCGCGGTGGCACGGACCGCGCTGGCGGTGCTCCAGGACGAGCGGCTGGTCGAACGCTCGGCAGAGCTGGGTGGCTGGCTCCTCGAGACGTTGCGGAGGGAGATCCACCATCCGTCGATCCGCGAGATCAGAGGGATCGGGCTCCTGATCGGGATCGAGCTGGACGTTCCGGCGCGCCCGTTCTGCGAGGCCCTCCAGGAGCTGGGGGTGCTCTGCAAGGAGACCCATGACTACGTGATCAGATTCGCACCGCCGCTCGTGGCGGAGCGCCAGGACCTGGAGTTCGCCGTTGAGCAGATCCGCAAGGTTTTTGCCGACGCCTGAGGCCTGCGGACGAGGGCGGCGGACACTGCACGCAAGGCCGCTGTGTCGCGAAGGCGAAGGTAGGTACCGGCACCATCGGGGTCCTGCGGGATCGAATGGAGCAGGACAGCTTCACCCAGGAAGGAGGATGAGATGCCATCCATCGCCGAGCTGATGATCGCTGAACTCGACCGGGAGGCGATCTCCACCCGTAAGGTCCTCGCGAACGTTCCGGAGGGGAAGAACGATTGGAAGCCCCACGAGAAGTCGATGACCCTGGGCTATCTCGCGGGGCTGGTCGCGACCATGCCGTCGTGGATCGCGTCCATGATCAAGCGTGACTACCTCGATCTCGGTGAGGGAGGGCCGTTCACACCGCCGTCGAGTCCGAAGCAGCTGGTGGAAGCATTCGACGCCGCTCTGGCCGAGGCGAAGGACGCGCTCGCCTCGACCACCGAAGAGCATCTGATGACCAACTGGCAGTTGAGGATGCACGGTACCGTGGTGTATGAGGCGCCGCGGCATATCGCCATCCGCGACAGTGCCATCAACCATTTCGTGCATCACAGAGGGCAGCTGTCGGTGTACCTCCGGCTGAACGACAAGCCCGTGCCTTCGATCTACGGGCCCTCCGCGGACGAGCGTTAGTGTGCTGGTGGGGTCGGTCTGCGCGGCCGGCCCCGCCTATCCGATCCGCTCGAGGTCATCCGTATCCCCCGTCGATCCCGTGACTCCAACCCCTGATCGGCGGCCGCTCTGGCCGGAATTGCCGCTCGCCGCCTGGCGTGACACGTACGCCACGCTCCACATGTGGATGCAGATCGTCGGGAAAGTGCGATTGAAGCTGACCCCGCCGATCAACCACGGCTGGCACGTCACGCTTTACGTGACGTCGACCGGCCTTACGACGAGCCCGATTCCGAGCGGCGAGCGCACGTTCCAGATCGACTTCGATTTCATCGACCACGCGCTTTTGATCCGACGCTGTGACGGCGCGCGCGCCGGGTTCGAGCTGACGCCGATGTCCGTCGCGCAGTTCTTTCGCTCATTGACGGGCGAGCTGGCCGGGCTGGAAATCCAGCCGCGGATCCACATGTACCCGAACGAGGTCGAGGACCGGATCCGGTTCGATCGGGACGAGCAGCACGCCTCTTATGACGCGGAGTACGCGAACCGCTTCTGGATGGCGCTGGCTCAGGTGGCAAGGGTGATGAGCGAGTTCCGGGGGCGATTCATCGGGAAGTGCAGCCCGGTGCACTTCTTCTGGGGAGGGCCGGACCTGGCTGTGACCCGTTTCTCCGGGCGGAGGGCGCCCGACCACCCGGGCGGCATCCCTGGCCTCCCGGACGCCGTCACCCGGGAGGCGTACTCGCACGAAGTCAGCAGCTGCGGGTTCTGGCCCGGGAGCGGTTCCATCTATTACCCCGCCTTCTACGCGTACGCCTATCCGGAGCCGCCCGGTTACGCCGAGGCCGATCCGGGGCCGACCGCGGCGTTCTATGACACCGGCTTCCGCGAGTTCATCCTGCCATACGACGCCGTGCGGACCTCGAGCGATCCGGACGGGACTCTGCTGCACTTCCTGGAGAACACGTACGTCGCGGCGGCGGAGCTGGGTGGGTGGGACCGCGCGGCTCTGGAGCGGCGGGAGTAGCTCCCCATCGCCGGGCACCAGATTCGAATCCATCCCGGTATCGCGCAAGGGGCGAACGGATCAACGTCGTGCTGAGGACCGTCCAGATCCACGGTACGTTGGACCCGCCGTGGGACCACGAGCGAACTGGTGCTCCCTGGTGAAGACTCGTACTACCCCGCCTCCGGATCACCCCGCAAGGAACCGGATCTACTGAACAAAGTGATCTTCGAGGGATAGGTGGACGACCACCTGGAGGTGGACATTCGCGGTGAGGAAGTGGATCCCGTCGGTGCCAACGATGAACTTGGCCACTATCACCGCGTCTGGGAGGGGGATCCGACCAGCTGGGTCGGATACTACCGGCCGGTGATGAGCGGGCGGGCGACCCAGAGCGGATGAAGAACTGGGGCATCGAACTGGAGATCATGAAAGGCGTGAGCGCCGATCGTCTCCTCGCAGCGCGAGCGCGGTCCCCAGGGGGGCCGCGCTCGTTGCTTGCGGGGCTCGCAGAGTCGCGATTCCGTCACCTCCAAAGACCACGCCCGGGACCAGATCTCCTGGCCTGGCAGTCGCCGGCTGGTCGGAATCACGCCTGCGCGCCGAAAACCCCTATCCCGCTACCCCCTCGTACTCTTCGATCGGCACACACGCGCAGACGAGGTTCCGGTCCCCGTACGCCGCGTCCACCCGGGCGACCGCGGGCCAGAACTTGTGCGACCGCGTCCACGGCGCGGGGAACGCCGCGCGCTCACGCCCGTACGCGTGCGTCCACTCGTCGGCGGCGACTTCGGCAGCGGTGTGCGGCGCGCCCTTCAGGGGGTTGTCATCGCGCGGAAGCAGGCCAAGCTCGACCTCCCTCGCCTCCTCCCGAATCGCGATCATCGCGTCGCAGAACCGGTCCAGCTCGGCCTTCGATTCGCTCTCGGTCGGCTCGATCATCAGCGTGCCGGCCACGGGGAAGGACACGGTGGGAGCGTGGAAGCCGTAGTCCATCAGCCGCTTGGCTATATCCTCGACCTCGACGCCGGCCTGCGCCCGCAGGAAGCGCGTGTCGACGATGCATTCATGCGCCACCGTTCCGTTTCCGCCGCGGTAGAGGACGGGGAAATGGTCCTGCAGCCGCGCCGCGATGTAGTTCGCGTTCAGGATCGCGATCTTGCTCGCGAGCGTCAGCCCCTCTCCGCCCATCAGCCGGATATATGCCCAGGAGATCGGAAGAATGCTGGGGCTGCCCCAGGGGGCCGCGGAAACCGCGTGCGTCTCTCCGCTGCCGACCGGCACGAGCGGGTGGCCGGGCAGGAACGGCACGAGGTGCTCCGCGACGCCGATCGGGCCCATCCCCGGGCCTCCACCCCCGTGGGGGATGCAGAAGGTCTTGTGCAGATTGAGATGGCAGACGTCGGCGCCGATGTCGGCGGGCCGGCACAGCCCGACCTGCGCGTTCATGTTCGCTCCGTCCATGTAGACCTGCCCGCCGTGCCGGTGCACGATGTCGCAGATCTCCCGGATCCCGGCCTCGAAGACACCGTGCGTGGACGGGTAGGTCACCATCAGCGCGGCGAGCCGATCGGCGTGCTGCTCCGCCTTCTCCCGCAGGTCGTCGATGTCGATGTTGCCGCTCTCGTCCGTCTTCACCACCACGACCGTCATCCCCGCCATCACGGCGCTCGCGGGGTTGGTCCCGTGTGCCGATTGGGGGATGAGGCAGATGGTCCGCCCGTGATCCCCGCGCGACGCGTGGTAACGACGGATCGCCAACAGTCCCGCGAACTCGCCCTGCGACCCGGCGTTCGGCTGGAGCGAGATTGCCGGGAAGCCCGTGATCTCCGACAGCTGCGACTCGAGCTGCTCGAAGAGGAGCCGATAGCCTTCGGCCTGGTTGCGCGGCGCGAAGGGGTGGAGCCGCGCGAAGCCCGGGAACGAGATGGGCATCATCTCCGCCGTCGCGTTCAGCTTCATCGTGCACGAGCCCAGCGGGATCATCGAGGTCGTCAGCGAT
>CAZJEH010000220.1:0-5487 GCA_964544905.1 uncultured Gemmatimonas sp.
GATCGTCACCCGTAGCCCGGCGATGATGGCTGCGCTGGAGCGCGCGGCGCGCATCATCCCCCATCCCCGGGCGAGCGTTCTGATCACCGGCGAGACGGGAACCGGCAAGGAGCTCGTTGCGCAGGCCATCCACTACAATGGCGAGCGCGCGCTGGGCGCCTTCGTGGACATCAACTGCGCTGCGATCCCCGCGAACCTGATCGAGTCGGAGCTGTTCGGCTACGAACGCGGCGCCTTCACCGACGCTCGCAGCGCGAAGCCCGGGCTGTTCGAGGCGGCAGACGGGGGCACGCTCTTCCTCGACGAGATCGGCCACCTTCCCCTGTCCGTCCAAGGGAAGCTGCTGAAGGCGCTGGAGGAGAAGCGGGTGCGGCGGCTGGGTTCGCTCGAGTCTCGCGAGGTGGACCTGCGGGTCATCGCCGCCACCCACGTCGACCTAGCCGCGGCCGTGAAACGAGGCGAGTTCCGCGAGGATCTGTACTACCGGCTGACCATCATCCCCATTCACCTGCCGCCGCTTCGCGAGCGCGGCGACGATGTGATCCTCATCGCGGAGCACTTCCTGACGCGTCTGTCTGAGCAGTACGGCGTGGCGATGCCGAAGCTCGATGACGCGACGCGCAACACGCTGCTCTCCTACTCCTGGCCCGGGAACGTACGGGAGCTGCGCAACGCCCTCGAGCGCGCGCTGCTGCTCGGTGGGGGCAGGATCGACCGCGCCGACCTTTTCGTCGGCGTGCATCCGCCCGTGCCGGGTGGAACGAGCTCGATCCCCTTCCCGGCGACCCTCGCGGACATCGAGAAGCAATCCGCCCGCCTCATGCTCGACCGATTCGACGGGAACAAGAGCGCCGCCGCGAGCGCTCTCGGCATATCGAGATCCCGCCTGTACCGGCTGCTGGGTGAGCCGGACCCCGACAACATGAGCGCCGGCGCCGTCAACCAGGAGCTTTAGGGTGTTCCGTTACGGTACAGGCGGCTCGGCGCGCGACAGACTCACCAGGAGTTTTCCCGCATTTTCCCGCTCCTCACCGGGTGTGAAGCTTGCCCGACGTTGGGCGAACAAACCACCCCATCACCTCTCGATGCCCATGACCAGACGCCCGTTCGTGCCGCTCGCGCTGCTCGTCGCATTCCTCTCGGCGTGCGACGGCTTCCTCACCTCCGAGCCTCGCTTCGCCGTCATCGAGGATGGCAAGCTCACACCCGTGAAGGTCGATCCGAATGCTCCTCCGCTTGAACGGATGGAGGCGACGTTCTGGATCGTCAGAGGTGAGTGGCGAGAGGTCGAGATTCGATACGCAGCCCCCGGCTACAGCGGGAAGTGCATCCGCTTCATCGTTCCGCCGGACGCACCGCTCCGCCACCCCGATGGGCGCGTGTTCCAGCAAGGCGACTCGGCGCTTGTGACGCTTCGAGTGATCGACCCCGAGCTGTACCTGTTCGAGTTCGACCCCGACGGCTTGCGATTCAATCCCGCCGCCCCCGCACGGGTGGAGATCCGCTACGCGTGGATCGCGGCTGACGCCAACGGCGACGGAGTGGTCAACTCCCTTGACCAGAACTTCGTGAAGACGTTCACGCTCTGGCGTCAGGAACGCGTAACTCAGCCGTGGGTGGAGGTGCCGTCGGAGCGTGACGAAGAGAATCAGGAGATTCACGCCGACGTCGACGGCTTCACCCGTTACATGCTGGCCAGCGACTGATCGTACCGGCTTGCCCAGAGCGCGACCCGACCCCCTGACCCGTTCGCTCGAACGAGCCCGCGAGCTTGCGCGGCTCCGCCACTGGCCGGAGCTCGCGCGCCTCGCCGAGGACCGCTCCGTCGATGAACTGGCGACCAAGCCGGAACTCGCGTACCTCGTGGCGGACGGGCTCCGGCGCGTTGGTCGTACGGCGGAAGCGATGCCGCTCGCGTGTCAGGCGGACAGCGGCGCGGCGCGCTCGGCCGACCGTCGACTCCAGCTGCGGGCGATCAACCTGGTCGGGATGCTGGCGTACGAGTCCGGGGATCTGGAGGAGGCGCAGAAGCGGTTCGAACGGCTGCTGGAACTGTCCACGGAGTGGCAGGACGACGAGTTCGCGGCCCGGGCAAGCAACAACCTCGGCGTACTCGCGAGCGTTCGTGGGCGCCGCGACCTGGCCCTGACCTTCTACCAGCGCTCGCTCGCCGCATACTACCGACTGGGTCACACAAGGGGTCTTGCGCAGACGCACTACAACCTGGGCATCTCCTATCGCGACCTGGGCTTCCCGGAGGATGCGGAGCAGCACTACGCCACCGCGATCCGCTACGCTGAAGACACCCGGAGCGACGACGTCATCGCGCATTCCGAAACCGAACGCGCCTACCTGCGCGCGCGGGCCGGTGACGGGCAACTGGCGGAGGTGATCGCCACGCGTGCGCTCGAGACCCTCGAGGCGATGCAGGACCCCGGGGGAGCCGCCAACGCGCTCCGCGTTCTCGCGATCGCCGCCGAGGCACGCGGCGACATCCAGCTGGCGCTGGAACGGCTCGATCGCGCCAACGACATCATCAAGAAGCACCCGGACCTCCTGCTTGAAGCCGAGGTGGAGCGGGATCGGGGCCGGATCTGGCTGACTCTCGGCGACCCGCAGCGTGCGGCCTCGGCGCTGGCCCGGGCGGCCGATGCGTTCACCCGCCTCGGCGCGGAGGAGGATGCCCGCGTCGTCCGCGAGATGCTGCCTGAAATCACCCCGCCGGACAGCTGACTGTCTCGATTCAAGACAGCTTCCTGCCACGTCCTCGCGGTCTGTTCCCCGCGCTAAATCCAGCCACGCCAGTGGGTTTTCTCACTTGGCGCCGCGCGTGGGGTATATCGGAACAGGCGTTGCCTTCTATCTTCAACGTCGTTCTACCGGTGCGTCCCGCACCGCCACGACAACTCCCTGAAGGCCCACGAGGCCAAGGAGCGAAAGTTCGATGCGTAGACTGTTGATTGGGTTGGCTCTTCTAGCGTTCGCCGGGTGCAACGAGACCACCGATCCGGTAGAGACGGCCGAGATCGAGCTGCTGGCGAGCACGTTCGATCCTCCAACCATCACCGTCTCGCGCGGGACGGAAGTGACGTGGATCAATACGCTGGCGATCGAGCACACGATCACGCCAGACAACCATACCCAGTGGGAGAAGCAGGACATGACCACCAACGGTCAGAGGTTCACGGTGAAGCTCGAAGTGCCAGGCACGTGGGCCTACTACTGCGAGCTCCACGCGGGCATGCAGGGCACCATCATCGTCACCGCCGACTGAAGTTCGAGCCATCATGCGAAGCTTCGTGATCGCCGCCGCCTTCGCCGTTCTTCTGGCGGGTAGCCTGAATGGCCAGTCCGTTCTGGAGCGCTCTCCGAACATCCACGGAGTGTGGGGATTGGAGAACGGGGCGGCGTTCATCCTGTCTCACCGCTTCGAGCTGGTGAACGGGGGGGACGAGGTGATCAGCTTCCCGACGCTCAGCCTGGCGGCCGCTTTGCCCCTCGGGCTCACCGCCGGGCTCGACTACACGTCGTACAGCGAGGCGATTCCGTCGGCGATCACGGACAACGAAGTCCAACTCTGGTTGAAGCGACCGTTCCGGCTCGCCTCCTCCGTGGACATGGCCGTGATGGGCGGATACAACACCGCGGCGGAAAGCGCTGACGGTGCGCTCGACCTCAGGCTGGGGCTCGGAAGGTTCCAGCTCTTCGGTGAAGCACGCGGCTTCAGCAGTATGTTTGGAACCGATGATGCCGGAGCAGCCGGTGCTGTGGGCGCCGGCCTCCGCATCACGCAGTATCTCGGCATCACCGGCGACGTGGGGCGGGTCCTCACGACCGATACCATCCCGACCGCGTGGAGCGCCGCCGTGGCGATCGAGATACCTGCCTCCCCGCACACGCTATCACTCCAGGTGACGAACACCGGCGCCCACACGCTGCAGGGCGCTTCCCGGAAGAAGGTGATTGGACAGGAACCGGTCAGATTCGGCTTCGCGTTCACCGTTCCGTTCGGCGGGTCGGCTCGCTGGGCACGCATCTTCAACCCGGTGTCGGTGGTCGAACCACCTGCCGCCGCGGACTCCGTCGCCGCGGTCGTCCAGATTCGACAGCTCGCCTACTCCCCGGCGCGCGTGACGATCCGTCAGGGACAGACGGTGGAATGGGTGAACCTCGACCCGACCGTGCACACCGTCACCGAGACGGATCGTGCCTGGGACAGTGGCCTGATCGAGGAAGGGGGGCGCTTCCGGCGAAGCTTCGACGAGCCGGGCACCTACACCTACTTCTGCCTTCCCCACCCGACGATGCAGGGCACGATCGTCGTAACGCCGTAGGCGTCACACCGACGTCCTGGGCGGCGGGCACGTCATGCTCCGCCGCTTCCCGATGCCGGCACAGGTCGACCGTGGAGAGGATGGCAGGTACCGTCCTCCGCCCCGTTGTCTCCGCTCGCGATCAAACTCCGCGAGCGTATTCCGCCCCTTACCTCGGGAGGTCGGCGATGAAGAGAGCAGCGTTCCTGATCGTGGCGGCGCTGGTCGGGTGTGCCGAGCAGCCACCGTCGGTGTCTCCGTCGCTTCAGGCGGGTGAGGCGTTGAACGCCAGGCGAGCGATCCCGAAGAACTAGGTGGCGATCCTCTCCGGCGCGGATGAAGTTCCAGCCAACGACAGTCGCAGCCGCGGCAACGCCCGGTTCCAGCTCTCCCCCGACGGTCAATCCTTCACCTACCAGTTGAACGTCGCCAACCTCGAAGACCTGCACATGTCCCACATCCACCGCGAGGTGGAGGGGAAAAACGGGCCGATCATCGTGTGGCTGTACCCGGAGAGCGGTCCGCCACCCGACACCATTTTCGGTCGGACGAGCGGCGTTCTGGCCACTGGCGTGATCACCGCGGCCAACTTCGTCGGGCCGCTCGCGGGTGCTCCTTTCAGCGAGTTGCTACGGCTGATGAACGTCGACAGCGCTTACGTGAACGTTCACACGGTCGAGCTGCCGGCCGGAGAGATCCGGGGGCAGGTGAAGCCGGGCGGGTGAACGAGAACGCGATTCTCGCGTGCAGTGGTCGGAACCCTTTCGGGATGGGAACGGACCACGAAAACCGCCGCCGGGCCAACTGGCGGCGGTTTTCCTTTCCAAAGCCTTCTAGGCTGCGTCAGATTGCCCGATGGTCCTTCGTCGCACAGGCCCGGTGTTTGTCGGGTGCAACGAAACCACCATCGTCATCCCGGCGCAGGAGATTGTGTCAAAACCGTCGATCCAGTCCCGTTTGCGCTGGCACGAAACGGTGAGCGGCCTACGGCGCCGTATCCCCAATCGTCATCCCGGCTTTCGAGAGTGTGTCGGAACTGCCCGATGGCCCTTCGTCGCACGGGCCCGGTGTTCGTCGGGTGCAACCGAAACCCACCATCGTCATCCCGGCGCAGGCCGGGCCCGAGCACGAGAGACTACAGGCTCACCACGCCTTCGTAGGTCGACCAGTCCTC
>CAZJEH010000221.1:0-849 GCA_964544905.1 uncultured Gemmatimonas sp.
AACGAGGGATGTGCTCGCTCCGCCAGGCCAAGATAGAACGACCTGCGTTTCGTGCACAGATCCGCTTTACAGACCGTCCGGGCGCACCGGCCACCCTCGGCTGAGAACCCGCCCAGCAACAGGAGCCACCGATCTCGCCATCCTCGCTACTGCACCTGCACCCGCCGCCCCCCGTGCGCCGTGACGAGCTCCCCCAGCACCCGAGCCTCCTCGTGGTTGCGTGTCGCCACGGCGAGCAGAATGGAATCGCTCTCCTCCGCGGCGCGCGCGTATCGAGGGTTCGGCCGCTGAGGCCGAAAGTACCCGATCACGGCACCGATCGCCGCTCCCCCCACGGTGGCCATGTTGGGCCCGAAGACCTGCACGAGCGCCAGGCCACCCGCCTCCTCGATTCCGGGGAGCGCCACCATGATGAGGCCGAAGACCACCCCGAAGATGAAACCGAGCAGTCCGCCGATGCCCGCGTAGCGGTAGGTTTCCCGCCTCGGACGACGAATCTTGGTGCCGGCATCGCCGTAGTACCGCTCGGCCGCCTTGCTCGAAACCACCACCTCCACCAGGTCGCGTGGCGTCCCTGCCAGATACAGGGCGTCGATGGCGGCTTCGACTTTCGCCCGATCGTCGAACAGGGCGGTGACGGTCAGCGGCTCGCGCAGGTCCACTCCACTGGCGGCCGCGGAGGCGACGACCTGCGCATGCGTCGCTGCCCGGCCCTCGTCGCCTGGCTCCCTGGGCTCTCCCGTTGACGTCATCACGCTCCTCCATCCGGTGTGGCGGATGCCGGTTGCTCGGAGTCAGGACCGGCTTCAGCTTCGGCCTGGACGACCTCGTCAGCGGTCCAGTGGGTGG
>CAZJEH010000221.1:859-5387 GCA_964544905.1 uncultured Gemmatimonas sp.
CGCGTTCGAGCAGCACACGAATAGCCTCGCCCGCGCGGAAGCATTCGTCCAGCTTGCCGGGATCTTCGGCAGGGCGGCGCGGAATTGGAGCCGAGCTGGCGCAGGAAGGTCGCCACAGCGGCGATCTCTTCGTCCTTCAACAGATCCCGCCATGCCGGCATCACCCCGTTGTAGCTCTGCCCCGCCACCTCGACGGGCCCCTGCAGACCGTGCAGGAGGATGCGCGTAAGCGTCTCCGGACTGCCGGTCACCCACTCGGAACCGTGCAGAGGCGGGAAGGCGCCGGGGATCCCCTCCCCCGACCCCTGATGGCAGCTGGCGCAGTTGTTTGCATAGATGCGCTGCCCCGCGGCCACAGGGTCCGTCATCGCGGCCTCGGTCTGTTCCCTGACGCTGGCCGCCGTGCCGGCGTCGCGCCCGCGCAGCGCCACGTGTGTGGCCACCCCGAACTCGCCGCTGTACCGGCCGAGGTACCAGCCGCCCCAGAAGAGAGCCAGGGCCACGACGACCGTGAAGAACCAGGGCACCGGCTCCCGCCCCTCGATCGGGTCGCGCGGCTCCCGGGTGATGGGGCGATGGAGTCGCTCGACGTCGGGCTGAAGATCGAAATGGGAACCCGGCTCGGGCACCGGAGGCTGGCCCGACCCGCTCGCTTCGCTCATGGTCCGTCCCCCATTCCGCCTCGTGTGCCGACGACCACCTGGTCCGTCGCACGCAGAGAGTCCGCGACGGGGTACTGTCGATCGAGGGAGATGAGGTAGGCGACGAGCGCGAGCGCGTCGGGCTTCGCGACCACCGTGATCCCCTCCTTCGCGCGCGGTCCCGACGTCGGCACGACGCGATCGTTCTCCCCGACCTCCTCCGGGCTCTTTTCCTCGAAGAGGAAGGGAAACGCCGGCATGGTGGACCAGGCGACGAGCGCCCGTGGGTCGTACAGGTGGAGGAGGTGCCAGTCCTCGCTGGGAATTCGCTGACCGACGTTGATCAGGTCCGGGCCCGTGCGCATCGTCCCCAGCAGATGGGGTCGATCGTAGACGTAGTCCTCGGGCACGGTGGGCCGGCTACCCCAGCCGCGGTCGACGTCGGTGGTGAAGGCAGGGTCGCGGATCTGTTGCGAGTGGCAGTAGAGACAGCCGTTCTGGATGTACACCTGCCGGCCGCGGAGCTGCTCCTCGGTGTACGGCTGCAACTCGGGCATCGCCTGCACCTGCCTCAGCATGATCTTCGGGATCACGACCAGGATCGTGATTGCGCTGGCCATGATCGCGAAGGCGCCCAGGGCGACGAGCGACGAGCGCGCCATGAAATCGCCGGACATCTTCATCGCCGCCCCGCTTCCGCTCGGGTCGTATACAGCACCGGCCGCGCGTCGTGGAAGGGGGGCCGGACACGCACTGCCCGCTCGGGCCGCCGTACCATGAGCCAGAAGTGGTACGCGAAGATGAAATGGGCAGCGGTGAGGATCAGCCCGGCCAGCGAACGCCCCCACAATCCCGGAATGGTGCGGCGCACGGACTCCTCGAAGGGAAGGGACGGGTCGAGCAGCGCGAGGCCCTGTACGACGCCCGCCCACGACAGGGCCACCACGTAGAGCGCGACTCCCCCGAGTGCGAGGTTGAAGTGCCAGCGGATCAGCCGCTCGCTCGGCCATTCACGTTCGAGCAGCCGGGGAACGATGTAGTACATCGCCCCGAACGCCAGGAAGGTCACGAAGGCGTACCCGCCCACGTGTGAATGGGCAACCGTCCAGTGCGTGAAATGGGTGACTCGGTTCACTTCGCGCAGCGCGGTGAACGATCCCTGGAGCGAAACCGCCGTGTACGCCAACCCTCCGATCACCACGAAGCGAAGGGTCGGACTGTACCGCATCGCTCCGAACCTGCCCACCACGGTCATGTGGAGGTTGATCGCCGTTGCCGCCACCGGAATGAACATGAACACACTGGCGACGATCGACGTCGTGATCATCCAGGTCGGCAGCGGTCCGCCGACCAGATGGTGCATGCCATTCAGCGAGTAGAACATGGCGAGCGACCAGAAGCCGACGATGGACAGCTGGTAGCTGTAGATCGGTCGGCCGAGCACCTTCGGGATGAAGTAGTATGCTCCGCCGAGGCTCATCGCGGTGAGCCAGAAGCCGAGGACGTTGTGGGCGAAGAACCAGTTGGCCGCGGCGCTTTCGACGCCGTTGTACGTCGGCCATTTGCCCACCACGTACAGCATGGGGAACCAGATGAAGGCGCCCAGGATGTACCAGACGCTGACGTAGAGGTGCTCGGACTCCCGCGACACGACGGTCCAGAAGAGCGACAGACCGATCAGGCCGCCGCCGATGACGAGGAACGGACCCGCCACCCAGCGCGGCGCTTCCAGCCATTCCATCCCGTCGTTGTATCCCGCGCGCACGGCGACGACGCCTATGGCCACGCCGATCGTGAACAGCACGGCGCCCACGATCGCGAAACGTGCCCCCTTGAGCTCGGAGTGCACGAGTCGCGGCATCAACCAGAGCGACATGCCGATGAGGGCAGCCGTACCCCACCCGTAATTCACCGCGTGGAGATGGGCCGTACGCACCCGGCCGAAGGTGAGCCACGCGTGGTTCGTCAGGAACTCGGGTGTGTGCAGCTTGATGCTCGCGATGTCCCCGAAGATCGAACCCACCAGCAGCCAGCCAATCGCCACCGCGAAAAGGGCCAGCACCGCCCTGCGACTCGACGCGTCCGCGCGCAGCCGGATCTCGAGATCCTCGGGCGCCAGCCCGCGTGAGCCCGCGACGGCTTCGACCTCCTGGGGAGTGAGCCGTCCGACGACGTCGGCGCTGGCCAGCTGGTCCCCCGGAACGGCCGTCATCGCGGCCCTCCTCGATCCGCGCCACCCCATTCGCCCGGCCGCGCTGGCTCCGCGGGACCGTACGTGACCTCTCGCTCCAGTTGCTCCACATCCGACTCCCAGGGCCGCTTCACCCGGAGGTCACGCTCATCGAAGATGACCCGGCTCTGCCCATCGAGATCGTGGAACAGTCCTTTTCGCCACGCCCAGAACAGGACCAGTGCCGGGATCAGGGTCATGGCGACGGTGGCGAGGGCCACCAACAGCGAGGTGGGTAGCAAGGTGTGCCTCCTTTGGAGCGGGCGGCGGCTGCGATGGCGGCGATCCCTCGCGTTCAACCCCTTCTCGCCTTCGGGTTCCTTCCGCGCGGGACGCTGCCGCTTACGCTGTGCCTACCTCCCTGGGTCGGCGGGGCTTGGAGTACACATAGATGACAAGCCGGTCATCGTCCAGCAAGAAGTATGGCTCGGTCCCCGATCGGAACTGCCTCCCCTGGAGCTCTTCGTGGCTTTGATGCGCACTCCGTCGAGTCGTCGATGGGGTTCTGAGTCTTCGCGGTGCTCCTGAGGTCATGTCGCCGTCCGCGGCGCCGTCTCGCCCCCCATCGCCGTTCCCGCCCGGATCTACGTCTACCCGTCGCTGCCTGAGGAACGGCAGCTCTATCATGGGCTGTTGAGCATGCGTTGCGGCGGGTCTGTCAAAGATGGTCCACCTCGTGACTGCCATCAACGCTGGCACTCGCGAGTGAGACCGTACCAGCCCGGACGCCGCGACCCTGCCGGGAAAGTCCCCACTTCACAGCGTCACTTCTCCTGACACTCCCCTCCCGCAGCCGTCCCATCTTGCGGGAAGGCGAGCATTCCCATCCGCCGTTCCGGCCGATCAGCCCTGGGCGGCCCCGTTCGCCTGCTTCCGCGTTTCCCCTGAGCTCGAGGACGACTGACGTGCGAATCCTTCTGGTCGAGGACGATCGACGCCTTGCGGACAACGTTGCGGCACAGCTCCGCGAGGCCGGGTACTCCGTCGATGCGGTTACCGGTGGAGAGGATGCGCTGTACGAGTCCGCCGTCTACCCGTACGACGTGATCGTGCTCGACCTTCAGCTGCCGGACCTGGATGGCGTGGAGGTCTGCCGCGCTCTGCGAGCGCGGGGCACACCCACCCGGATCCTGATGGCGACGGCCCGAGATGGCGTGGAAGACCGGGTCGGAGGCCTGGAGACTGGGGCTGACGACTATCTGGTCAAGCCGTACTCCACGCGCGAGCTGATCGCCCGTATCCGCGCGCTGTTGCGTCGGCCAGCGGACCCGCTGCCCACTACCCTGCGGGTCGGGGATCTGGAGCTGGACACTGGCGCACGAACTGCCCGTCGCGGAGAGCGCCCGATCCCGCTCACCACCAAGGAGTTCGCGGTGCTGGAGTACCTGATGCGAAACCCCGGCCGGGTGGTCACTCGCGAGCAGATCGGGGACCACGCATGGGACGCCAACTTCGATCCGTTCAGCAACGTGATCGACGTCTACATCGCGCGACTACGACGGAAGGTGGATGCGCCCGGCGAAACGCCGCTGATCGAGACCATCCGAGGGGCTGGGTACCGCCTCGCCCCGGTGCCGCAAGGACGCACATCGTGACGATCCGACTGCGTCTCGCCTTCTGGTATGCCGGCTCGGTACTCGCGCTCTTCCTTGCGAGC
>CAZJEH010000222.1:0-5355 GCA_964544905.1 uncultured Gemmatimonas sp.
ACCTCACGCCGCTCCACCGAAGGCTGAACTTCCAGGCGAGATTCAGCGCCGAGGTGGACCACGGTGCCATCGGACAGGATCGTGGTGCTGCTTTCTCCGGGCCCGGTGGAGATCGACACCTCCCTGAGCGCCGACGCTTCCGGGGCGGACTGCTGCTGGAGGTACTCGCGCGCACCGAAGACGAGAACCATGGCGGCCGCCGCGATCCCCCCGAACCGGAACACTGCCAGACGTCGCGGTGGCTCGCCGCTGCCGATCCGCGCCATCCGGTCCGAGAGCTGAACGATGGCTCGAGGTGGGGGCGGTACGGTGCCGACCTCCCCCTCGCGCAGCCTGCGCCAGATCAGCGCGACCTCTTCGAAATGCCGTTCATTCGAAGGGGACGCTTTCCGCCACTCGTCGAGTCGACGCACGGCGGCGGGTGAAGCGGTGCCCTGGAGGAACTCGATGATCAGATGGTCCATTATCGATCGTCCGCGGCTTCTCGGATTCCATGAGTGGCGCGATGGATGCGCCGTCGGGGACCAACGCGTCGGACAGCAGCGACCTTCCGCTGTCGGGACGGCTCGGGCGGTCAGTCACTCCGGTGGCTGGACAGTGCTTCCCGGAGCTCTCGCATCGCGGCGCTCAGCTGGTTAGCCACCGTCTGCCTCGAGATGTCCATGACCTCGGCGATCTGCATGTAGGTCAGGCCATGGAACCGGGCGAGAATCAGGATCTCCTGGCGTCGCGGGTGGAGCTCTCGGATGGCCGAAACCAGGTCCTGCTCCAGCGCGTCCGCGTCCATGTCCTCGAGGATCGAAAGCGAGAGGGAGTCATCGAGGGGTTGGGATTCTCGCCAGCGCCGACGGACCGAGCGCTTCTCCAACTCCTGCAGGACGAGGTTCTTCACGGTGCTGTACAGGAAGGACCGCAGGCTCCCGCGCGGTACCCAGTGCGTGCGTCTTGCCCAGAGTCGGACGAAGGCCTCCTGCACCGCGTCCTCGGCGGCATCGAGGTCCTTCAGGAATCGGCGATCGCTGGAGCCGGGCTCCGGGAGACCGCGGGCTGGGCCAGCTGGATGGGGGGAGCGGTGAGGGATATCGCCATCGTGACGGCTGCTTCGGGTGGACCTGCATGCCGAGAAGGTCTTTGGACGACGGCCTTCCTGAGGGCGAAGAGAACCCTGCGAATCAGCGCTGCGTCGAGCCGGGATCGGCTGAAACCGCCACGGCCGATGAGGGATCCGAGACCCCAGCGACCCGGGCCCGTAGGCACCGCGACAACGTTCGAGAGCGGCGGGTCGGCCCATCCGACGTAGTGCCCAGATCTCCAGGGTCCGGGCCGGGCCTCGTGGAAGCCCACACCGTCCGGATCCGCGAGGTCAGGTCAGGTACGATCTCGTGGATCCTTCCGTCATGGGCACCAGCGCGACATCGCCAACGCCTGCCGCCGCACGTGGTTCACGGCCAGCATTCCGCTCGGGCGAGGAGCGCCGCCAGAGCGCGTCTCCCCCGTATAGAATCGGTGAGATTGGAAAGTGTACTATCGTCGATGGCGTGGTTGCGGGGCGCGTCACCGCTCCACATTCTAGGATTGCCGATCGCCGAACAGTCGTCCACCGTTTTCGTGAGATCGGTCCATACGGGGCGGCCGACCAGCCGCCCCGCCCGCCCAGCGGTACCGGTTCCCGGAGGTGCCGCGGAGGGTCTCTTCGGCAGTAGTTCCGTTCCGTGCGGGTGGCAGGGTGCCGCCACGACGATCCCGGGCTTTGTCGCGTGCGGAGACGCCGGCCGCATAACCGTCTCTCGCGTTCGACGAGCCGACCATCGGAAAGGGGAGGCCAGGATGTGCGCTGAAGCAGGAGTGGTGAGGGTCCGCTCGGCCTGGCTGGCGCGCTTGTGCGCCGCCGTGCTCGTGTCGTCGCCGGTCGTGGCGGCGGCTCAGTCGCCGAATGCGTTCGGCAACCCCACCTCCGGCACGGACAACCCCGCCGCTCAAATTCCGGCGGTCCCGGGTACGCGTGCGCAGGGCTGGGCAGGGCAGGGACGCTCGGAGGTACTCGCGCGCCACGGCATGGTGGCGACGAGCGATCCGCTCGCGGTACAGGCGGGGCTGGAGATCCTCCGGCAGGGGGGCAACGCGATCGATGCCGCCGTCGCGACCGGCGCCGTTCTCGACGTGACCTCGCAGAACGACACGGGCATCGGGGGCGACCTCTTCGCACTCGTGTGGGTGGCCCGAGAAAAGAAGCTCTATGCGCTCAGCTCCGCCGGGTGGGCACCCGCCGGCTGGACGCCGGAGTTCTTCACCTCACAGGGTCTCGAGAGCATGCCCGGCTCGGGCGTGAACGCCGTGACGGTTCCGGGGGCGATCGCCGGCTATGATGCGCTCCTCGAACGCTTCGGGACGATGACCTTCCAGGAGACCTTCGAGAGAGCTGCCCGGATCGCCGAGGAAGGTTGGGGTCAGGCGGAGCGGCGGCACTCGGACCTGGTGAACTCGATCGAGAAGCTGGCTCGCGATCCCGACTCCAACCGTACCTTCCTGGAGGAGGGGGAAGCGCCGGCGCTCTATTCACTGATTCGTAATCCGGACCTCGCCCGCACCCTGCGGCTGCTGCAGCGCGAGGGTGCGGACGTCTTTTACCGGGGCGAGATCGCGGACGCCATCGTCGCCAAGATCCAGGCGGGCGGCGGCGTGATGACGAAAGAGGACCTCGCCGAGTTCGAACCGGAATGGGTGGAGCCCGTAACCACGAATTACCACGGTTACGACATCTTTCAGCTCCCCCCGCCCGGACAGGGCTTCGCCGCGCTCGAGATGCTGAACATCCTCGAGGTGTGCGCGCCCGTCCACGGCATCGACCTCGCCGGGCTGGGCCCCTCCAGCCCCGACTACTGGCATTTCATGGTCGAGGCGAAGAAGCTCGCCTACTCCGATCTGCACGCGTACAACGCTGACCCCCACTTCGTCGACGTACCCGTCGACCGGCTCCTTTCCAAGGAGTACGCCCGCACACTCTGTGATCGGATCGATCCGAAGCGGGCCTCCGAACCGTCGGTCACGGGCGGTCTCGACGGAGGTACGATTTATCTGACGACGGCGGATCGCTGGGGCAACATGGTATCGCTGATCCACAGCGTCTTCGCCGTTTACGGGAGCGGGGTCACGGTACCGGACTACGGGTTCGTCCTGCACAACCGCGGAGCACCCTTCTCCCTCGATCCGGCGCACCCGAACGTCGTCGCCCCTCGCAAGCGGCCGTTCCACTCCATCATCGCCGGATTCGTGATGAGGGACGGCAACCCTCTCATGACCTTCGGGAACATGGGAGGTAGCGTACAGCCGGAAACTCACGCTCAGCACATGGTCAACCTCATCGACCACGGCATGAACGTGCAGATGACAACCGACGCCGCGCGGTTCACCCACAATCAGCGGTCCAACGTGCTGTCGCTGGAGGCCCCTCTCTACGACCTCGTCGGCGACGCGCTATCGTCGATGGGACACGAGGTGCGCAGCGTCGACGGGGGGAGCGTGGGTGGGTACCAGGGGATCCTCTTCACCGTCGACCCCACGCTTCCCGAGCCCAGCTTCGGGCCGGAGAGCATCACGGAGGACCATCCGGTCAACGGGGTCTATCGGGCGGGCTCCGACCACCGAAAGGACGGTCAGGCAGCCGGGTGGTAGCGAGGTCGTCGACGCCTGACCCTGTCGTCTAAGCGGGTAGGTCGCGCGGAAGACGGCGTCGTCAGCAGGTCACGGACAGATCCGCGGCTCCCATTGGAAGCACGAACCGTTGGGAGCCGCGGATCTTCTGATGGGGGGTCTCTTTCCGGTCCCGCGGGGTTTCGCCGCGGGTCACCGGGACGAGGACAAAAAAACCGGGCCTCCCTACATCGATCGCCCGGCCAGAGCGCCTTGGCGGAAACCCTGGTCCGCGCCGCCAGGCCGGGGCCGATCGATCTCAGGAGCGCATCGCCGCTCTACTGGAAGGTGACACGCAGGACGACCGGCGGATCCTGGTCGGCGAAGTGCGGCTGCACGACGTAGACGTCGCCGTCCGCCACGGCCGCCGTCGTGCCCTGACCTTCGAAGGGGGCCACGCCGGCGATCTCCGCGCTCGCCCAATCGTCGTTGCTCCTCAGCGCGACCACCCGGTTCTCCGAGTTGCTGGTGATGACGAGCCTCCCATCCGGCAGCCAGACGAGGCCATCCTGCCCCTCCACCGACTCGGGCATCGACACAGCGGTAGTCGCGGCGGGGTTGTCGACGGGTACCTTGTAGAGGGTGGAACCACCGGCAACGATCAGATAGCCGGAGGGGTGGTACACGATTCCGTTCAGTCCGAGCCCTTCGGTCGGAGGGAAGCGGTGCAGCACCGACGCCTGATAGTCCGGAGTCACCTCGTAGATGACGTTCTGCATCGTGTCGGTGACGTACGCCGTGCCGTCCTCCGCGACCGTGACGTCGTTGGCGAAATGTGTCGCGTCGGCCGGACGATTCGGGATGGACGCGCCGAGGTCCACCATCGCCAGCCGCTCCCCCGTTGCGAGGTTGTAGACTCCGAGCTTCGCCTGGCCCTGGCTGGAGCCATCGAACGCGCCGCGATCGGAGTTCGCCACGAGGAGCCGGTTCTGCACCGGATCGACCTCGATCCCCACCGATGACACCAGCTCGGGGTCAGTGATCGCGGGCGTCACCCGCCCATCGGGGTGAATCTGGAAGATCGTCCCTTCCGTCAGGGAGCCGGTGAGGATGCGGCCGGTGGTTGCATCGTACTCGATGCCTTCGGGGATGAAGCCCCCGCGCTCCGCGACGATTCGCTCCGGTAGCTCCGCCGCGGCGGCGGGGGCCCCGATTTCAGGCTGGGTTTCGATGGGGGGCTGTTCGGCCTCACCCCCACATCCGGAAGTCGCCACCAGGGTGACGAGTGCAACGGCGGTCTTGCGCATCAGGAAGCCTCCACAGAAGGGTCGTTGCGGATGTGGAGCCGGCCCCCACGGCCGAAAGGGCGGCCAGCCTGCCCACCCTCGAGCCGCGTCGCCGGTGCTCCACTCCAGGGGCCTGATGAGGGAGCTTCATGCTCCACTCGCGCATCCGATGATCGGCGCCGCCACGCCCGTCCGCTCGTGCACGTCGCACTCCCGGACGCCTGCGCGGGATCCGGCCCACCTCTGAGAAATAGGCTCCTTCCGACCGGGGAGCAACGGCCACAACCGACCGCCTCCCCGACTTCACCGACCTCGCCGCTCCGTCCTCAGTTCCGCAGCGCCGACTCGAGCACCGGCTCGAACGTCATCAGCCGCTTCGGGATCGCCCTCTTCAGATGCTTCTCGATCCGCTGCCCGCAGGAATTGCAGAGCGTGATCT
>CAZJEH010000223.1:0-5322 GCA_964544905.1 uncultured Gemmatimonas sp.
GATGCCCTGCAGTTGGCAGTCCCTTCGCGGCCTCGCGGCTTCGCGTGAGACCCGCTGTTCGTGTTTAGCACTACGAGACCATGCCCGAAGGCGATACCGTCCACCGCAACGCGCGCGTCCTGAGCCGGGAGCTCGTCGGGCGCACCCTGACGCGGCTGTACCTGAGCGACCGTGGGGATGTCGCCGAGTTGGCCGGTGCCACGGTGAACCGCGTCGAGGCGCGCGGCAAGCATCTGCTGATCCACATCGGTGAGTGGGTGCTCCGCATCCACCTGGGGATGAAGGGCAGCTGGGTGCGGCGACACGTGAAGGAGCGCCTGCCTGCCGGCGCCAGGGCGGTTCTGGTAGTCGGCGACACCGCGTACGTCTGCGCGGGCGCGTACACGGCGGAGCTGATGCGGGCTTCCGCGGTCCGCGCGCATCCACGACTCTCGCGGCTGGGGCCCGACCTCCTCGCCGATCCCCCGGACATCGACGAAGCGGTCCGCCGCGCGACACTACCGGCCCACGCCGACCGGGAGATCGGCGACGTCGTGATGGACCAGCGGATCGCGGCCGGAATCGGGAACGTCTACAAGAGCGAAGTCCTCTTCGAGACCCGCATCCACCCCCGCACCCGGATGCGTGACGTTCCACCGGCGAAGGTGCGCGAGGTCTACACGCGGGCGGCCGAGCTGATGCGGCTCAACCTGCTGACCCGGCGGCGCACCTCGGTGCCGCTGCGGCGGCGCGGCACGCCGTCGTCGACAAGGCTGTGGGTCTACATGCGCAACGGGAAGCCCTGCCTCGACTGCGGCGCCAGTATCGAGCGGATCATGCAGGGCGACATGCATCGCAGCACGTACTTCTGCCCGGTGTGTCAGGCGACGGACGCCAAGGAGTGACGACCGTTGGCGTAGGCACTCGTCCTCGCCCGGCAGGCTGCGTCGCCGGCTGATGTCCTCGTCCTCCTTCCACGCCCCTCTTTCTCCGGCCCGTCTCCACGCTGACGAATCGCCGATGATGCGACGAGTTCAGGCGTCTGCGAGCCGCGCCGGCAACTCGGCACGGCCATCTCCACATCGTCGCTCGGCGGGAACCGATCGCTGTCGCTGGTCTGCATAGACGTAGCGGCACCTTCAACGGCCCGTGACACAATTTCGGTTTCCGGACTCGTAGACTTCCCCGCCCGCGGTCGTACCCCTGTTCCGCCGCCCCGCTGGTCCCCATCCTGCGGGCAGGACGCGGTCACACGGAAAACGCAGAACCGGAGAGCACTCCCTTGCACCCAGCGCGAGGAGGTCGGCCGATGAGTTCCCAGTACCTGCGCCACGGCGGACGGCTGGCCATCCTATCGATCTGCGGCACGATCTGACTCGCCGGCTGTGGAGGCGGCGATGGTGCGCCGGGCGAGGATCCCGTGACCGTCCGCTGGGGTGGGGACCTGCTCGGCGCGGGGTCCGACGTCGACGTCACGGACAGCATCGCCGGCGATGTCATCGTCGCGGGCGAGGATCTCACGTTCTCCGGAACCGCCGGGGGTGACTACCTCGGCGCGGGCGAGACGCTGGCGATCGGCGGTAGCATAGCCGGAGACGTCCGCGCCGCGGGCCGCGAGGTTCGCATCACCGGCCGGGTGGGCAGGAACGTCACCGCGGCCGGCGGACACGTCGAGGTCGGGCAGGGTGCGACGATCGGTGGCAACGCCTATCTCGCCGGAGGGGTCGTCGAGCTTGGCGGCACGGTCGACGGCTTCCTCCGCGCGGCTGCCGGGGAGGTGGTCATCGACGGAACGGTGAACGGGAGCGTGGACCTGAGAGGCGGCTCGCTTCGCCTCGGGCCCTCGGCCGTCATCACGGGCGATCTGACCTACAGCGTCCCGGCCGAGGAGGCGGACATCGACCCCGCGGCGACCATCGGCGGGAGTGTGACGGCCCGGCCCCCGACTCCCGAACCCCCGATCGGGATGTTCCGCATCATCCTGATGCTCGGGTTCCTGCTCGCCGGCGCGGCGGCGGTAGCCGTGTTCGCCCGGGCTGCCGGCGCGGCAGAGGCGGCGCTGCGCGACCACCCGATGACCGCTCTCGCGTGGGGAATCGCCTGGGTTCTTCTCCTCCCCATCGTGATCGGAATCGTAGGGGTGACCCTCGTCGGGATTCCGCTCGCGCTCATCCTCCTGGTTCTCTACGTCATCTCGCTGTACCTGGCGCGCGCGGTTACGGCCGTGTGGATCGGTGACCTCCTGCTGCGCGGCCGGCAGGGTACAGGGCGCGGCAGGCGAGTGATGGCCTTCCTGCTCGGCGGGCTGCTGCTCCTCCTCGTCGGCCTCATCCCTCTGATCGGCTCGCTAGTCACCATCGTGGCGACGCTTGCGGGCCTCGGCGGCCTGGTGGTCATGTACCGATCGCGACGTCGGGCCGATGGCGCTTCGGGCGTGTGGGTGGAGCCGTAAGAGGGGCGAACGCTGTGAGAAGCCGTGTCCCGAGGGCCCGACGGGGCTGATACCTATCGATCTCGACAAGAGGCTAGGGCCAGATCCCTTCATCTCTCCACCGCCGATCAGCTTGGGGGGTGGCGAGATCGGTTCGGCCTCCCGGCGCTTTCGAGGAGTGCCTAGTACGCTGGAGAAGGAAGGGCGCTGGTGGATGCGTGAAAAGCGCACTCCGCCATCTCAGAGCCTCTGCGACGCTACGGCTCCGTGATGCCCTCCGCCCGGCCCAGCGCGGAGGGGGCCCCATCCTCCTGCCCAATACGAGAGCGTAGCGCACGCGCGCACCTCGTCGCAGCGATCGGGTAGTACGGACTCCGCGGGTCCGCACGACCTCTCTTCGCTCACCGGACCCGCGATACGGCATTCACCCGATCAACGGACCGTCCCCTGTCGACCTTCGCTAGAATCCTCGGAATCCTGACGGCCTGGAACGCCGCGATGTGGCTCGTCCTCGGCTGGCTGCTCGCCCCGCTCGTCGGCGGCTGGGCCACGATCCTGGCCGTGGCCATGCTGCTGCTGGCGCCTCTGGTCGTGCTTGCGCGTGCGTTCGGGCGGGGCGGGTACCCGTCCGTCCTGACGCGGATCCTGGTCTTCCGACCGTTCTGGTACGGTCAGCTCTTCCTGCCGGTCCTGGCCGCTACCGCGATCCTCGGCGTGCTCGCCGGTCTTCCCTTCGGGGAGCCGCGGCTCGGCGGATTGTGGGCGGTCGGGGTGATGTCGATCGCGTTGGCCATCGCCACCATCGGTGGATACATAGGAACCCGTCGCCTGGTGTTGCGGCCCCTCGACGCCAGCTTCACCGAGTTGCCGCCGGGCCTGGATGGGTTGCGTATCGTCCAGCTCTCGGATCTCCACATCGGCCCGCAAACCTCCCGACGACACCTGGCGCGGATCCGTGACGCCGTCAGGCGCTCCGACCCGCACCTGATCGTCCTCACGGGTGACCAGGTGGACGACTACCCGGGCGACCTCGAGCCGCTCGGCAGGGCGCTCGGCGACCTCAGGGCGCCCCTGGGAGTCTTCGCGATAGCCGGCAACCACGACGTCTACGCAGGCTGGTCGGCGGTTCGCGACGGGATGGAGCGGCTGGGCTGGAAGGTACTCGTCAACGAGGCCGTGCCGTTGGATTGGAACGGCGAGCGGCTCTGGGTGGCGGGGCTCGGAGACCCCGCCGGTCGCGGCGGAGGCCCGGGAGGACCCGACCCCGGTGTCGCCCCGGACGTGGAGCGGACGCTCGCCGGCATCCCGCCGGGCGCGTTCACGCTCGCGCTCGCCCACAACCCCGCCCTCTGGCCCGCCCTCGCCGAACGAGGGGTCCCGCTGACGCTGAGCGGTCACACGCACTACGGCCAGCTGGCCATCCCCCGACTCGGGTGGAGTATGGCGTCGCCGTTCCTCGAGCACGCGATGGGGGTCTACCGGCGGGGCGATTCGGTGCTCTACATCAACCCGGGGACGAACTTCTGGGGAATCCCGTTCCGGATCGGCACGCCACCGGAGGTGACAGTGGTGACGCTTCACCGCGGCGCCGCCACGAGCCGCACGGCGGAAGCGGTCCAGGTCTGCCACGGTTGGACGCAGCAGTGATCGGGCGCCGTGGAATCGCGCGGCTCCTCGAGCCGCGACGGTCCGCTCTTGCTACCCCGTGGCAGTCATCGACCGGCCCGGTGACTACCTCAGGGGCTGGCTGATGGTGTTCGTGACGATAAGGGAGGACGGGGCCCCGGCCTGCTAGCCGGCCGGGAGGATCCGGTCGAGACGGCCCCGCCAACGAGCGACGGTCGGGGCGGCGGAGTCGGCATGCGTGACGGTGCGCCGGCCGGACAGGGAGACGAGCGACGGACGGGCGTACGACCGCCAGCGCCGCATCCCCAGCGTATCTCCCAGGTCGCGGCTGAGCGTGTGCAGCCGGGCACGCGCATGATCGCGCTGCGTGCGATCCCCGATGGTCAGCGCGAGGAGAAGGGCCTCGCGCGCCGCCAGGAGGTCGCCGCCCGCGACGTAGAGATCGGCCAGCTGGTGGGCAACTCGGGCACGATCGACGTTGTCACTGTAGCGACCGACCGCCACCGCGAAATCGCGCGCCGCCCCGCGACGGTCGCCCCGCGAGCGGCGTAGCCGTCCCCGCTCCTCCAACCCCACTCCGGCCGCCTCGTGGTCTCCTGCGGCGACGGCCGCGCGGATCCCACGTCCGAGGTTGGCCTCGGACCCCTGCGCGACAGCCTCGCCGATCGCCGAAAGCCTCGCGATCGCGCCGTCCCCGCCGTCCAGCGACCGCGCGACGGCGTACAGCTCCAGGGCACGGTCGGGATCACCCTGCAACCGCGCGACCCGCCCCGCCAGCAACGCCACGTCCGCACGCTCCGGCTGGAGCGAACGCGCGAGGTCCAACACGGCTCCGGCCTCCGGAAGCCGTCGCGCTTCCTCCAGCGCGGCGGCGTAGTCGAGCAGCAACGTACCGACCGCCTCGACGTCGTTGGCCAGCCCGCGATCGAGAATGCGCGCCAGGAACGAGCGCTCGAGCCGCGATTCGACCCGGTCGATCTCGCCCTTCGCCCGACGCACCAGGAACGCCGCGGACGCATCGTCGTCACCCAGTCGATGGATGGCGTTCAGGACCAGCGCGACAACGGACGCGCGACGACCGCGCTCCCCCGGATTCGCGTCGGAGATCCGCTGGAGCGCACCCGCGGCTGCCTGAAGCGCGTTGGAAGGTATCGCCATGACCAGATTGAGATTGATTCTCAACTAGTCTGGCGATTCTCGGAGGCCGTGTCAACCGAGGAGGCCGAAACGACTGTAGCATTGAAATAGAAATGTCCTCTCACGACGAAGTAGGAATGTCCTCCTTC
>CAZJEH010000224.1:0-5252 GCA_964544905.1 uncultured Gemmatimonas sp.
CGGGTGTGTTCGTCCCCGTCTCGATCTCGATCGCCATCGCCACCTTCGTGGTGTGGTACGTAGCGGGGCCGGAACCGTCGCTGATCCCGGCGATCGCGGCCGCGGTGGCGGTGCTGATCATCGCCTGTCCCTGCGCGATGGGGCTCGCGGTGCCGACCGCGGTGATGGTGTCGACGGGGAAGGGGGCAGAGGCGGGGATCCTGATCAAGGGCGGCGAGGCGCTCCAGCGCGCGCGTGACGTGACCACGGTCGTCGTCGACAAGACGGGGACGGTGACGGAGGGACGGCCGGCGGTCACCGACGTCGTGCTGGCGGGCGGCGCACCGGTCGATGAACCGGAGCTGATCCGGCTGGCCGCCTCGCTGGAGGGTGTTTCCGAGCACCCACTCGGCGAGGCGATCGTGGAGCACGCCCGGGAGCTCGGGATCGCGCGGGTCCAGCCGGAGGCGTTCGAGTCGCGCACGGGGATGGGCGTCGTCGGCGCGGTCGACGGCCGGGCAGTCGTGATCGGCAACCGTCGGATGATGGAGGACTACTCCATCGACGCGTCGCCGCTCGTTCCCGCCGCCGAGGAGCTCGGGGGCCGCGGGCGGACGGCGATGTACGTGGCGGTGGACGGGGCTCCGGCGGCGGTGATCGGCATCGCCGACCCCATCCGAGCCACGTCGCGGGCGGCGATCGAGCGGCTCCACAGGATGGGACTCAAGGTGCTGATGCTGACCGGTGACAACCGGCGGACGGCCGAGGCGGTCGCGCGGGAGGCAGGGATCGACAGCGTCGTCGCGGAGGTGTTGCCGGACGGCAAGGTCGCCGAGATCGAGCGCCTCCAGCAGGCGGGTGAGGTCGTCGCGATGGTGGGCGACGGCATCAACGACGCCCCCGCGCTCGCCCGGGCGGACGTGGGCATCGCCATCGGGACCGGCACCGACGTGGCGGCCGAGGCCGGCGACATCGTGCTGATGCGTCCCGACCTGGACGGCGTCGCGGGGGCGATCCACCTGTCGCGCAGCACGTTGCGGGTGATGAAGCAGAACCTGTTCTGGGCCTTCATCTACAACAGTGCGGCGATCCCCATCGCGGCGGGCGTGCTCTACCCGGCGTTCGGGATCCTGCTGTCGCCGATTCTGGCGAGCGCGGCGATGGCCTTCAGCTCGATCAGCGTGGTGACGAACAGCCTGCGGCTGCGGGGGGTGCGGGTGGCGGCGTGACGACAGGGGGCTCACGCGACGCCGCGAAGTGTGCGGATGCGTAGGTGACGATCCCCTTCGCGGCATCGCGGCTTCGCGTGAGGATCTTCGACTGGATGATTCGAGGGGCAAATTGAGCGAACGACTTATGGAGCCCGCGGCGTGCGGGTGCGGGGTGGCAGAGGCGGAGAGCGTCGGCCGCAAGGCGGTCGGCGTCGATCCCGCCATCAAGGACCGTAACCTCAAGCGGCTGCGCCGGATCGAGGGGCAGGTGCGCGGGCTGCAGCGGATGGTCGAAGAGGACCGCTACTGCGCCGACATCATGACCCAGATCTCGTCGGTGCAGGAGGCACTGCGCTCGGTCGGCCGTGAGCTGATGCGCAACCACCTGAAGCATTGCGCGGCGGCGGCTATCCGATCGGGCGAAGACGAGGCGGAGCGGATGTATGACGAGCTGGTCGAGATGATGTACCGCCACGCGCGCTGACGGGTCGTCGCCACCGGGTGGCACGCTCTGCGCTACAGGTACGCGCCCGGGTCCCGCAAACAGGCCGGGCCCGCGCCGACAACAGCACGCGGAGGCATACATGGCCGACGTCGAGGTGCGGCAGACAGCGCCGCGGAGTGGTGGAGGGATGGGGTGGGTCCTGGCCCTGCTGGCAGTGGTCGTCGTCCTCCTGCTCGCCTGGGTCCTCTTCGCCCGCGATGGCGGAGGCGACGGCGATATCGACATCGAGGTGCCCACGGCGGACGCGCCGGAGATCAACGTGCCGGACGAGATCGATATCAACGTGAACGCGGGCGGGGGCGGGAACTAGGTTGGCGCGCGGGCCGGCGGGGCGAAGTGCAGGTCCTTCGACTCCGCCCGGGCTCCGCTCAGGATGACAAGCGCGGGCCGCTGGGTTCGCCCTGAGACTGTGCTGAGGATGGCAGGATGACCGCGCCGTCGGGCCCGATTTCGCTCAGGAAGACGGAAAATGGCCCGCTCGGTAGGTTCCGGTTGTGCTCAGAGGGGACAAGGACGGGACCGGTCCGGCGTCCCAGGGTCTACTCGGGGTGACAGGGCTGGAGTGGCCGGCCGGCGCCCGAACTCCGCTCAGCGGGGCGGGCCCGCGGACCGCTCGGTTTGGTCAGGCGCCGTGGCTGGGATGACGCCGAGAGAGTGGAGGACCGGCCAGCCCGGGTTCGCCCAGGAGACGGAAGCGGCTGAGCGGAGAGTGGCGACTCGGCACCTCCCACGAGGGCAAGGCGCGGAGGCCCGAGTTTCAACCGAAGCTGACAGAACGGCGCGCGGGATGACGAAGGACTGGTCCGGCCAGTAGGTTGCCGCGCGGAGTGGTGGTTTCCGCCGCAGCTCGGGTCGGGCCCTTGCCGTTCCCCGTTCGGCACGCGGTTCAGTCTCTTTTTCGCAACACTCCCGTATATGGAATACGTCAAGCTCGGCCGTACCGGCCTCGAGGTCTCGCGTATCTGTCTCGGCTGCATGAGCTACGGCGAGCCGGACCGGGGGCAGCATCCCTGGACCCTCAGCGAGGACCGCAGCCGGCCCTTCATCCGCCGGGCGCTGGACCTCGGCATCAACTTCTTCGACACCGCCAACACTTATTCGGACGGGACAAGCGAGGAGATCCTGGGCCGCGCTATCCTGGACTTCACTCGGCGCGAGGAGGTCGTCATCGCGACGAAGGTCTTCGGACGGATGCGTCCGGGGCCGAATGGCGCGGGGCTCTCCCGGAAGGCGATTCTATCCGAGATCGACAACAGCCTGAGGCGGCTGGGGACCGACTACGTCGACCTCTACCAGATCCATCGGTGGGATCCCGGGACGCCGATCGAGGAGACACTGGAGGCGCTGAACGATGTGGTGCGGGCCGGGAAGGCACGGTACATCGGCGCATCGTCGATGTACGCGTGGCAGTTCGCCAAGGCGTTGTACACGTCGGAACTGCACGGCTGGGCGCGGTTCGTCAGCATGCAGCCGCACCTCAACCTCCTGTATCGGGAGGAGGAGCGGGAGATGCTGCCGCTCTGCCAGGCGGAGGGGATCGGGGTGATTCCCTGGAGCCCGCTGGCGCGTGGGCGACTGACGCGACCCTGGGAGGAGCGTAGCGAGCGGTGGGAGACCGACGTCCCGGCGCAGCGGCTCTATCGCTCCATGGAGGAGGCCGACCGGCGGGTGCACGAGGCGGTGACGGCGGTGGCTGGGCGGCGCGGGGTGCCCCGCGCGCAGGTGGCGCTCGCCTGGGTGCTGGGCAAGCCGGGTGTGACCGCACCGATCGTCGGCGCGACGAAGATGGAGCACCTCGACGACGCGGTGGCGGCGCTGGAGATCGAGCTATCGCCGGAAGAGGTGGCAGAGATCGAGGCGCCGTACGTGCCGCACCCTGTGGTGGGGATGGCGCTCGGGGGGCGGTGAGGGGCTTGGACGGTGGGGCAAAGTGCAGATCCTTCGACTCCGCCCGGGCTGGCGCACGGGCTCCGCTCAGGATGAAGGGACGGGGGCGCTCGGTTGGCCTGGGGCTGTGCTCGGGATGGCAAGGAACCCGGGCCACTCGACTGGCCCGAGCTACGCTGGGAAGACAAGGATGACCCGCCTGGGCTGGTGCCGGCGCTCCGCTCAGGAAGATAAGGAAAGGCTCTGCAGGCGCTTACCGCCGAGGTCGGCGTGAGATCTGCCGGCTCGATCGCGTACGTGCCGGACGCCGGCGCGTGGCTGCCTGCCTTCGGGTTCTGGTTCGCTGGCGGTCATGCGGGTAAAGGTCAGGATCCTGGAATACCGCGACGGCGCGTTCTACGGCGTGCAACGGGGAGATCCGGGTGAGCATCGCGTCCCGCGCTTCTGGTAACCCGCATGTAGGTCGCCGCTGCGTCGTTCTCCTTCCCCCAGCATCACCGGTAGGCGAACTCGACCCCGATCGGTTATCATGGCATGAACGAGCCGATAACCGATCGGAGCAGGACCATGCGCATCCTCACCGGCACCAGCGGCTGGCAGTACAACGAGTGGAAGGGGAGCTTCTACCCCGAGAAGATCTCGGCGGCGGAGATGCTGCCCTACTACGCCGAGCGCTTTCGCACCGTCGAGGTCAACAACACGTTCTACCGGATGCCGAAGGAGACGGTCCTCGCGGCATGGGCGGAGGCTGTCCCGCCCGACTTCCGGTTCGTGCTGAAGGCCTCGCAGCGAATCACGCACTACCAGCGGCTGAAGGACGACTCGTACGACTCGCTTGCCTACCTGCTCCGCGGGGCCTCGCTGCTCGGCGACAGGCTCGGCCCCATCCTCTTCCAGCTTCCTCCCAACCTGAAGAAGGACATCGACCGGCTAAGCCGTTTCCTCGAACACATGCCGGAGGGGACGCGGGCCGCGTTCGAGTTCCGCCACCCGTCGTGGCTGGAGGACGACGTGATGGACGTCCTGCGGTCGCGCAATCTCGCCCTGTGCATCGCCAACACCGAGGAGGAGGAGACGCCGCTCCACGCCACCGCGTCGTACGGCTACCTCCGGCTGCGGAAGGAGGCGTACGGCCCGGGCGAGCTCGAGAGCTGGGCGGAGCGGATCCGCGCACAGGACTGGTCGGACGTGTTCGTCTTCTTCAAGCACGAGGACGAGGGGACCGGGCCGAAGCTGGCGCGTCGGTTCCTCGACATCATGGAGGTGAGTGGCGGATCCGGCGACGATCGAGGGTCCGGGGCGAGAGGCGAGCTACAAGCGTGAATCTGATGGTCCCGCTCGACGCCAACGCCGGGCTTAGCTTTCCAGGGTCGGCGCCCGCTCCTCCTTCCTGAACTAGAATACCCCGTAAAGCTCTTGCCGCGGGTCGTCAACATCCGGGGCAACAGCTTCCGCGTGCGACAGCATACCGAGCTGTGGAAGCAGTTCCATCCCCCCCTGGGTGCCACGAGGCTGGCGCCTCCTCTCCCCACAAAAAACCCCTGGAAAGAAGGAGCTCGTGACATAAACGGCTCGTCAGCCAAAGTGGGACATTTCAATCGGCGAAAGTGGGACATCCGTAATCGGCGGTGACACGAAGGGCCATCTCCACAGGACCCATTCCGGACACT
>CAZJEH010000225.1:0-5220 GCA_964544905.1 uncultured Gemmatimonas sp.
ATCGCCGGTGGCACCAGCCAGGTGCAGCGCAACATCATCGGCGAGCGGGTGCTCGGCCTCCCCGCGGAGCCCTCCTTCGACTCCCGCCGACCGTTCCGCGAGGTGGTGCGAGAGGCCCGCAGCTGGTCGGGTCGGGTGGGCTGACCGGCGTCGGGTTCGGCAACAGCCGCCAGAAGTTCGGCTTCCTCCCCGAGCCTCACAACGACTTCCTGTTCGCGATGATCGGCGAGGAGTGGGGGCTGGTCGGCGTTTCCCTGACGCTCGCGCTGTTCCTCGCCTTCGCGATGGTCGGGTACCGGATCGCCCGGGCCGCGCCCGAGCCGTTCGGCTACCTCCTGGGTGTGGGCATGACCAACCTGATCGTCGTGTCGGCGCTGCTCCACATGGGGGTCGCGCTCGCTCTCCTGCCGACGACCGGGGTGAACCTCCCCTTCATGTCGTATGGCCGGAGCGGCCTGCTCGTCTCGTTCGCCGCGGTGGGGGTGCTGCTGAGCATCGCACGCTCCGCCAGGCGCGCCCGGGAGGCGGCGTGACGCGGGCGCCGCGGGTCATGTTCGCCGGTGGCGGCACCGGGGGCCATCTGTATCCGGCCCTCGCGCTCGCCCGGGCTTTCGAGGCACGGCCGCAGGGCGCGGAGATCCTCTTCCTCGGCGCGCGGAGGGGCGTCGAGGCCCGGGTGCTGCCGGCGCGCGGCGTGAACCACAGACTGCTGCCCTTCGAGCCGATCCGCCGCTCGCGCGTGTGGGAGAACTGGCGCTTGATTCCTGGGCTGACGGCGGCGCTGCTGGGTATCGCCCGCGCGTTCCGCGACTTCCGTCCCGATCTGGTCGTGGGCACCGGCGGGTACGCCAGCGGTCCGGTGGTCGCCTGGGGGATCCTCCGCGGCACGCCAACGGCGATCCAGGAACAGAACTCCTTCCCGGGCATCACCACCCGCTGGCTGGCCTCCCGGGTCCGGCAGATCCACCTCGCCTTTCCCGAGGCCCTGCGGCACCTCAAGCCCGGTCCGCGAACCGAGGTGTTCACGCTCGGCAACCCGATCGAACCGCCCGACTTCTCCATCGATCGCAGCGCCGCGCGCGCGAAGTTCGGACTCGGTGAGGGTGTGGTGGTGCTCGTGGTGGGCGGGAGTCAGGGCGCGAAGGCCATCAACGACGCGCTGCTGCGCGACCTCGGAGCCTTCGCGCAGGCGCCCGGAGGTTCGACGCCGCCGGGGCTGCAGATCCTCTGGGCCACTGGACCGACGCACTATGAAGCGGTCGCTGCGGAGGTCGAGCGTCAGGGCGTCGGGAATTGGGTCCACCCGCAGCCGTACATCCACGAGATGCCTCTGGCGCTGGCCGCGGCGGATCTGGCGGTGTCGCGAGCGGGGGCCATGGCGCTCGCGGAGCTGTGCGCGTGGGGAATCCCGGCCATCCTCATCCCTTTCCCGCACGCCGCGGCGAACCATCAGCATCACAACGCCCGGGCGCTGGCCGATGCCGGCGCGGCGGTGATGCTGCCGGAGAACGAACTCGCGCCCGGGCGGCTGTGGGCGGAGTTGACCACGCTCGCGGGCGACGAGCACCGTCGCCGGGAATTGTCCGCGCGGGCCCGCGAACGCGGCCACCCGAATGCCGCCGCGGAAATCGTCGACCGTCTGTTGACCCTACTGTGACTGAACGAAACGGCGCTCCGGACCTGCTCGAGCTCGCTCGCACCCGGCCCCTGCACTTCATGGGGATCGGCGGGGCGGGCATGGCTCCGCTCGCCGAGCTCGTTCGCCGGTCGGGCGGCGAGGTCACGGGGTGCGACGGGCGTCACAGCCCCACGCTCGATTCGCTCGCCGGCCGGGGCGTGGTGGTGGCGGTTGGCCACTCACCGATGCATGTAGAGGGGTGCTCGGCGCTCGTCGTCACCTCCGCCATTCCCCGCGACCACCCGGAGATCGCGGCCGCCCGGGAGGCCGGGATCCCTGTCATCCGACGGGCGGAGGCGCTGGGAGCCATAGTCAACCGAGGCACGGTCGTCGGCGTGGCCGGCACGCACGGGAAGACGACCACGACCGCGCTGACGACCTACGTCCTCGAGTCGGCCGGGCTCCAGCCGACGGGCGTGGTGGGCGGTCGGGTGCGTGTCTGGGACGGCAACCTCCGCCACGGCGATGGCTCCATCTACGTCGTCGAAGCCGACGAGTACGACCACTCGTTCCTGTCGCTCGAGCCGACGGTAGCCGTCGTCACCACACTCGAGGCTGACCACCTCGACGTGTTCGGCTCGCTGGGTGGCGTCGAGAAGGCGTTCCTCGACTACATCGAGCGCGTCCGGAGGGATGGGGTGATCGTGGCGTGCGGTGATGACCACGGCGTCGGGCGCCTGATCGCGGCCCGCTCACCCGGTGGGCCGCCCGTGGTCACCTATGGTCTCGGACCGGGATCCATGCTCCGGGCCGAAGACGTCGCCGTGCGCGGCCGCACCACGACCTTCACCGTACGCGAGCGCGGCCGCCGCCTGGGTTCGGCCACACTCAACATCCCAGGCCTGCACAACGTGCGGAACTCGCTCGCGGCGATAGGCGTCGGCCGCTTTTTCGGCGTGGAGTGGAAGGCCATCGCTCCCGCCCTCGAGCAGTATCGAGGGGTCGATCGCCGCTTCGAAATCGTGGGTGAGAAGGGCGGCGTGCTCGTCGTCGACGACTACGCCCATCACCCGACGGAGATCGAAGCCACACTTGCCGCGGCGCGAGCGGCATATCCCGATCGGCGGATCGTCGCCGTCTTCCAGCCGCATCTGTACTCGCGGACACGAGACTTCGCCGAGGGGTTCGGCCGGGCGCTGGCTCGCGCGGACCTGCTCTTCGTGACCGATATCTACCCTGCGCGCGAGGCGCCTATCGAGGGCGTTACGGGCGAGATGATCGTCGCTCCCGCTCGTGCCGCCGGCGCCGACGTACGCTATCTTCCCGACCGCGCGACCGTGGCCGCTGAAGTGGCCGCCGAGCTTCGCGAAAACGACGTCTGTCTCACCCTGGGCGCGGGCGATCTGGACGCGGCCGCCCGCGAAATCCTCGACCGGATCGATGATGGTGATGACTCCTAGGCGGCGCCGCATCGCCCTCCTGGCGGCGACGGCCGTCGGGGTTCTCGCGCTCGTGACCAGTCCCATCTGGGCGCTCGATATCGCGCGTCGAATCAGCTGGTTCGAGGTCCGACGCGTCGAGGTCTCCGGCACCCGGCTTCTCGCCCCCCACGAGGTCATCGCGGCCTCCGGCGTGACCCTCGGACAGCACATCTTCGACGAGAACGCGGCCTGGAAGGACGACCTGCTCGCCCACCCCGTCATCGCCGATGCCCGGGTGAAGCGGCGGTTGCCGCACACGCTGCGGATCTCCATCGAGGAGAAATCGCCGGTGGCGCTGGTCGTCGATGGCACGCTGCGCTTCGCCACCGCCAGCGGTGAGGTCCTGCCGATCGACCCCTTCGCGGCGCCGCTCGACCTTCCGATCGTTCGCGGCAGCCTGTCCGACTCCGCTGCGGCAGTGACCACGCGGAGAATCCTCGGCGAGGTGGCTCGCCTGGCCACCCTGGACCCGGCCTTCCTCGGGGATGTCTCCGAAATCCGCCCGGCGAGCAACGACTCCACGTCTCTCGTCCTGCACCACAGGCGCGCGGATGTAATCGTCCCCTTCGGCGCTACGGCCGACCGGATCGGCCAGCTTCGCCGGGTAATCGCGGACGTCGAGCGCCGCTTTCCCGCGCCGGCGAATCCCGATGGCCCCCGGCATCGCATCGACCTTCGCTTCGGTGACCAGGTAGTCGTCCGTCCTTCGACTCCTCCAGATAGAACCTGATGGCTTCGCGAATCGTAGCGGGTTTGGACGTTGGATCGACCAAGACGGCCGTGGTCGTCACGGACGTCAGTCTCGAGAAAGGGCAGCCGCGCGTTCGCGTGCTCGGCGTAGGTCAGGCACGCACGGCGGGGATCCGGCGCGAGGTGGTGACCGATCTCGAAGCCACGACCGAATCGATCCGCCAGGCGGTGAAGGAGGCGGAGCTGATGTCGGGCGTGACCATCGAGCGGCTCTACACCGGGATTGCCGGGGAGCACGTGCACGGCCGTCCGTCGACCGGGGTTGTCGCCGTGGGCGGCCAGGAGATCACGCCGCGGGACGTCGAGCGGGTCCACGAGGTCGCGCGTGCGGTCGTGGTGCCGCCCGATCGGGAGGTGCTGCACGCGCTCCCGCAGGAGTACATCGTCGACGCCCAGGGCGGCATCCGTGACCCCATCGGCATGGCGGGTACCCGCCTGGAGGCGGAGGTCTACATCATCACCGGGGCCGCTTCCAACGCGCAGAACCTGCGCAAGGCGGTCGACCGTGCCGGATATGGGGTGGCGGAGCTCGTGTTCGAGCCCCTCGCCTCCTCACTGGCCGTGTTGACGGAGGACGAGCGGGAGGCCGGGGTGGCCCTCGTGGAACTGGGCGGCGGTACCACCGACGTCACGCTCTTCTTCGACCGGAAGGTCCGCTACCTCACGTCGCTGCCGTGGGGCGGCTCGACCGTCACCAGCGACATCGTGAAGGGCCTGTCACTCCCCTACGCGGAAGCAGGCAAGGCGAAGGAGACGTGGGGGACCGCGCGCAGTGCCCTCGTCGATCCCAACGAAACGTTCGAGGTACCCGGTGGATCGCCAGGGGAGGTCCGCCACATCGCCACCGAGCTGCTCGCGCACATCATCGAGCAGCGCCTGGACGAGATATTCGGGCTCGTCGCCGAGCAGATCGAGCGGAGCGGCGTGGCCGACCGTCTCGCCGGCGTCGTGCTCACCGGCGGCGGTGCCGCGCTGGACGGCATCCGCGAACTCGCCGAATCCACCTTCACCGGTCAGGTCCGCATAGGGGTCCCCGGGGAAGGGCTTTCCGGACTTGTGGAATCCACTCGTGCACCCAAGTTTGCCACCGCTGCCGGGCTCGCCCTTTACGGAGCGCGACGAGCGAGTGTCGAACTGGCCGAGAACGAGAGCGCAAGCGGCTCGCCGGCCAACGTCATCCGCTGGGTGCGCGATTGGTTGAACGACTTCTTCTGATCGATTCGACCGAACGACCAATCTTCACCAACCGTCCGCACTCCTCACAGGAAAGAAGGGAGAAGCCCATGATCTTCGAGTTTGACGAAGTACCGATGCAGAACGCCCTCATGAAGGTGGTCGGGGTCGGCGGTGGTGGGGGCAACGCGGTGAACC
>CAZJEH010000226.1:0-5219 GCA_964544905.1 uncultured Gemmatimonas sp.
GCGAGTTTTGACACAGTCTCGCAGGCCGGGATCCATCCGCCTGTCGATGCGCGGACGCATACTTATAACGCGTTTCACAACAACGTGATGCGCGCTCTCCGCGACCGAGAATCCATTGGCGGTTTTTCTGAGTGATGGGTCCCGGCCTGCGCCGGGACGACGTTGGTGGGGACGGTAGCGAAGTAGACCGTTCACGGTTCCTTGCGAGTGTGACGGACCGGGATCGACAGTTCTGACACAGTCTCGCAGGCCGGGATGACGATGATGGGCTATGGTTATGACCCAGCCTCCTCCCGTCGAACGGGACGCGGCGGTTTTGGTGTTGCGGCGGAGAATTGTCAGGGTGTGGCGGTCAGAGCCGCGGGAGATACCACCGGAGGGGCCCCGTCGTCGTCAGACCTCAGTCGTCCCCTTCGGTGAGGGGCAGTTCCATCTCGGCCTCCATGGTCAGCAGAGTTTCGGGGATGAACCTGAACCCGGCCTTCTCGTAGGAGCGGATCGCCGGGCGATTGCGTGGCTGAACGCTGAGCCACAGGCCCTTCCAGCCCGCGCGTCGGGCCTCCTCCACCACCGCCCTGTTCATCTCCGTCCCGATTCCGCGCCCTCGGAGGTCCTGCCGCAGGAACACGGCATACTCCCCGATACCGGGCCTGCTGGTCGGAACGACGAACGCGTGCCCGACCAGCTCACCACCACTGATCGCGACCATGTGCAGCCCGGTTCCGATCACTGAGCGGAGCCATCGACGGATGCGGTCGATGCCCTCGGGCGGCAGCCCCTGTGCGGCACGCTTCGGCTCGAACTCGTCGTAGAAACGCTCGAGATCGGCGACGTCCCCGGGCTGAAGCTCCCGGATCTCGTAGGGACGCCCGGTCCTGTCGGTGCGCAGCCGGTTGGGCACGGCGGTCGCGATTGCCTCTTCGACGGATGTGTTGACCATCAGAATCCCAGTCCCCAGCCCCTCAGGAGCGGCAGGGCGGTGCGGCGCAACGTCTCCAGCGCGCGCCTGTTGGTTGCCGCGATCTCGCTTCTTCGTGGCACTTCCTGATACGTCCCCGGCTGATCACGGAGCCGATCCGGCAGGAGGACGGGACTTTCGCCCTGCCATCTCTCCAGCCACGATCGGGGGACCCGGTCGGATACCTCCTGCCCGGAAAGGATGCTCCAGACGAGGGTCCAGGCCCTCGGAACCACGCGCCAGATCGCATATCCACCGCCTCCAGTCACGATCATTCTCCCTCCACAGAAGCGGTCCGCGATCTCGCACGTCGTGCGGGCAGCCTCCTCGAACGCGCGCGTCGTACAGCGCAGGTGCGTCAGGGGATCGAGCACATGCGGGTCGCAGCCGCTCTGCAGCACGATGACTTCCGGTCGGAAGGCCTCGGCGACCTCGACCAGCAGGTCCCGGAAGACGCCGATCCAGCTATCGTCTTCGGTCTGCGGTTCGACAGGGATGTTCAGCGAATACCCGTACCCCTCCCCGTCGCCCAGCTCGTCGACGAACCCGGTCCCGGGAAACAGGTAGCGGCCGGACTCGTGGATCGAGAACGTCAGGACGTTCGGATCCTCATAGAAGATTCCCTGGACGCCGTCTCCGTGGTGCGCATCGTAGTCGACATACATCACCCGGACCGAGTACTTCTCGCGGATCCAGGCGATCGCGGCGGCAAGGTCGCTGTAGATGCAGAATCCGGACGCGCGGTCCCGATGCGCATGGTGCAGCCCGCCCGCGATGGCGAACGCGCGATCGACCTCGCCGGACATGACCAGCTCCGCCGCCCGCAGCGTTCCTCCCACCACCGTCGCGGCGGCCTGGTGCATACCGGGGAAGATCGGGTTGTCGTCGGTTCCCAGGCCGTACGGCAGGCCGTCCCGCCAGGCGCGGCTGTCCTCACTCAACTGCCGGACCATCGCCGCGTACTCGGGAGAGTGTACCCGAAGCAGCTCGTCATCGGTGGCGATGCGTGGAGCGACCACCTGCAGCCCTTCCCCGTCCAGCAGGCCCATCGCCTCGATCAGCGAGATGGCCAGCTCGAGGCGCTTGGGATTGAATGGATGGTCGGCGCGGAAGCGGTAACGCGTGAACGCGTCGTCCCAGATGAGAGCTGCCTTCATTCGCCGACGGAAACCTCGTCCGGCATCCGCAGATCGCGGGCGAGCGACGGCCACCCGACCCTGTAGCCGGCCTGTTCGAGCGCTTCGATAGCCTCCCGCGGATCGATCGTGGCCAGGTGGAGGATCGCCGTCTTGCGCTCCGCCCGGCCCAGAGAGGGAACGACCACGCTGACGATGTTCACGTACGTCGCCTCGCCGATGATCGTCAGCGCGCGACCCAGCTCCCCCGGCCGATCGGGGATCTCCACCTCGATCCGCGACGACGGCTCGGCCACCCCCAGCAGCCGCACGAACGCGTGGAGGACGTCCGTCTCGGTGAGGATTCCGACGAGGCGCTCGTCGGCACCAACCACCGGAAGTGACCCGATCCGGTGCGTGTAGAGCTGCTTGGCCGCGTCCTCGACCGTCTCCTCGGGGCCGACTGTGATGACGTCCCGGGTCATGACCGCGCCGATCGCAGTCCTCTCGAGGTAGTCCGCGCGTTCCGCGTCGGGAGTCGTCAGCGGCGATGGCATCGCGAGGCGGATGTCCCGGTCCGAGATCATCCCCACCAGCACTCCACTCTCGAGGAGAACCGGGAGATGGCGAACCCGGTGCTTCCGTGTCAGAACCAATGCCGTCGCGAGCGTGTCATCGGGCGTTACCGTGACCACGTCGCGCTTCATGCAGTCGCGTACGAGCATGACGGTCGTTGGGACGCGGGATCGGAGGGGATCGGTCCGCCTGACTGGCGAATCGACCGCTGACGGATGGCCAGGCGAGCCCGGCCGATGGGTTCCGGAGGCCGGCTCGCCTGGGCCTTCTACAGGCGCTCTTCGCTGATCAGCCGGCCGCTGTTGTCGTAGCGGCGAAGCACGTTGGCTTGACCGTCGTAGTCCGCATCGACAACCTGGACGACGACGGTGCCGCCGCGGAAGATCTCCACGATGTCCGCCTTGCCGTCGCCGTTGCGGTCCTGCCACACGACGACGGGGAGCGGGCCGTTGTTGAATCGGACCACCTGCGCCACGCCGCCCGGCCCGCGGCCCTCCGCCACGGCACGGAGGCGCGAGGCGCTCACGCCGGCGATCGTCTCGACACCTGAGAACCATCCGGACGACGGAAGGTTGCCCGGCAGGTCATCCGATCGCGGCATCGACGGCATCTGACGCGACGAGGGCCGCCAGTCCTGCGCCTCTACGGGCTTGTCGAGGACGGAGGAAAGGAGGAGCGCCGCGGCGAATGCAACGAGGGGCCGGAGCATGGAAATCCTGAAGAAGATGCGGTTTCCGACAGCCATAAGCTACCCTCCAGGTAGCGGGGGTGTTCCGCGGATTGCCTCTCCCGGATTAGCGCCCGCTCGTGTGCTTTTCCGCGCGCTCCGCGGCCTCGACCAGCGCTGCCCCGGCTGGGTACGCGGGTTGCACTGATCGACTCGAGCGTCGGACGAACTTCCCTCACCTGCACCACGCATGCCCGAACAGGCGATCTCCCGGCCGAGGTACCAGGACCTCGCCGCCGCGAGGAGGTGGTCGCACGAACCTCCAAAGCCGCGCGAGAACTTCTCCCTCGCGGTCGGTGAGCGGCTCGGCGAACTGACCATCATCGGTCACCTGGCTCGCGGCAGGGTCACGGAGCTGTACCAGGTGTGGAGCAACGAGCACTGGTGTGCGCTCACCGGCAAGATCGTATCGCTGAGCGAGGGGCGAAACGAAGGGCTGCCACCGTCCTTCCGCCGCGAAGTCAAGGTGCTCTCCCGGCTCAAGCACCCCAACATCGTGCGCTTCTACGGTAGCGGGACGATCGGGAACAGGGCCTTTCTGCTGCTCGAGTACCTCTCGGGGCCCTCGCTGTTCGACGTGCTGCGCTCATTACCGCGCCGGCGACTCCACGTCCCGGACGCGATCCGCGCAATCATGCATATCGGCGCGGCGGTCCATTATCTTCACCGGCAGGGTTACCTCTATCGCGACCTGAAGCCGGCCAACGTGTTGCTACGCGAAGGGATACCCATCCTCGTCGATTTCGACGTGGTGCGCCGGATCGACAACCGCCGGCCGGCGGATCGGCTCGGAACCGCCCCTTACATGGCCCCCGAGCAGGTCCTGCGCGAGCCCCTCACCCCTGCGACCGACGTCTATGGGCTCGGCGCTCTCCTCTACGAGCTGATCACCGGACACTGGCCGACGGAGCAGCCCTCGGAGGAGGAAGAATGGACGGAATGGGATGACGATCCGCCTCCCGTCCGCCCCGACACCGCCCTGGACCGCCCGCCGACCGAAGAGGACCTGATCGCCCGGTATCCGCAGCTCACCTCTCCGCCCGTGGCGCCCCGAGAGCACCACCCGCGGATCGACCCGCAGCTCGAGCGCATCCTGCTTCGCGCGCTCGCTCCGGACCCGGCGGAGCGATTCCAGACGGTGTCGGGCCTGCTCGCGGCCCTCGCGCCGATGCTGAAAGGTCACCACCGCCTCTGGCCGAAGGCGGCGCCGATCGAGCGCAGAGCCGATACGGAATCGCGGTAAGGCGCGGTTTCAGTGGCGAGAAGAGGCCCCAATCCGCGCCCGACCGCAGACTTCGATCGGTGATTCTCGGATTTCCAGGATGACTCGGTCGCAGTCCCACCCAAAGGCGCTCGAGGGCTCGATCACTCCGGATGGCAGCCTTCGCCGCCGGGGGCCGGATTCCTATCCGGCAGTCCCACCCGCAGTCCCGAGCTCGGAGGCCCGGACTCCGCGTTTCAGGGGCCAGGTCCCACGGCTGTAGTCCCAGCGCGACTACCCACGGCGATCCAACCGCCTATCCACTGAATTGAATCCAAGGGTGGCAAACGCTCATGCGGAGAATCATCGGGGGCGTCTCGTACACGATCAGCCTCGAACAGCAGTTTAGCTCCGAGACGGGAGTTGCTCCGCCCGGAATGGTGCAACTCCCCGGCGTGCCCACCAGAGAGGCATCGAGATAGTGTCAAAACTACCCGATGGTCGGTGATCTCACTGACCCGGTGTGCATTGAGTGCTAAAAGGTCGTCCCGGCGCAGGCCGGGACCCACTATTCAGAAAAAACGCCCAAGGATTATCGGTCGCCGAGAGCTCGCCATACGTTGTTGTGTCACGCGGTATAAA
>CAZJEH010000227.1:0-5135 GCA_964544905.1 uncultured Gemmatimonas sp.
GTTCGCCCTTGACATGTACCTCGACAGATCTCCAGCGCCTGCTCCTCGGGTGGACACGGAACTGCCGCCTATGGCTCGACCGGCCGGTCCAACCACACGGGATCACCGGTATCCAGCGTCGCTCCAACCGATCCAGGCGGGAAGAAGGGACGAATCGCGCCATCTGCGAGTCTCAGGACGTAGAGCTCCCTGCGATCCCTATCGGTAGGTCGACCGCCGAACAGGATGTACCGTCCATCCGCCGACCAGGTGAGGCCACTCACCGCGTAAGGAGGCTGGCGGTGCCGAAAGACGTGGCCTTGCCAGGTTTCGGGTCCGCCAAGCCGGATGGTTGCCACAGTCGAGGCAGTGACCACGGCGATCTGCTTCCCGTCGGGCGACCAGGCGGGACTCCGGGAGTAGCATCTGTCCCCCCCAATTCCTGGAGTCTCGATCTCGCAGATCCTGGTCAGCAGGCGAGGGTCAGAACCATCGGCGTTGATAATGTAGACGTTCGCTTCACGCGGCCCGTACAACCAATCCCCCGAGTCAGCCTCGAACCGGACGAATGCGATCTTTCGACCGTCCGGAGACCAGGCTGGCTGCTCGACCCAACCTGCGTCGTCCCCGGTGGGAACGTGCCAGTCACCTCTCGGAAGCGTGGTACCGTCCCCGACGAGTCGATCGGGAGGCCCGTCGCCGTCAAGCCTGACGGCAAAGATGCCTGTGTCGCCGTCGAAGGCGATCCGCTGGCCATCCGGGGACCACGTCGGGTTCTTGCCCTTCGCGAGCCGTCTCTCGTCCGATCCATCGGCCCGTACGACGTAGATGTCGCCATCACGGTGGAACGCGAGGCGCCGCCCGTCCGACGACCAGGCCGGCTGGTCTCCCTGAGCGATCTTCGTGATCCCCGTACCGTCCGCCATCGCCGTGTGCACGTACGGAACCTGACCCGGCCCGTACCCACTCACGAATGCCACAAGCCCGGTCACGTATCGCCTTGCAGGAGCGGGGCGGGCTGATCCGCCTCGATCACCGGATCTGGTGGCTCGGGCTCCCCGGGTGTGAGGGGTGGGTCGGAACCGGCACAGGCCGCGATGGCGAAGACGAGAAGCGACGGTGGCGTCCTGCGGACCATGGCTCCTCCGGTGGTCGGTGGTGAGGCACTGATGAATCGTCCCGACGAACGCTCGCGGGAGTCACCTGTGCGTCACTTCGTCTCGAGGGCTCCGAGGAGGGTGGTGGCTCCCGACCCGGAACGCCGGAGGCCGATCTTCGCACCGACGTCCGGTTCTCGCTGGTTCGGTGCGCACGAAGAAGCCCGGCAGCCGGTGCGCTGCCGGGCTTTGCTCTCGCTCCGTTGGTCGATCTACGACCCGAACAACGTCGGGGTTGCGCGTCGTGCAACTCCGCCCAGCGCCAGGGAGCGCGCGGGCTTCCAACGTGTAGGTCCGCGCTGTGCCCGGGATCGGGCGCGGTGCAGCAGCGCCGAACCGGCCAGTCGATCAGGCTCCTGGGTGACTGGCCAACGGGAAGGCGGGCCCGCTACGTCGATACCACCGCGGCGGAATCACCCACCCGACTATCGTAGCCCGCCAACCTGCATCTCGAGCGAGTAGACCGCGTCCCACGCGGTAACGAACAGCGTCTTCCGATCCGGACCCGCGAAGGCGACGTTGCCCGTCCAGAACTCACCGGTGGGAACGTTGAAGATCCGTTCTCCGCTGGGGCTGAACGCGGTCACCCCCGCCTCCCGCGTGGTGACGTAGACATTCCCGCGTTCGTCCACCGTCATCCCGTCCGAATGGGAGTCGGCAAACTCCCTGGGGTTCGTGAGCGTGCCGTCGGGGTTGATGTCGTACGCGTACGTCTTTCGCGGGAAGATGTATCCGACGTAGAGCGTCCGACCGTCCGGTGAACCGACGATGCCGTTCGGTTGGATCCGCCGATTGCCGGCCAGGTCGCTCTGGTCGAGCTCCATTCCGGCGACCCGCGTCAGCGTGCCGTTGGGGCTCAGGTAGTACACGTAGCCGCCGCCCACCTGGGATCCGTTCCTCCGCGGATCGTTCGCATCCCACCAGTCCCGGTAGACGAGCGCGTCCGTGAAGTACATTCCCCCGTCAGGCGCGATCCAGATGTCGTTCGGCCCGTTCAGCCGCTTGCCCTCGAAGTTGTCGACGAGGACGGTGTAGTTGCCCTGGAGGTCGTAGCGCCGGATCTCCCCGTACATGTCCGACGCGGTGATGAGGTAGCCGTTCGCGTCGAACGTCATGCCGTTGGCGCGCCCCGTCCCCTCCAGGAAGGTCGTCAGCTTCCCCGTCTCCCAGTCCCAGTGGATGATCCGGTCGTTGGGCTGGTCAGTGAAATAGACGTTGCCGACCTGATCGACGGCCGGCCCTTCCGTGAACGTGTAGCCATCGCCGATGAGTTCGAGAACGGCACATTTCATCGCGAGGCCCTGCGGATCGTAGAAGGCAGGGGTACAGTCCTGCGCGGCGTACGGCGTGCCGGGCCGGATTGGGTTTCCCCCCGCGGTGCAGCCCTCGAGGGTGAGGAGAGCCAGTGAACCGAGCAGGATCGTTCGCTTCATCGCTCCGGATGGTTTCGGGAAAGCTCGCGGTTCTGATGTCGGTGACGGGCGGGTCCATATGACGGGGTTCGGCCCGGGAGGCGCACGCGGACCATCGCGCCGTCCGTAGCAATTGGTCGGTCTCGCCGACCTGGCGCAACCCCGCGTGTCGACCGGTGACGTCCCACCGGCGGCGTATCGTATCGCTGGCCAGCACGCCGCCCGTGAGGGGCCCGATCGGGCGCGACGATTCAGGGTCGAGGAGCGCTCTCCCGGGCGCCCCAACACTATCACTGCGAACGTCCGAGGGTGGGTCAGTTTCGCGGATGCGGACGGAAATGGGGCTGGCGCGGCTCCGGATGGCGCCGGGACCGAGGCCTCGGGGGTGAAGAGGTTGGGCGGGTTCGTACGCTTCTTTCTTTCCGACGAGGATTCGACGGCCTGCGCCGCCCGCGGAGTGTCGAAAGTCTAGGCCAAGGCCGGGCGGGATTCTCCGGACTGAGATAGACGATCTCTCGAAGCTCCACCCCTCAAACGGGCACGGAGCTCAGCATCGACAAGGTCCGGGAGCTCGTGGCTGAGGAAACCGCTTCGAGGTAGCGATTTCCTGAGGGTATAGTTCGTTGTGCTGAGGCCCGCCCCGGCGAAGACATTGTCCTCCCCGCGCTCTCGGCGCCAAACAAGAGTGGTCCTGTGTACAGCCGCTACACGCTGCCGAACGAGGAACTTTGGGGTTCCCGACGACGATTGCTTTCCTGGATTCTCGCAGACTCCTGGCCGATCGCCTCTACGGCTCGTTCCGCGGCTGATACCATGCGGGCGACATCGCCTCCTCCTCCGCCGCCGTCGATCCCTCCGGGAAGAGCGGCCTGACCGCTCCGTCCTTGAGCCTCAGCACGAAGATCCCGCGGCGACCGTTCGCCTCACCTCCGAAAACGATGTGGCGGCCATCGCTCGACCACGTCAGGCCGCCGTTCGCGCGAGGAGGCTGGAGGTGCCGAGACACCTGCCCACCCGCTTCGTCCGAGCCATCCACCCGGACGGTGGCCACGCTCGACGCCGCGACCACGGCGACTTCGCCACCATTGCCCGACCATGCCGGACTCCTGGAGTGACACGGGTAGCTCCCCGTCCCGGGCGGCTCGATCTTGCAGAATCTGGTCAGTAGCCGCGGTTCGGAGCCATCGATGCCGATGATGTACACGTTCTCCAATCGCCCGCCCCACCAGTCCAGCGAGTCCGCTTCCACACGGACGAAGGCGATCCTGTCACCGTCCGGCGACCAGGACGGCTCGCCAACCCATCCGGTGTTGTGCAGATCCGGTCGGTACCCTTCGCCTCTTGGAAGGTCGGTCTCGTCCCCGACGATCTTCCGGGGAACCCCCGACCCATCGGCGTTGATCGTGAAGATGCCCCCGTCACCCCTGTAGGCGATCTGCTCGTCGTCCGGGGACCAAGCCGGCTCATCGCCCTCGACGAGCCTTCTTTCGTCGGACCCATCCGCCCCGATCACGTAGATGAACCCCGGCTCGCCTTGAATACCGCGACGGAACGCGATACGCTGCCCATCCGACGACCACGCCGGCTCGGAGCCCTGCGTGAGCTCTTTGAGCTCCGTACCATCGGCGTTCGCCGTCAGCACGTAGGGGACCTGATCCCCGGCTACGAACGCCACGATCCCGTCGAATGATCCACCTTCGAGGAGCGGAGCACCGTCACTGTCACTTCCCTGGGCCGGCGACTGGGCCTCCGGCTCCTCCGACTCCCCAGGGGTCAGGGGTGCGTCGGAAGCGGCGCAAGCTATGGTGCTGAGGAAGACCGCGAACACCGGCGCTCTGCGGTTCATGAACCCTCCTCGATGCGGTGGACGTGGCGCTGGGTCGATCCGGCAGACGAGGATGTCGACCGGGTGTCACCTGTCAGTCACCTGGGCGTCACCGGGCGGGGCGGACGCGAGGGTTCCGGAGGGATTTCTTGGGATGTGTTGTGGATGTCCTCGAGCGAGGTGCCTGTGATGGCATCGAGCGCGGGAAGGTGGGGAAGGTGGCCCCGGCCCGCGTATGCAAATTCGTTCACGTTGTGGACGAAAATCGTTCACGGGTAGGCGGATCCCTATGCCTCCAGAATCGAAGGGAGACTGTTCCGTGGACGAACCAAATCTGTCACTACCTGACTGACACTGCCGACCGGGAATCCACTCCGAGGACACGAAAAAAAGCCCGGCAGCCAAGTGGCTGTCGGGCCTCGTTTTATCTCCCATGGTCGATGTAGGACTCGAACCTACGACCTCACGGATGTGAACCGACCGCACGTCCGCCATCCAGCGCCAGCATGACGCTACTAATCGTCACCTTAAACCTTTGTCAGCACGTCTCTTACCCTTTTGCACACATCTGCCTCGTTTCCGCTACGGACCCTGTCAGAGCGGACTCTCGCCTGTGAATTCTGACACTATCCCAGACACTGCCAGGATCACGATCCCTTGATCCGGACACCTGCCGACGCCCGCGTTCTCTTCAATGGCGGCGACTTGGCCAACACAGCAGCCGGTACGTGACCGTGACGCGTGTCAACGGCGACACCGTAC
>CAZJEH010000228.1:0-5131 GCA_964544905.1 uncultured Gemmatimonas sp.
TATCCCTCGCATTTCGGGCCAACTGATGGGTCCCGGCCTGCGCCGGGACGACGGGAAGGGCTAGCCGCCGCCGGACGACGGGGAGCGGTGGCCGATCAGACCGGGCACGGGGGGGGAGAGGAGCCCTGGCCCATATCAGCGCCGGGACATGGACGGGCGACCGGTCACCCCGGACGCTTCCCGTCCACGATCCGCTTGCAGTGGGCCAGGTGACGGAGCGCCCCCTGGGGATCGCCGGTCGCCTCGAGCAGCCGCGCGAGGTTGTAGTGCGCGTCCGCGAGGCCGGGATCGATCTCGATGGCCCGCCGGTACGCCGCGATGGCGTCCTGCGGCCGCTGGAGGTCCTCGAGAACGAGCCCGAGGTCGTAGGCGGCCGTGGCGTGCGGGCCCAGCGCCAGCGCGGCCCGGTAGTGGACCTCGGCGGCAGCCGGGTCGCCGGCCTGGTGGAGGAGCCGCCCCAGGTTCACCCGGGCTTCGGCGAGATCCGGGTCCATCTCCAGCGCCCGCTCGTACGCCCGCCGCGCCTCGACCGGCGCGTAGGCCTCGAGCTCCGCCCCCAGCTCGAACCACCCCCGCGCGTCCAGCCCCCGCGACGGCGCTTCCCCACCGCCATCCCTCCGCGTGGCGAGCGTGGCCACCTTCGCCCCCAGCTCGCGGACGCTGAAATCGAAGTGGTACTGCCCGGAGAAGGGATTCCACGACCCGTCGTCGTCGTGAACGAGGATGCGGTCGTTCTCGGCCACGATCCGCAGCTCGGAGAGGGAGCGTCCGAGGGGAAGCTGCCTGCGCAGCCGGTCCAGCGCCGCGTTGACCTTACGGGGGGAGATGCGCGCGGCGCGGAGCCCCACCGCCGTGCGCAGCAGGACCAGGTCCTGGAAGGAAAGACGATACTGCCGTCGAGGCCCCCGCTCGGGTTGGAGGATCCCCGAGCGGGCGAAGGCGCGGACCCGCCGGGGCGAGATCCCCAGCAGGTTCGCCGCGTCCCGTGTCGTGTACCACTTCATGCCGGCGGCACCTAGATCCTCTCTCGGCCCGCCCGCCGTGTCAGCTCGCCGCGCGCTTCCGCGTTCGCGACGGCTTCTCCACGGACGGTGCCTCCTGGGGCTTCTCCGCCCGCTTCGCCGGTTTCCGCGCCGCGGGCTTCTGCTCGCCTTCAGCCTTCGCGATGCTCGCCCGCAACGCCGCCATCAGGTCGATGATCTGCGTCTGCGGCGCCTCGGCCGGGATCGCGGTGATGTCCTCGCCCGCGATCTTTCGGTCGATCAGCTCGAGCACGCGCTCCCGCACCTCGTCCCTGTACTTCTCCGGCTCGAACCTGTCCGACGCGACCTGCTCGATGAACTGCACCGCCAGTTTCACCTCCGCCTCCTTCACCTCCCCGTTCCCCAGCGGGACCTCGGAGAAGGGACGGATCTCGTGCGGGTACCGCAGCTGCTCCATGATCAGCCCTTCGCCCATCGGCGAGAGCATGACCAGGTACTGCTTGCCCCGGGCGGCGTAGCGACCGAGCGCGGAGAGGCCCGTCCTCCGCATCGCCGTCGCCAGGAGCTTGTAGGCGCGATCGCCGCCGCGGTCGGGGCCCAGATAGTAGACCTTGTCGAGGTAGCTCTTGTCGACCTGGTCCGCGGGGACGAACTCCTCGATGGCGATGGACTCGTCGCTCTTCGCGTCGAGCGCCTTCAACTCATCGGCCGTGAAGAGGACGTACTGCTCCTTGGCGAACTCGTAGCCCTTCACCATCTGGTCCCGCTCGACCACCACACCCTCCCGCGCGCAGATGTACTGCTGCTTCAGGCGGGAGCCGCAGTCCTTGTGGATCCAGTTGAACGTGACGGCGCTTGAGGAATCGCCGGAAGAATACAGCTTCACCGGGACCGAGACGAGCCCGAAGGAGATGGTCGCTGTTCCGATCGCGCGGGCGCTCATAGGGTCGCCGTCCAGTTTGCGGGATGAGTCGTTCGGGCCATAAATACCATAGATATTGGGGTTTGGGGCGCATCCGCAATGATCGGCCTCACACGTCCGTCGACGGCGCGCCCGCCGAGTCCACACCTGTAGTCGATCATCGCCCCCCCAAATCGACCGATCCTGGCGATCTGTGTTCGGAACCACCAGGCATCACGCGAAGCCATGATGGCGCGAAGGATTCTCACTCGGAGTTCAGACCCCTTTGCGGCTTCGCGACTTCGCGTGCGACCCTAGGTTTGTTGGCCATGCCGCCGAAAGCCGACCCGCTCGCCGAGTACCGTGCCAAGCGCGACGCAACACGCACTCCGGAGCCCGCCGGGCTCGTTGGCGGCCGCGCGTCGCCGGCCGGCGTGCTCCGCTTCGTGGTACACAAGCACGCGGCGCGCCGGCTCCACTGGGACCTCCGGCTCGAGGTCGACGGCGTTCTTTGGTCCTGGGCCGTACCCGGCGGGCCCTCCCGGGATCCCGCGGAAAAGCGCCTCGCCGTCCACACCGAGGACCACCCGATCGAATACTTCGACTTCGAGGACGTGATCCCGGAAGGCAACTACGGGGCCGGGGCGATGATCGCGTGGGACCAGGGCACCTACGTGCCGCTGCACCCGATGCACGAGGGACTCGCGGCCGGCAAGCTCCTCTTCGAGCTGCGCGGCCACAAGCTCCGCGGCACCTGGACGCTCGTGAAGCTCCGCAAGGCGGAAGAGGATGCGTGGCTCCTCATCAAGGAACGCGACGCGACGGCGGTGAGCGGGCCGGACGACTTCCCGGAGGACTCCGTCCTTTCCGGCCTCACCGTCGAGGAGCTCGCTTCGGGGCACGATCCCGCGGAGCGCGTCCGTGAGGAGTTGCGGCGGGCGAAGGCACCGATCCGCGTCGTCGATCCGACGCGGACGCCGCTCATGCTGGCGGAGAGCGCGGACACGCCGTTCTCGCGCGCCGGATGGATCTTCGAATTCAAGTACGATGGCTATCGCACCCTGGCCTACCGCGAAGACGACGACATCCGCCTCATCAGCCGGCGGGGCAACGACATGTCGTCCACCTTCCCCGACCTGGTACGCGCGCTCGGCCGCCTGCCCTTCCGCCGGTTCATCCTCGACGGGGAGATCGTGGTCGACGACGCGGCGGGAATCCCCTCCTTCCAGCGCCTCCAGCAGCGCGGCCAGCTCCGCCGGCCCATCGACATCCGACGCGCGGAACTGTCGCTCCCGGCGAAGCTCTGGCTCTTCGACCTGATCGCCTTCGAGGACCTCGACGCCCGGCCGCTGCCGCTCGTGCGCCGGAAGGAGATCCTCCGCGGGATGCTGCCCACAGTCGGGACGCTGCGCTACTCGGACCACGTCGAGCAGGTTGGCGAGGCCCTCTACGAGCAGGCCGTGCGCATCGGGCTCGAGGGGGTGATCGGCAAGCGTGCGGACGCCCCCTACCGCTCGGGGCGCTCCGCCGACTGGATCAAGGTCCGCGCGCTGCGGACGGAGGACTTCGTGGTCGTCGGATGGACGGCGCCGAAGGGCGGACGCACGGGCTTCGGCGCGCTCTACCTCGCCGAGTACCAGGGGAATGATCTGCGATTCGTCGGGCAGGTGGGCAGCGGGTTCACGGATCGGCAGATCCGGGACATCCACAGGCGCCTCGAGGCCGGGCGCGTCGACGGACCGCCCTGCGGCGGGGCGCCACAGGCGAAGGGAAGCTCCTGGACACGTCCCGAGATGGTGTGCGAGGTGCGCTACCTCGAGCGGACGGACGAGGGACTTCTGCGTCAGCCGGTGTTCGTCCGCATGCGCGACGACAAGGACCCGCGCGAGTGCGTCGGACGCGTCGAGGATCAGCTCGATGATGAGCCGCCGATCGTGGCAGCGGCCAAGGAGGCACTCGCGACCGACAGTTCGATCGGCGATGCTGCAACGAACGCACGGAGCTCAACCGACGTCTCTCTCCCCGATGAGGTAACGGCGGACCCATCGCCGGCCTCCCGCAGATCTCGCCGGTCATCAGCGGGGCGACCATCGGCGAAGCCGTCAGCCGGAGCCGCGGACACCTCCGAAGGCCAGGACTCCGTCGCGACACCCGTCCCCGATCGCGATGGTTCGCGACGGCCGCCCCGCCCGACTCGGAGCCGGGGGGCTACGAAAAAGCCGCCGTCGCGGGGTTCCCGTCCCGTCGACGCGCTCGTCCCGCTCGACTCGTCCCGGCCGATCCACTTCACCAACCTCGACAAGGTGCTGTGGCCCGAGGACGGCTACACGAAGGGCGACCTCATCACCTACTACCGGGCGATCTCGCCCTGGATGCTGCCGTTCCTCCGCGACCGTCCGCTCGTCCTCACCCGCTTCCCGGACGGCATCCACGGCAAGTCGTTCTTCCAGAAGGACGCCCCGTCGTTCGCGCCGGGCTGGCTGCGGACGGAGGAGCTCCCCGACGAGGACGACGAGGGGAAGACTCCATCGTACTTCATCGGCGACGACGTCGAGACGCTGCTCTACGTCGCCAACGCGGCGAGCATCCCGCTGCACGTGTGGTCGAGCCGCGTGTCGACCGTCGAGCGGCCGGACTGGTGCATCCTCGACCTCGACCCGAAGGAGGCACCCTTCGCGCACGTGATCGAGGTGGCGCTGGCGGCGAAGGCGCTCTGCGACGAGTGTGGTCTGCCCGTCTACGTGAAGACGAGCGGTTCTTCGGGGATCCACCTGCTCGTCCCGCTGGGTGGTCTGCTCGACCACGAGCAGTCGAAATCGTTCGGCGAGCTGCTCGCGCGCGTGCTGGTGCGCGACCTGGGCTCCATCGCCACGATCACCCGCCAGGTCGGCCGCCGCGGCGGGAAGGTCTACGTCGACTACCTGCAGAACGGCCGCGGGAAGCTGCTGGTCGCGCCGTACTGCGTGCGGCCGCTGCCGGGGGCGCCGGTGTCGACCCCCCTGCACTGGCCGGAGGTGGAGCCGGGGCTGGACATCCGCGCGTTCACCATCCGGACGGTGCTCGAGCGCGTCGCGAAGATGGAAGACGATCCGCTGCTGCCGGTGCTGTCGGAGAGGCCGGACCTGCTGTCGGCGCTGGAGGCGCTGCAGGGGAGGGTGTGAGGATGACCTGGGCGCAGGCACGGCCTTTTCCCGTCGTCCCGGCGCAGGCCGGGACCCATTATTCAGAAAAAACGCAAATGGATTCT
>CAZJEH010000229.1:0-5111 GCA_964544905.1 uncultured Gemmatimonas sp.
CCGGTACCACCTCGAAGCAGCTGAACAAGGAGACCGACGTCCGCTTCGTCGGTTATCTGGGTGCCGTCGGCGAGGGGACGCTCGCCCTGGCCGCAATCATCGCCGCGACCGCCGGGTTCGCGACGCTCGGCGACTGGGAGTCGTACTACAACGCCTTCCCGGCGGATGGGATGGGCGCCTTCATCAATGGCGGGGCGACCATCGTCAACGACGCCATCGGGCTTCCCGTTGCGTTCTCGACCACGCTGCTCGCGGTCATGGCGGTGCTGTTCGCGGCGACCACGATGGACACGGGCGTACGGCTCCAGCGCTACATCGTTCAGGAGTGGGGCGAGATCTACAACCTCTCGCTGCTGAAGAGCCGAGGCCCTGCGACGCTCATCGCAGTTGGCTCCTGCCTCGCCCTCGCCTTCGGCGCCAGTGCGGGCGGACCTGCCGGGAGTGGCGGCATGCGGATCTGGCCGCTTTTCGGAACCACGAACCAGCTGCTGGCATCGCTGACGCTGCTGGTGATCAGCGTGATGCTGCTGCGACTCCGCCGTCCCGTCATCTACGTCCTCGTGCCCCTCGCCTTCGTTCTCGTGATGGCCACGTGGGCGCTGCTCGACCAGATGGCGACCTTCTGGAGCCAGCGAGACTACCTGCTCCTCTTCATGGACGTCCTGATCCTCGGCGCGACCATCCTCGTCGCTCTCGAGGCGTTCGGCGCCCTCCAGCGCGCACGGAACGGCGACCAGGGGCCGCCGAGCCAGCCGGGCTCCCGTGTCGCCGAGACCGTCGAGACGAGATGAGCAACCTGCGGCTCCCGTGCGGATGAGACGCTCCATCCGCGATCGTCTGAGGTATATCGGCTCCCTGGTGCGCGAGTTCTACGTGGCTCCGCACCGGGGAGTCGTCGCACGCGCCAAGCGTGACGAGGATGATCTGTTCATGCTGCTCGTCTTCTCCGAGATGATGGGCGTGCCGAACCCCGCCAGCTATTACACGCTCGAACTGCAGCCCATCCTGTACGAGCGCTTCCATGACTGGCACACCCGGATGGGGATGGAGAAGTCGCCCCTCGATGGTTTCCGCTGTTGCTAGTCAGGGACTGACGCTCGCCCAGCAGGAGGTCCTGTTCGTCGGTGGGAAGGGTGGAGTGGGGAAGACGACCACCGCCAGTGCGCTCGCCCTTCGGCTCGCCGAGAGGGGCGAGCGCTGCCTTCTCGTTTCCACCGACCCCGCCCACTCGTTGGGAGACCTGTTCGGGCGCGAGATCGGCGACGAGGAACGACAGCTCGCGCCGAATCTCTGGGGGCTCGAGCTGGACCCGGAGGCGCAGGTCGACCGGCACCTCGGCACCGTCCAGACGACGATGCGGGAGCTGGTGAAGCCGGAGATGTATCCGGAGATCGAGCGGCAGATGTCGCTCACGCGGCTCTCTCCGGGGGCCGTCGAGGCCGCAATGCTCGAAGCGATGTCGGACCTCATGATCCAGGGGTCCGAGCGCTACGATCGAGTGATCTTCGACACGGCGCCCACCGGGCACACGCTCCGGCTGCTCTCGTTGCCGGAAATCATGGCAGCCTGGACGGACGGGCTGCTCCGGCACCGAGACCGGTCCGAGTCGTGGAATCGCGCGATTCGCCGATTGGGGCCGCGCCCGGGTGTGGGGGACGATCTTTCCTTCCTCGATGCCCCGCAAGAGCCGGAGGAGGACGACCGGGCCTCCCGCGTCCGCGAGGTCCTGCTCGAGCGCCGAAGGAAGTTCTATCAGGCTCGACGCATGCTGCTGGACTCCGAACGATGCGGGTTCATCCTGGTGCTGATCCCGGAGAAGCTGCCCATCCTGGAGAGCAGGAAGGCGCTGGAATCGCTGGAGGCGTTCGAGGTGCCGGTGCTGGGGCTGGTCGTCAACAGGGTGTTGCCGGATATGGACCTCGGTGCGTTCCTCGAGCAGCGGCGTGCGCAGGAGGCGGCGTACCTGGCGCAGATCGAGAGTCTTTTTCGGCGGTGGTCGCGAATATACATTCCACTGCTGCCGCGGGACGTGGAGGGTCCCGAAGCGCTGCGCGAGATCGGGAGCCTGCTCCTGCCCTGAGCGATTTCGGCCGCTGTCGTGAGCGTCGGTTGCAGCAGCCGAGCAGACGCTGCAACCTTTCAAGCAAGGCGGTGTAGGAACCGATCGCAGCGCACGTGACGGCTGTCAGAAGCCGCCTGCCCGGCCAGGCGCGAATCCTCGGATCCGCACCTGGCTCTTTGATTTACAGGCCTTTCGTTATATCATTCCGGCGACTCTACGGCAGGTCAGCCGACCGGGTCGCTTCACCACGGGAGACGACGAATGAATCGGACGGGAGGAGTTACTTTGCTGGGGGCGCTGCTCGCGCTCGTCGCGGCACAGCCGGCCGAAGGGCAGTCGAGCTCGGCTGAGCGCACGATCTGGGACGGGGTGTACACCGAAGCGCAGGCGACGCGGGGGCAGCGTGCGGTCCAGCAGAATTGTGGTACTTGCCACTCGCCCACCGAGTGGTCCACGTCCGTGTTCATCTCCTCCTGGTCCGGCCGTTCCGTTGGCGATCTCCATAGTCAGATTCGCAACACGATGCCGTTCGATTCGCCCGGCCGGCTGACGCCGCAGCAGTACGCGGATATCGTGGCCTACATCCTCAAGCTCAACGATGTGCCGGCGGGCTCTCGTGAGCTGCCGAGCGACGAGGATGGACTTCGCAAGATCAGCGTTACCACTGGACGGGGCTCACGCTAGACGATCCGACGTCCGTTAGCTGTCCTTCACGCATCCAGAAAGCGCGCCGCGGTCGAACGGCGCGCTTCTGCTTTTCCGCTGGTGAGGAATCGTCCGGGTGTCCTGATCCGCCTCCTGGCCCCTACTTTCAGGCGTTACGATATGCGGGCGCTGGGATCGGCGGACCCCGCGGTTCTGCTCGACTCGCGAGCGTTACCCCGCGTCTCGCGCCAGGAGTGGTACTCTTCCGAGCTTTCCGGAGGCGTTGGCGCGAGCCAGCCATCCGGCGCGTCCGGGACCTGGACAGGGAAGGTTGGCGCCAGGCTTCGCCTGCGCCGGTGCTGACGACGTTGAGGCCATGATGCCGAACCGATCACGTGCGGTTCACGAATCCCGACCCCGCGCGCTCTCCGGCTGGTTGCGGAGCAGGGCAGCAGCGCGTTCTATAAGGGTGGGCGGGGGAGGGAGATCGTCGATGAGGTCGCGAGCTGGGGTGGTTTCCTCACCGACGAGGACCTGTCAAAGGGTCCGCGTGCATGGGTGGAGCCCCCGGGTGCGCGGTTCGGGAACTACCGGCTGTGGGAGCTTCCGCCTACCGGTCAGGGGTTGTGGCCCTCCAGATGCTGAGGCTGCTGGAGGGCTTCGACCTGGCGCATGGGGCACAGCAGCGCCGAATATCTGCACCACCCCATCGAGGCAAAGAAGATCGCCTACGCGGACCCCGTGCGTCACGTGGCCGACCCCGCTTCCATGCGCGTCGCCAGGGAACAGCTGATCACGGAGGGTACATCGCACAACGCCGCGCTCTGCTCGACCCGATTGACGCGCTGGATCCGGTTCATCCGGGCGCTGCCTTCACGGATGGCGAGACGATCTACCTGGCTGCGGCGGATGGTGAGGGCAACATGGTCTCCTTCATCAACAGCGTTGCCGAACCCTGCGGCTCAGGTGTCGCCGTGTAGGCGATGGACCATCAGGTCGAGGGCGACGGCGCATTCGGCGGGGCGCAGATGGTGCTCAGGCTGCGGCGCGGGCGGGCTACAGCGTCGGATGCACGCAAAGACGGTCACGCCGCGGGCTTCTGACCCAACGGTCATTTACAGTCCACTCTTACACCTCCTTCGATGGATCGCAGAAAGTTCATAAAGGTCGCCGGTGTCGGGGCGGGGACGTTTTTCGGAGCGGCCCCGCTGGTGGCAGCGGCACCCCACATCCGGCCGCGGCCGGCGGCCCCCGAGATCGTGGTCGTGGGTGCCGGAGCGTTCGGCCTCTGGACTGCCTATCACCTCCAGCGGCTCGGCCATCGGGTGACCCTCGTCGACCAGTATGGTCCGGGAAACTCCCGCGCGACTTCAGCGGACGAGACGCGCGGCATCCGCACCGGGTATCCTGAGAACGAGCTGTGGAGCCGATGGGCAAAGGAGGCGATCGAACGCTGGCGGGCGTGGGACGAGGAGTGGGGAACGACGATGTTCACCCGTACGGGCGACATCGCGATGCGCGAGAGCTGGGACGGCTTCCTCGCGAACACCGCGGAGGTCTGGGACCGGGTCGGCGTGACGTACGAACGTGTCGATGCCGACGAGGTGCGCTACCGGTATCCACAGATGAACGTGGACGGCTTCACGGACGGCCTGTACGAGCCGGACGCCGGGGTCGCCCGGGCCCGTTACACCTGCCTGACGGTCGCGGAGCAGTTCCGGAGGCTCGGTGGTGAAATCGCGCTCGGCCGCGCCGACTTCGGAGCACGCTCGGGCGAGCGACTCAACGACGTGACCCTCGAGCCGGGCGAACGCCTCTCGGCGCAGACCTTCATCTTCGCCCTGGGGCCCTGGTTCCCGAAGCTCATGCCCGACCTGATGGGCGACAAGATCCGGATCCCGATGGGGCACGTCTACTATTTCGGCACACCGCCGGGGGACCAGCGGTTCACGGCGCCCAACTGCCCGAGCTACAACTTCCCCGGCGTAACGGGATGGCCTACCCTGAGTCATGACAGCCGTGGCTTCCGGGTGCGTACGGGGGGCCGCCCGGGCGACGACCCCGATACGTCGATCCGCTGGATCGACGAGGAATACCACGAGCCCGCACGGAGAATCCTCGTCGAACGCTTCCCGGATCTCGCGGATGCTCCGCTCCTCGAGACGCGGTGCTGTCACTACGAGATCAGCGCCTCGCGGAACTTCATCATCGACCGGCATCCCGATTACGCGAATGTCTGGCTTGCTGGGGGCGGCTCTGCGGAAGGGTTCAAGTTCGGGCCCATGATCGGGCCGTACGTAGCCGATCGGGTGACCGGGCGTGCGGACGACCCCGGCCTCGCTGAAGCATTCCGCATTCCCACGGTGACGGCGGACACCGCCTGACGGAAAAGGAAAGCGGCGCC
>CAZJEH010000230.1:0-5072 GCA_964544905.1 uncultured Gemmatimonas sp.
ATGTCGACGGTAGGGGTGACGACCAGGCCCGCCACGACCTCTGTGTCCTCGGGCACGCTGTCGGCGGGCAGTTCGTAGCCGGCCACCACGATCGCGGCGTCCGGCCTGCGGAATACGGCTACCTTGTGCGCGAGGGGCGTGAACCACCTCGCTACCGAGTCGGCGAGCGGGATGTTGTAGCCGGTTCTGGCGCGCGGCTCCTCGACGTCCCAGACGCCGGCGGTTCCTGTCTCGTCGAGCAAGGCGTGCGATGGCGGGAGCAGGTACTGCGGAGCGCCACCGTAGTGCGTCACCATCGGTTGGGGTACGAGCGGGATGCCACTGCTTCGGACGCGCTCCCAGCCCGACGGCCAGCCGTAACGGATGACGATCTCCCGCAGGTCGTATCCCCAGCGGATTCCCTCGGTGGATTCGGCCCGATCCTGGAGTGCGTCCCAGACGTGCCGGGATAGGTGCTCCGAGCGCAGCTCGTTGCCGGGGCGCGTATAGAGCGGGTCGGCGAGGCGCCAGAACCGGGCCTCGAAGCGCTGCCGCTCGTCATCGGCCAGGCGGCGGTAGGTGCGGGCGCTGCGCAGGTCGAGGATCATGGTGAGGTCCGTCCAGCGCGCGCGCTGCTCATCGTCCATGGCGGCCAGCGCCGCGTCGAACGCGGAGTCGGCCTGCAGCGGGCGGGCCGCGTAGTGGCTGGCGAAGCCGGACAGCGCCGCGCACCACCAGTCTGCCGCGCGACACTCGGCGGCGGCCGCGACCGCTTCGTCGAACCGCCGTGCTTCGACAAGGTATCGCACACGCTGGCCGGCGATCCACCCGTCCCCCGGAATCAGACCGGCGGCTCCGCCCAGCCCCTCGATCAGCTTGTCGCGCGCCGCGACGACTTCCTCGTCCTCGGGCGGCGGCTCCCAGCTGTCGTGACCGCCGCCGAAGGTCAGGCAGAAGCGCCCGACGCGTTCGTCGCAGTATCCGCCGCCGCTGGACCACGTCTCCGGCAGCCGGTGCCGGCGAAGCCGCTCGAATGCATCCTGGCTCGCGCGGGCGGCGCGCAGGAGATCGACCGAATCTTCCGGCGAGATCTGGCTGGGGAACTGCGCTGGTTGCCCCCACGCCGCGATCGGAACGGCGGCGGCAACCATCGCGATGATGCCGGCGAGGACGGAACCTGCGCTCATGCTCCTACCCGGTGGGCGAGGTCGTTCACGAGCGGGAAGAATGAATATCGGGGCCGTACCGCCGCGCTGGAAGCCCCCACGAGGGGGCAGTCCGGTCCCGACCGATCTGAACGGGCGACCGAGCGGGCTGCGGCTTTCAGAAGTCGTACCGCGCCCCGTCGCGACCCAACTCAGTGTCCGGGAAGATCGCGCGGGCCGCCTCCAGGACGTCAGGGCCGAGGCCGGCGGGGAGATGGACGAGCACAAGCCGCCCGACCCCGGCATCACGCGCCACCTGCGCCGCCCCCGCGCCGGACGTGTGGCCGGGAAAATCGCCCGTCGCCTCGTGAACGAGGATGTCGCTCGCCTTCGCCAGGCGAACGATCGATTCGGTCGGCTCCGTATCGGACGAGTAGGTGATGACCCTCCGCCCTCCCGCGTCGGCGATCCGCACGCCGATCACGGGAACTCCGTGCTTCCCCGGCGACGCCTTGACGCTCCACTCGTCATCGGCCCATACCTCGGCGCCTTCCTCGAGTGGCACCTCACACCAGCGAATCTCGGGCATTCCCCGCCAGCCGCTGGTATTGAAGGCGGCGAACACCCGGCGCGCCTGATCGAGCGCGGCCGCCGGGCCAGCGACGGGAATCGGCTCCCGACGGCCCGACAGCCACAGCTTCTCCATGAACAGCGGGAAGCCCCCCACGTGGTCGGGGTGCTCGTGCGTCAGCACGAGAAGTCGGATCCGCTCGAGCGCGACCTCTGCCGCCAGCAGGCGCTGGATCACGTCGCCCCCGCAATCGATCACGATCACCGACTCACCTTCGACGGCGAGCATGGTCGTCGTGCGGTCCGGCGGGGCGAATGCGGCACCGGTGCCGAGCAGGTGGAGGACGGGCATCGTACGGGCCGCAGCCGGACTATGCCGGAGTCGGGAATCGAGGGCGAAGTCCTGGAGATGGAACGTCGGTCGAGTCCGAGGACGAGTCCGGCGCCGGGAAGAAGGGATCGGTTGTCCGTTGCGGCCGTCCTCGGCTCCTCGCCGGCCGCATGCAGTCGCTCAGAACGGAAGGTCCCAGTTGCACGGGTGGTCGGCGTTGGTGAGGATCTCTGCCATCTTCCGCTCGAAATTCTGCATCACGTTCGCCTCGACCGTCCCCTCCATCGGAGTGCGGATCGTGAACCGGCTGGCGACCTGCATGTAGCGAGCCGAATCGGCCGGGCTGGCCGAATGATTCACCGCCGAATCCACGTAGGCGTAGGCGGACGCACGCAGGTCGGCATGCTGTCGGTAGGCGCGCGCGAACGCCAGAACGGCTCCCCTGGCCGTGAGGGCCATCTGCTCCGGGGGGGTGGAGGGATCGACCGCGGCAGCCGTCGCCTCCAGTGTCTCCTCGTCGTCCCGGGCGCGGGCGGCCAGCTCCTGTGCTGCGCACGCCATGCTGTAAGCGCCGACCTTCATCTCCCGCACTTCGGGGGACATCCCGGTACCTCGATCGCAGGCGGCGAGTGCGACTCCGGCCGCAACGACGAGGACCGCCGTGGCCGAGGGCACCCGCGTGCCGAGCCCACCGACGGCGCCGGAGCGATCCGCGACGCCCGGCACGCGTTCAGGTGAGACGATCTGTGCTGGCGAAACCATCTGTGTTCGAGTGCGCGCCCGAGATAGTCGCCCTTTCATGCCTTCTCCCCGAAGAGGCCGACTTCCAGCAGTTCGCAGAGTATGTGGATGATGCAGATGTGCGCTTCCTGGATACGCTCCGTCTCCCGCGACGGCACCGCCAGCGTGACTGAGGCGATCCGCCCGAGGCGCCCGCCTCCCTGGCCTGTCAGCGCCAGCGTCCACGCGCCCTTCGCCATCGCCGCTTCCGCTGCGAGAACGACGTTCTTCGACTCGCCGCTGGTGCTTATCGCGACCAGCACGTCTCGCGGTGTCACCAGCGTCTCGACCTGGCGACAAAAAGCGGTCGAATAGTCGAAGTCGTTGCTCCAGCAGGTTAGCGTCGGGGCGTCCAGCAGGTGATGCGCGGGGATCCCAGGACGATCGCGCTTGTAGCGCGCGACCAGCTCCTCGACGAAGTGCATGGCGTCCGCCGCTGATCCACCGTTCCCGCAGGCGTACAGCCGGCCACCCTGCCGGAACGTGACGATGAGACGATCCGCTACGGCCACGATGTCGGCGGCCTGGCGCCGGAGGGCCTGCTTCACGCTGGCCGACTCCCGGAGCGCCGCGTCGACGAGCCCGAGGCGGAGATCGTCACTCACGGTTCGCCGCTCGCGATGGGATCCTGACGATAGAAGGTCGCGCGCCGCAGCCGAGGCGGTTGCACGCGAATGGCGGGACTTGCCGCGGCCGTGGCCGCGCTTCGCCGGCCTCGGCGGGGCGGCGGCCGTCGCTCAGTGCTCGGCGGCGTCGCCAGTCCGTCCGCGCAGCAGCAACCCGGCCACGACGAAAGGCAGCAGGTTGATCGACAGGCTGACGAGCGCGGGGATCATCATCTGCCGCCCGAAAAAGAAGAAGACCACCGAAATGGCCGGCAGGGTGATGAGGCATCCCGCCAGGAGCATGATTTTCATCGATCGATCTCTCTTGATCCGACCCCTGACGCATGATGACAACGCGCGAGCGGGGTGGCCTCGCACATGGCGAATTCTACGCCTCCGGCGGCCGCTTCACAAGTGTCGGCGGGGGGAGGGACTTTCGCGGCTCCGCGGCTTCGCGTGAGACGTGGTTTGCCTGAACCGTTCCTACTTCCCGTCGGACCGCCGGTTGCAGACGTGATCGCTCGCTGGATACGTTCCGCCCATGGCGATACGGAGGGCCCGTCGACGATCCAGAACAGATCAAGGAGGGGGATAAATGAACGTGGACCTGAGTGGGAAGGCGTCGATCGTCACCGGTGCGAGTAAAGGGATCGGCTACGGCATCGCCGAAGCCATTGCCCGCGCCGGCGGGGACGTCGTGATCTGCGCGCGTGACGAGTCGGCGGTACGGGAGGCTGCGGCCGCGCTGGATCAGGTCGGCGAGGGGCGCGTCGTGGGGGTCCCCTGCGACATGCGTCGCCACGATGACGTGAAACAGCTCGTCGCCAGGACCATCGAGACGTTCGGGAAGGTCGACGTCCTGGTCAACAACGCCGGCGTGGGCGGCTACGCACCCATGGGAGAACTGCAGCCCGAGGTGTGGCACCAGATCATCGAGACGAACCTCAATGGCGTCTATTACGCGTGCCACGAGGTGATCCCGTACATGATCCAGCAGGGAGAAGGCTGGATCATCAACATCGGGTCGCTTGCCGGGAAGAATCCGTTCGCGGGTGGGGCGGCCTACAACGCGTCCAAGTTCGGACTGCTCGGGTTCTCCGAAGCCATGATGCTCGACCTCCGCCACAAGGGGATCCGCGTGAGCTGCATCATGCCGGGCAGTGTGGAGAGCTATTTCACCGGGCCGACTCCCTACCCGGGCTCCGGCGAATGGAAGCTCCAGCCCGAGGACATCGCCGAGATGGTGCTCGATCTGCTCGCGTTCCATCCCCGCGCGTTGCCCTCACGGATCGAGATGCGCCCGACACGACCTCCGAGTGGGTAGGCACAGAGCCGGCGCTCGGTTGTGATGCGGCCGGAAAGCCGATCGTCGTCCCGGCGCAGGCCGGGATCCATCCGCCTGTCGATGCGCGAATGCATACTCATGACGCGTTTCACAACAACGTAATGCGAGCTCCCGGCGAGCGAGAATCCACTTGCGGTTTTTCTGAATAATGGGTCCCGGATTGCGCCGGGATGACGGGGGAAGGTCGGGCGGTTTCGAAATACTCTCGCAAGCTGGGATCCATCCGCCTGACGACGCGCGAGAGCCCGTATGCGCTTTGCGGAAAAAATGGAACCCGGGCGGGCGAGACGGTGTCAAAGCTCCTCGAGGGTCGTCCG
>CAZJEH010000231.1:0-5027 GCA_964544905.1 uncultured Gemmatimonas sp.
CTGGAGCGGCGGTTCCAACCGGTATTCGTCGGCGAGCCGAGCGTCGAGGACACGATCGCCATCCTGCGGGGGCTGAAGGAGCGGTACGAGGTGCACCATGGCGTGCGCATCACCGATCCCGCGATCGTGGCGGCGGCCACCCTGTCCGACAGGTATATCGGCGACCGGTTCCTGCCGGACAAGGCCATCGACCTGATCGACGAGGCCGCGTCGCGGCTGCGCATCGAGATCGACTCGCTGCCGCAGGAGATCGACGAGATCGAGCGACGGGTGATGCAGCTCGAGATCGAGCGGCAGGCGCTGCAGAAGGAGACCGACCCCGAGACGGTCGAGCGGCGTCAGCGGGTCGAGTCCGAGATCGCCGAGCTCAAGGAGCGGAGCAGCGGGATGAAGGCGCAGTGGCAGGCCGAGAAGGAGGCCATCAGCCGGATCCGGGAGATGAAGGAGCGGCTCGACGAGCTGCGCGTGGAGAGCGAGCGGGCGACGCGGACCGCCGACCTGAACCGGGCGGCTGAGATCCAGTACGGCGAGATCCCGCAGTTGCAGCGCGAGATCGAGGCCGCGGAAGCTCGCCTGGCGGAGCTGCAGAAGGATACCAAGTACCTCAAGGAGGAGGTGGACGCGGACGACGTCGCCGAGGTCGTGGCGCGCTGGACCGGCATCCCCGTGTCGAGGATGCTGCAGTCCGAGCGGCAGCGGCTGGCGCACTTGGACGACCACCTGAACGAGCGCGTCATCGGTCAGCCCGAGGCGACGAAGGCCGTCGCCGACGCCGTCCGACGGTCGCGGGCGGGACTGCAGGACCCCAACCGCCCGATCGGGTCGTTCATCTTCCTCGGGCCCACGGGCGTGGGGAAGACGGAGACGGCTCGCGCGCTGGCCGAGTTCCTCTTCGACGACGAAGAGGCGATGGTGCGCATCGACATGTCCGAGTACATGGAGCGTCACGCCGTTGCGCGGCTGATCGGCGCGCCTCCGGGCTACGTCGGTTACGAGGAGGGCGGGCAGCTGACCGAGGCCGTCCGGCGTCGGCCGTACTCGGTCATCCTCTTCGACGAAATCGAGAAGGCGCACCCTGACGTATTCAACATCCTCCTGCAGATCCTGGACGACGGGCGGCTGACTGATTCGCAGGGTCGGGTCGTGAACTTCCGCAACGCGGTAGTGATCATGACGTCCAACATCGGTAGCCCGCTGATCCTCGAGCAGTCGGCGCGGATGCGGGACCCGGCCGTCCGGGCCGAGGTCGAGGCGGTGGTGATGCAGGAGCTGCGGCGCACGTTCAGGCCGGAGTTCCTGAACAGGATCGATGACATCATTGTCTTCCGGCCGCTGGATACGGACGACCTGAAGCAGATCGTCGACCTGCAGCTACGCAGGCTTCAGGACATGTTGGCGGAGCGGAAGCTCACCCTCGTGATCACCGACGAGGCCAAGGAGCTGATCTCCGAGGAAGGGTACGATCCCGCCTTCGGGGCGCGGCCGCTCAAGCGGGCCATCCAGCGGCTGGTGCAGAACCCGCTTGCGATTCACGTCCTCGAAGGTGAATTCGACGAGGGAGATGTAATTGTCGTGGACCGGGAGCCCGGGTCGAATCGGCTCGCCTTCCGTCGCGAGGAAGCAACGGTTAACACTTAAGCCCAGTCCACGGAGGGGGTGCCCCGGTCGCGTTCGCGCGGCCGTGGGCCTCCCGCATCTCCGTCATCCGCTCCCCCGGCTCACTTCCCGCATGCGCGCTGTTCGGATCCTGGCGACGATCATGACTCTGCTGGCGGTTGGCTGCGCATCCGGCGCGCGACCACCAGGCGGGCTTGCGGGAGCACCGGCGCCGCTCGCCGCGGTCGAGCAGTTTCTGCAGTACGCGGCCGAGAAGGACTACCGCGCCATGGGCTGGGTGTTCGGGACGATGGAGGGCCCGATCGCGCAAAGGGATCCGATGCCGGAGGTCGAGCAGCGGATGTACGTGCTCGCGAACGTGCTCACGCACGACGGTTTCGTGATCGGAGGGGGTACGCCCGTACCGGGAAGGACGGGCAGCGCAATGGCGTTCGATGTAACGTTGCGCCGGGGCAACCGAACCTTTCAGGTACCGTTCACGACCGTGCGAGGCCCCCGCGATCGATGGTACGTCGAGCAGTTCGACGTGGAGGCGATAACCGGCGCGCGGTAGATGCGCGTCCGGCAATGGGAGCCACGGGGAACGCCCGGTGTATCAATCCGTGATGGGTTGGATCGGAGGGAGGCGGGTCAAGCGGTGTGCTGGGTCAGCTCGATCAGCACGCCGTCCGCCGAGCGAGGGTGCAGGAACGCGACCAGGTGGCCGTAGGCTCCCGGTCGCGCAGTTCTATCGATGAGTTCGATTCCCGCCGCGGCGGCCTCGGCCAGAGCGGCGGCGATATCCGGGACGCGGTAGCACACGTGGTGCAGTCCCGGGCCGCGTTTCTGGAGGAAGCGCGCGAGCGGGGAGTCATCGCGAGTGGGTGCGAGGAGTTCGACCCGGGCGTCGCCCGTGCCGATGAAGACCACCTCGACCCCCTGCGATTCGACCACCTCGCGGGGTGTCGGGTCCCCTCCGGCGATGGACGTCCAGAAGGGGATCGCTCGATCGAGAGACTGAACGGCGATGCCGACGTGATCCAGGGCTCGTTCGTTCATCGAGGATGACAGGCAGAGTGGTGTACGCGTGCCGCGTCAAGGTAGCTGCGGGGATCACGGCGCGTCCACCGATCAGAAAGGGAGATATCGATGCTGGAGAACGGAACGCTCCTCACGGTGACGGATGAGAACTTCGCCACCGAGATCGAGGGGTCGAAGGGTCTGGCCATGGTGGACTTCTGGGCGGTGTGGTGCGGCCCGTGCCGGATCATCGCCCCCATCGTGGAGGATCTCGCGAAGGAATATGACGGCAAGCTGCGCGTAGCGAAGCTGGACGTCGACAGCAACCAGCGCACGGCCGCCCGGTTCAACGTGCGGTCGATCCCTAGCGTGCTCTTCTTCAAGGACGGGAAGCTCGTCGACACGGTCGTGGGCGCCGTACCGCGGCCGGTGCTGGAGAGGAAGATCCAGGAGCACCTCTGAGAGGACGTTCGGGGATTGCCCGCGCTCTATCTGGTCAGCACCCCGATTGGCAACCTGAGCGACATGACGCGCCGCGCGGTCGACGTACTGCGCGGCGCTGATGTCGTTTTTGCGGAGGATACACGGCGGACGGCGGTGCTGCTGAGGCATTACGGGATCGAGGCGCGGCTGATCTCGGCACACGAGCACAACGAGGCGGCGCGGGCTGCGCTCGTGGTGGAGTTGCTGGGAGAGGGCAAGAACGTAGCGATGGTTTCGGATGCCGGGACGCCGCTCCTCTCGGATCCGGGTGCCCGGGTTGTCCGGGCCGCGCTCGACCACGGCTACGAGGTGATCCCGGTGCCCGGGCCTTCGGCGCTCCTGGCCGCCCTCGTCGCGTCCGGTCTCCCTGCCGACCGCTTCACCTTCTACGGATTCCTGCCACGCAAGGGCGGTGCGCGTGAAGAGCTGCTCGCCGAGATCGCCCGCTCCCCGCATACGGCGGTGATCTATGAATCGCCGCAGCGGCTCGCGGGACTGCTGGCCGACCTCGAGCGGGTGGCCGGGCCGGCGAGGAGAGTCGCCGTGGCGCGCGAGCTCACCAAGATGCACGAGGAGATCGTCCGCCTGCCACTGGGTGAAGCGGCCGAAGCGTACCGCGACAGGGAGGTGCGGGGCGAGGTGGTCGTGGTCCTCGAGGGGGCGCCGGTGGCATCGGATCGTCGGGACGACGACCCCTTACCCCGCGTGCTCGCCGAAGCTCTGCTGACTCACGGTGTCTCCGCGCGGGTAGTCACGCAGGAACTGCGGGATCGGCTGGGCGTTCCCCGGAACGAGGCCTATGCGCTCGTGCAGCGATTGACGGGTTCGGTCGATGAGTGAAGGCCAGCCGGTGCGGCAAACGGGTCGGCGGACGCGCCTTCGCTCTTCGTGACCCGCATCGCAGTCGCCAGGCGTGCGGGGGGAAGTGCGGATCCTTCGACTCCGCCCCGGGCGCTGCCCGGGGCTTCGCTCAGGATGACAGGGGAGGGGAGGCGGTCCGCGAGGATCGCGCCCGCCAATTTCAACCGCACCCCGCCGATCTACATCATCTGCACACGTTCGAGCCAGCGGGCGATATCGGCAGCGCTGAGCACTCCGATCAAGCGCCCGTCCTCAACGACGAGCACGTGCCGGACTCCAGGCTTCTGGATCCGGTCAAGCACCTCGATCATTGGCGTGGTGCCGGCGACCACACCGGCTTCGTCTATGGGTGACATCGCCTCGCCGACCGTCGTGGTCGTCCAGCGATCCAGCGGGACCTTTCGCAGTAGCCGGAACGAGATCATCCCCGTCGGGCGGCCGTCTTCGACGACGATGTACCACTGTCGGTCGCCGCGGAGCCAGTACTGCTCGGCGAAGTCGCGCAGGGTGACATCCGGCGGGGTGATGAGAACCCACCCGTCGACCGCGTCGGCCGCGGTGAGGCCGACAAGCCGGTCACGCAGGAGTTGCTGGGCATAGCTGGATGCCGCCGTCATCCGCACGAACCAGCCGATGAACATCATCCACAGCCCGCCGATGAAGACGCCGGTGACGAGCTCGGCGAAACCGAGCCCCATGAGAAGGTAGCCGAGCGCCTTCCCGCCCGCCGCCGCGATGCGGGTCGCCCGGGTCATATCGCCCGTGTACTTCCAGACGGCGGCCCGCAGGAGCCGGCCACCGTCCAGCGGGAACCCCGGCAGAAGGTTGAAGACCGCCAGGACGAAGTTCAGCAGCCCGAGGTAGCTTGCGACCCCGGTGATCGCCACGCTCCAGCCCAGGTTCGCGCCGACCAGGGCGATCCCGGTGAAGCCGCCGGCGATCAGGAAGCTGGACAGCGGCCCCGCCGCGGCAATGAGGAACTCGTCCCGCGGAGTCTCGAACTCGCTGCCGGCGTGCGCGACCCCGCCGAAAACTAAAAGCGTGATGCCCTCGACCGGTATGCCCTT
>CAZJEH010000232.1:0-4999 GCA_964544905.1 uncultured Gemmatimonas sp.
GAGATCGAGAAAGCGCACCCGGACGTCTACAACCTGCTCCTGCAGGTGATGGACTATGGGCGCCTGACCGATCACAACGGCCGACACGTCGATTTCCGGAACGTCATCCTCATCATGACGAGCAACGTCGGCGCGAACGAGCTCAATCGGACGAAACCGGGCTTCAATGCCCCCGCGTGGGAAGAGGACGATCGAGCGTGGAGGGAGACGTTCTCACCCGAGTTCCGCAATCGACTGGACGCGAGGATCTCGTTCGCTCCACTGACGCCGGATGTGATGCTGCGTATCGTCGAGCGCTCTCTTGCCGAACTCAGGACGGTGCTCGAGGCCCGTGGAGTACGGCTGACGTGGGACTCGGAAGCCGCCCGCTGGCTTGCGGGCCGCGCCCACGACCCGCTGAACGGAGCGAGGCCTCTCGCGAGGCTGGTGCAGGAGAAGATCAGACGGCCCGTCGGCGATGCGATCCTCTTCGGCCCTCTGGAGGCGGGAGGGCGGGTCGACCTCGGGGTGGAGGATGACGAGCTCAAGGTGGGGTTCTCGCCGGCGACCGAGACGGGTACAGACTAAAACCGCGAAGCCGGAGCGGCTTCGCGGTTTGCCAATCCACTGCTACGGCTGTTGCCCCCTCAGAAGCTCACCGCCCGACCGGGATCAGCAGCGTCTGGCCAGCGAGAATGCGCGTCGAGCGGAGGTTGTTCGCCTCCCTGATCTCGTCAACGGTCGTGTTGTTGCGTCGAGCGATCGTCCACAGCGAATCACCGCGCCGGACCTGGTACGTCTTGGTCGACGTCGACGGGGAACTGGCGACCGTCGCCAGCGTGACCGGCTGTCGACCACCCGTGCGCGCCTGGACGTACTGGATATACTGGCGAGGAAATATCGCGACGTGGAAGTGAGGGGGATTCCGCTCCTCCACCGCTTCCAGCAATCCCGCCGCTTCCAGCGAGAGCAGCGTGTTCCTCAGCCAGCTGAGGCACCGGGAGTTCTGCGGCTTGCGCAGGTCTACCGCCATCCCTGTGGGATGTACCGAACGGTCGACGCTGTTCAGGAGCCGCATGCTCGTCGGTCGCGTGGCGCTGGTCACAACGAGCTGCTCTCCGCAGGCGGCCCGGTACTGCGAGGCGAGCCTTACAACGAAGGTATACGTCTCCGGGAGTACGTACGGGTAGCTGACATCGACGAGCCGGTAGTCGCTGTTGCCGCTCAGCCTGACCAACTCGTTGTTCTCGTGCGCTGTGCGAATCGCGCTGGCGCTGGAGAAGAACCGCAGGTCATGCGACTTCGCCTGCTGATACATCCGGTCCACGCTGCTCGGCGATCCCCGTAGCGACTGGGCCACGAGCGGCACGGCAACAATGAAGAGCAGGGCCCCCGACACCACACCGACGATTGTCTTCCGTACCATTTCCTCTCAGGACGCTCAGAGACTGATCCCAGATCAGAGACGTTGCGAACCACCGCCGAGTCACGGAGGGGCAAGGATAGGATGAGCTCGCCGACTGCGCAAGTCTCTCGCACGGTAGCGCATACACCCACTGTACGAGAATTGTTGGAAGGTCGGGTGGTCCTACTTGCGAATCAATCCGCTGTTGCGAGGGTCTCGCCTCCGCGCGAACTACCGTAAAGCTGACGGTAGATCTCGGCATTTCGCAGTACGACCATCACATATCCCTTCGTCTCGGCGAAGGGGATGGCCGCGCGGAAGGCATCGATGTCGCGCCCGTAGTTGAACTCACGGCGCCAACGGTCGGCCCGTGACGGGCCAGCGTTGTACCCCGCGAGCGCGAGGTCCGCCGCTCCGCCGTAGCGGTCCAGAAGGTCGCCGAGATATTTCGTCCCCATCCGAAGGTTGACCTCGGGGACCGTGAGAAGTTCATCTCGATAGTCCGATATCCCCAGGGCGGTGGCGAGCCAGCGGCCGGTAGCCGGCATGATCTGGCCGAGCCCGGTGGCTCCGACTCGCGACTTGATCGCCGGCCGGAATGTCGACTCCTGTCGCACCAGTCCGGCATAGAGGTACGGATCGATCCCCTCGCGACGGGCCTCTGCGATCAGCAAATCCCGGTAGGGGAAGGGATAGACGAGCCGGAGCAGGCGTTCATCCCATTTTCCGCCGCGCCGCTCGAGCAGTTGTCGACCGAGACGAATGCCTTCGACCGGGTCGTTGCGGTCGCGGATGCCTTCCGCCAGAACGAGCAGCGCCAGCGGCTTGGAGTCGAGGCGCCGCAGCGCTGACTGATATTCCGCCGCACGGGCCTCGTTGAGGCCGAGCGCCTCCAGTTCGTCCATCCTCCGGAGAACCGCGGCAGCTTCGGCCGGGTCGGAGGCGAGACCGACCCAGGGTTCGGGTCCGGAAAGTACGGTGGTTACGGGCGTCACGCCGAGTCGCTGCGCCGCCCGGACCGCCCAGTACGATGTCGGCTCGGCGAGCATGGCCGCCTCGTACATCGCACGCGCATCGGCCGACTGCCCGCTTGCACTCAGTAGCTTGCCGAGCTGATAGGCGACTTCGGCCGACTGATCCCCTCGGGGATACCGCTGGACGTATTCGCGCCAGGCGCGGATTGCACCGGCCCGATCGTTCAGCTTGAGGCTGCGGTCGCCGACCCTGTACAGCGCCTCGCGCGCATCCGGCGAGTGGACGACCTCCGCAGCTCGTCGATAGTAGGAGAGTCCCGTCTGCGTGGTGGTTGCCTCGTCGCCGAGGAGGAAGAGCGCCGTTCCCGCGGCAGCGGTGCCGGCATGCCTGCCCGCGATCGTTCGGAACTCCTCGAGAGCGTCCTGCCGCGCGCGCGTGCCCCCCGTCCTGAAGAGAGATCGGGCCGCGTACAGCTCGGCGTACGCTCGAGATTCGGGGTCGGTCTGGAGTTCGGCCGCGTACCGGAACGCCGCCCGGGCACGCGAATAATCGCGTCCCTCGTAGTAAAGCTGCGCCAGGCGGAGCCGCTGTGCGGCGCCATCCGGCGATCCCATCTCCAGCGCCGTTGTGAGGGAACGAGCCGCCAGCGCGGGCTCACCGGCCGCCTGGTAGGCTTCCGCCCGGGCGAGTTCCGCATCAATTGTGGTAGCCGTGAACTCACCGAGCCGGTCCGCGGCTATCCTGCGGGTCGCGGCGGCGACCGCTCGGTCGGCGGCGACCTCACGCAACTGATCCCGCGCCCCTTCCACGTCACCGGTTTCGAGGAGCAGGCGCGCCCGCTCGAGATTCAGCTCCGCGGCCTCCGTCCTCGCCCCCTCGGCAGCGAGGATCCGGGCCTCGAGCCCGAGGCGTTCGATGGCCCGATCAGTCTGCGCACTGAAGATGAGGTCCTGCGCCTCCAACAGCGCGCGCTTTCGTCTCACCGGCGCTGAAAGAGGGGTGATCTGGCGTGCGACCTCAGCAGCCGCCGGATCGCCGGCGGCAACGAGCTGCTCCATCTGCTGCACGCGGAGCCAGTCGGCGACCTCGGGCGCGTAGGCAACCGCGGCGGCATACTCCTCTGCCGCTTCGCCGTGGCGGCCACTACGAGCGAGCAAGCCAGCCAGACGCGCGCGAGCCACTCCCCGGTTCCGGGCTCCGTCGACGCGGACGTACGCACGGAACGCCGCGACGGCCGCCGCATCGTTCCCGAGTTCCTCCTCCGCCCTGGCGAGCAGGAAGAGTCCATCGCCCGCGGACGTGGACCCGAGCCACGGCCGGTCGGCCAGGACCCGTCGAACGTCCGACCAGCCTCCCCATTCCGCCGCCGCACGGGCCGCGGCGAGGTTCACGGCCGGGCCGGTCGGACCAGGCACGTCGATATGCTCCCGCAGCACGTTCCAGGCGGAGTACGGGCGGTTCTCCGCCATGTGCCGCTCGGCCTCGAGCAGCGCCAGGACGGCCTCGGTACGCGGAAACGCACGAACCGGACCCAGCTGGGTGAGCGCGCTGACTTCCGGCAGCAACGGCGAGAACCATCGCCATTCGGACGAGTAAACCCGCCCCACGGCGATGCCGCCGGCCAGAAGCGCCGCTGGCACTCCAACCGCCAGCGCCGTACGCGCTCTTCCCCGCATACGCACCAAGCTACCTCCCGGTCGTACTCTGGATAGGCGACGAACGAGCTTCCGCTCTACTCGCTGCTACTTCTTGCGGACGGAACCTGTTCCAGGCTGGATCGATCGCGAGAGATGGAGATCCGGAGGGTCGCGATCGAGCGGTCATCGCCGGAACCAACGGCCACTCGACGCATTTACAGGCTGGAACGTTCGGCCTTCAATTATAACGAATTTCGGCGGGTTCACCAAGGCTGTTGAGCCCGCCGAACCCGCCGGCTCAGTCACCCGACGACGAGGTTGATCAATCGGTCGGGGACGTATATGGCCTTCCGCAGCTGCTGACCGTCGAGGTACCGCCGGACGTTCGGGTCCTGCATCGCGGCCGATTTCGCTTCATCCTCGCTGGCTCCGCGCGGCATTGTCAGACGCGAACGCACCTTGCCGTTCACCTGAACGACGACTTCGACGGAGTCAGCGACGGCCTTGGCCGCATCGAATTCCGGCCATCGTGCGTGGCGGAAGATGGACGGCTCGTTCCCCAGCCGCTCCCACAGCTCCTCGGCCAGATGCGGAGCGAACGGGGCGAGGAGGATGACCAGTGGCTCCACGGCGGCGCGCTCCGGCGTCCGTCCACCCGCGCGAACCACGTTGAGGTACTCCATCATCGCCGCGATGGCGGTGTTGTAGGACAGCTCCTCGATGTCCTCCGTGCACTTCTTGATGGTGGCGTGGAGCTTCCTCTCCACCTCCGGCGCGAGCGGTAGATCCTCCGCTGTCAGCACCGTATCCCACACACGGTTGAGGAAGTTGTACGGCCCGGAGATCCCGGCGTCGCGGAAGTCGCCGCCCTCCTGGTAGGGACCCAGGAACATCAGGTAGGTGCGGAACGTGTCGGCGCCGTACTCCTCGATGTATTCATCCGGCACCACCACGTTGCCGCGCGACTTCGACATCTTCGCACCCTCCTTCACGATGAGCCCGT
>CAZJEH010000233.1:0-4983 GCA_964544905.1 uncultured Gemmatimonas sp.
CTACTTCGTGGCGAAGATCGACCGTCTGGTCATCGACATGGAGGAGTCGGCGCAGAGGACCGTCGATCAGCTCCACAACATCGAGGTACGGCGCGGCGCGGCTGTCTGAGCACGAAGCGCAAGAGGAAGCCGGGCGACTGAATCCGGTCGCCCGGCCGACGTCTGCAAAGCGGGTCCCTGGCCGGGGGTCCGCTTTTTGTTTGCTGTATGCTCCGTGGAGAGCGGTGCGCCGCGTCCCGGCTGCGGCGTGGCATGGCGATGCCCAATGGCGCTGCCTCCCAATATCGAAGCCCGCGATACCGGTTCTCGGTGACCCGATGGGATGGCCGTATGGAGGTCGGCGACTGCGGCCTCGGGATGCGGGCCGCCAACGCGAGTGAAACTGCAGGGAAGGCCACGGAGATCGATGTCCGGACGAAGCCTGCCAGTACTCATCGCCATGCTCCTCACTATCGTCGCGACGGGCGTCCTGCTCCGGCGCGAGGGGGTCAGGCCCGGTCCCGAGGTCGCGATCGAGCTGCCGGAGGCAGATAGCGTCGAAGTCGTAGGCGTTCCCGCGGAGGCTGCTTCGCTCATGGAAGCGGGGCGCTACTGGCGCGCCGCCCGGCTGATGGAGAAGCACCTGGCCGCTGTGCGTACCCCGTCGCCGGATGCGATCCTCGTGGCGGCGAGGGCGGAGGCGGGCTGGGGTGGTTGGTCGGCGGTGCGCTCGTACCTCGAGGGCCGGCCCTGGCTGGATGACCTCTGGGGAGGTGAGGGCTGGTTCTGGTTGGCCCGCTCGCTCGAGGAGGCCGGCGATTGGGCGAGCGCGATCGATGCCTTCGAGCGCTACATTGACCTCGCGCGTGACGGGGGCAACGAAACGCTCGTGACCCAGGCGGAGCTTCGCCTGGGTCTGCTGCGTCTGGCGGAGGGGGAGCACGAGCGCGGGGAGGACGCGCTCGCCGCCGTCAGGGAACGCGCTCCTTACGTCGAGGGATGGATCGAGCTACTGAAGGCCGAGTCGCTCGCGCGGGCGGGTGATACCGCCAGCGTGCGCGCCGCCCTGCCCCGCCTTCCTGCTGCTGCGGGGATGCGCCACCGGGGTCGCCTGGCCCTGCTGCGCGCTTACGAGGCCGCCGGTGACCGTCCCGGCTTGATACGCGCCGCTGTGTCACTGCGGGCGGAGGCCGAAACGGCGAGCCGTCGCGCGGAGCTGGCGATGATGGCGGGTCGAGCCGCCCTGGAGGTTGATGACACCGCGGTCGCCGGTCGCGAGCTTCGGTTGGCGGTCGGCACGGCGCCGGGCAGCGTCGCCGGTCGGGAGGCGGCTGCCCTGATGCTCCGACTGAGCAACCTCACGCCGGCGGATCGGCTGGCCATTGCCGACGTGTACGCCCGGCACGGAAATCCGCGCCGCGCCGCCGACGGCTATCGGGCGTGGCTCGAGGCGGGCGGCGGCTCGGCCGAAATGCGTGAGAACGTCAGACTCCGGCTCGGACAGGTGCTGTTCGACGCTGGTGAGTTCGCGGAGGCGGAAGCGGCCTTGCGACCGCTGCTCGAGGCGCGCCCGGCAGTGGCTCGTCCCGCCCTGCTGCTCACGGGGCGCGCGCTCTACCGGCGCGGCCAGACCGCGGCGGGGTTCGACGTATTCGAACGCCTGGCCCGGGAGCATCCGGGTTCCGTGGAGGGGTCGGAAGGGCTCTACCTCGTTGCCGACCTGCGCCACGACGACGGTGATATCGACACCGCCGCGCGCACCTACCGACGCGTCGCCGACACCTTCCCGGGCACCGACCGCGCCGGACTGTCCCTCATGCGGCTCGCGGGTGTGCGCTATCTGGAGGGCGAGTATGCCGCGGCGCTGGAGATCTGGGACGAATACCGCCGGCGCTACCCGTCCGGTGAACGGTGGCTGCAGTCGGCCTATTGGGCCGGTCGCGCGCACGAGCAGCTCGGCGACACGGCCGCCGCCATGTCGCTGTACCGGACCGTGCGGCAGCGCGATCCGCTTTCATACTACGCTGTACGAGCGTCAGAGCGGCTGGGTATTCCGTTCTGGCCAGTGCCGCTCGTCGCCAGCCCGCCCGACGATCCTGCGGCCAAAGCTCGGGTGGACCGGATGCTCCTCGGCGTCGACCTGCTTCGGTCGGTCGACCTGCACGCGGAGGCCGAAGCCGAGCTGCAACGGGTGATCGACAGCGCCGGCAACGACCCGAGCACGCTGTACACGCTTGCCGAGGCCGTCAACGAGCGCGGGTACGCGATCCAGGGGATTCGGATCGGTCAGCGCATCCAGGCCAGCGCGGCCGGGATGAACCTTCGCCTGCTCAGGATTCTCTACCCGTTTCCCTATCGGGCGCTCGTGGAAGCGGAGGCCGTCGAGCACGGGCTCGATCCCTTCGTGGTGGCGGCGCTGATGCGTCAGGAGTCGCTCTTCACGCCGAGGATCAGCTCGCCCGTCGGCGCGCGCGGGCTGATGCAGATCATGCCCGAGACAGGCGCTGCGCTCGCCGAAGGCGTGGGGATAGAAGGATGGAACCCGGAGCTGCTGTTCCAACCCGAGATCAACGTACACCTCGGGGTTCGCTACCTGGCCGAGCAGATGAAGCGCTACGAGGGCTCGCTGCCGTCGGTCTTCTCCGCCTACAACGCTGGACCTCATCGCGTCGACGCCTGGCGGAACTTCCCGGAATACGGTGACGAGGAGTTGTTCACGGAGCGCATCCCTTACCGGGAGACCCGCGACTACGTGAAGATCCTTACGCGAAACATCGAGCTGTACCGGGGACTCTACGGGGATGCCGATCGGCATTGAGGGCCCGGGGCCCCGATGCAAATCCGGTGGATGGTGTCACCCCATCGAAGATGAGCCTTCTCCGGGCCGATCCTCCGACGTTCCTGAGGTCGGTACCGGATCCAGCGACCCTGGCAGCACCGATCGGCGATCAACCTTCCTCTCACCCAGCCGCTGCTTCGAGCCGTGCCGACCCGAATGTGGCTCGCTGCAAGCCAGGACGGTCGACCCTGGCACCGAATCGCCAGTGCCCGACGAAGATGCGAAGCAAGCGTTCCTCACCGACTACCGCGAGCTGGTCATGGAGGCGAAGCAGATCGTGGGGCCCGAACGCTTCAAGGATGCGTTTTCGCCAGGCCGTCGTCGCTCCGACGGCGGTCCAACGAGCCGCGATCGCCGACTCGTTCGGTCCCCGGGTTTGACTCGCCGTAAATGGATCCCGGCCTGAACGCAGAGCTGGCGCGCGCGGGCCGGGTTCGATCGTTGCGAAGAGAGACCCTGCGCAAGCTCATCCACTTCGCGACCGTCGCGGCTCCGATAGCGCTCTGGTATCTACCTCGCGGCAGCGCCCTCGTCCTCCTCGGAGCGGCGGCCGCCCTGGCGCTGCTGGTGGAGTGGGCTCGACACAATCTGCGCTGGGCGCGCTACCACTTCCTGAGACGCACGCGACGCCTGCTCCGGCATCGCGAACGGCGGCGTCTGGCCGGTGCGACGTACATGGCCATCGCCTACTTTGCGGCCGCGGTGCTGTTTCCACGGCCAGTCGCGGTTGGCGCGATGCTCTTCGCCGCGCTCGGTGACGGCACCGCGGCACTGGTCGGCCTCCGTTGGGGCCGCCATCACACCCGGTGGGGGAAGTCCTGGGAGGGGTTCGGCGCCGGCATCGTCGTCAATTGCGCCGCGGCGTCGATGATTCCCGGTATCTCAATTCCGGCCGCACTGATCGGGGGAGCAGCGGCCGCGATCCTCGAGTTCGTTCCTCTCCCGTTCGACGACAATCTCGCGGTTACCATCGGTGGGGGCGCGGCACTCCTCCTGGCCTCGCTCTCCTTTCCGTGAGTGGCCTGCGCGCGTCCGCGGGTGACGCGAGGGTCAGGCGTCTTGTTTCACGACGAATTCTCAGGTAGCTTCACCGCCAAAAGCTCCCCCTTCTTATCTCTCGGAACTCCGGCACAATTCCCCGGTTCTCGTAGTGGCAGACATCGCGATCGACCTCGGCACGGCGAACACCCTCATCCAGGTGCGGGGCGAAGGCATCGTGCTGAACGAGCCGTCCGTCGTCGCGCTGGACCGCAGTACCCGACGCCTACGCGCCGTCGGGCTCGAGGCCAAGCGCATGCTCGGGCGAACCCCGGACAGCACGCTGGCCATTCGTCCGCTGCGCGACGGCGTCATCGCGGACGTCGACATGGCGGAGCTCATGCTCCGCCACTTCCTTCAATCGGTCCTTCCGCGCGGGATCTTCCGGGTCAAGCCGAAGGTGGTGATCGGGGTGCCGTCCGGCATCACCGAGATCGAGCGGCGGGCGGTCCGGGCGGCGGCGCTCGCCGCGGGCGCCAAGGAGGTCTACCTCATCTCCGAGCCCATGGCGGCGGCGATCGGGGTCGGACTCCCGGTGACGACCCCCCGCGGCAACATGGTCGTGAACATCGGCGGCGGCACGACGGAGATTGGCGTCGTCGCCCTTTCCGGCATCGTCGCGGATGCGTCGATCCGGGTCGGCGGCAACGAGCTCGACGAGGCCATCGCCGCCTTCGTCCGCAAGAACTTCAACCTTCTCATTGGCGACGCCACGGCGGAGACCATCAAGATCCAGATCGGCTCCGCCTGCCCCGTCGACGACGACCGCTGGATGGCGGTCAAGGGTCGCGACCTGGTGAGCGGCATTCCCAAGACAGTGCAGATCCAGGCCCAGGAAATTCGCGAGTGCCTCCAGGAGCCGATCCAGGCGATCGTCGAGGCGGTCCGCAGGGCGCTCGAGGTCACGCCGCCGGAACTGTCCTCGGATATCGTCGACGAAGGGATCGTGATGACAGGCGGTGGGGCTCAGCTCCGCGGGCTGGACCGACTGCTCGCGAATGAGACCGGTCTTCCCATCCACGTCGATGAAGAACCCCTCACCTGCGTTGTCCGCGGCGCGGGTCGCGTGCTCGAGGACTGGTCGACCTACGAAGGCGTGGTGAGCCTGTAGTCTCTCGTGCTCGGGC
>CAZJEH010000234.1:0-4962 GCA_964544905.1 uncultured Gemmatimonas sp.
GTTGCCCACCAGGTTCGACAGCACCCGCTGGACGCGCTCGATATCCGCCCGTACTCTCACGCGCTCCTCTGGGGCGACGGTGACGAGCTCGATGCCGTTGCGCGATGCGATCGGCGACAGCGTCTCCCGTGCATCCTCGATCAGCGAAGACGCGGAGATGGTCTGCGGATCGATCGTGAAATGCCCCGCCTCCATCCGCGAAACGTCCAGCAGGTCCTGGATGAGGCGGTTCATGCGCTCGGCGGTGCGTTTGATGATCTGGATCTGCCGCAGGCGCTGCTCCTCGTCGAGGGGTACGTCGACGAGGAGGGAGGCACTGGTGAAAATGGTGCCGATCGGGTTGCGCAGGTCGTGGGAGACGGTGGCCAGCACCTCGTCGCGTGCTCGGGTGGCGGCCTCGGCCTCCAGGGCGAGCTGCTCCATCACCTTGGCATTGCGCTCCGCTTCCTCCCGCGCCCTCTGCTCGCGCTCCAGCTCCCGCGCCGCAGCCGCGGCGAGCGCCTCGCGGCTTTCCTGCAGGGCCCGGTTGGCGCGGGCGACCTCCTCGAAGCTGCCTAGCAGCATCTCCAGCATCTGCTCCGGGACGGCCCGCACAGTGAACTCCTCGCCCATGAAGCGGATCCGCAGCCCCTCCGCCGGCTGCCCCTCTCGCCGCAGCGCACGGTTATCGAGCACCCAGCGAATGCGCTGGATCAGGTGCTCGGACTGGTACGGCTTGGTGATGTAGTTGTCGGCGCCGGCCGCCAGCCCCCGCACGATGTCACGCGGGTCGGCGAGCGAGGTCAGCAGCACGACCGCGGGCGCCTGATCCTCCATCGCCTCCTTGATCCGCCGGCAGAGGTCGAACCCGCTCATCCCCGGCATGACCACGTCCGACAACACCAGCTCAGGGGAGTGCTCCCGCGCGAGTCCAAGGGCCTCCTCGCCGGTGCCGGCCGTCAACACCTCCATGCCCGCGGAGGTCAGGAGGCTCCGCAGCGCCTCCAGCTGCGTCGGGCTGTCCTCCACAATCAGGATGCTCCGCTTCATCGCGGCCTCCTCTCCACCAGCTCGACGAGTCGCCCCGCGATGCGCTCGAGGGGGAGCAACTCGTCCACCGCGTTGCGACGCCAGGCCTCGGCCGCCATCCCGAAGATGACGGAAGTGCGTTCGTCCTGTCCGATCACGTAGCCTCCGGCTTCGCGGAGCTGCAGGAGCCCTTCGACACCGTCGCTCCCCATCCCCGTCAGAATGATGCCGATGGCGCTGTTGCCGTAGCTCGCCGCCACCGACTGGAAGAGAAAATTCGCCGAGGGACGGAACCCCTCGACAGGTGGAGCCGCGGAGAGATGGATTCGCGGGCCCTGACGCACGCCGACGTGGAGGTCATCGGGGGCGACGTAGAGGACTCCTGGCTCCATCCGCTCGTAGTCGGTCGCCAGGCGCACCGGCAGGTTCGAGCCACCGGCCAGCCAGTGGACCAGCCCCTCCGTGAAGTCACGGGCGATGTGCTGCACGAGGACCAGCGGCACGGGGATGGTGCGGGGCATTTCCCCCAGCATCGAACGGACCGCGGCCGGTCCGCCCGTGGACGCGGCGATCGCCACGATCTCTACCGTGCCGGGCACCGGTTTCGCGCTTCGCGACGGCCCCACGCCGATCTCCTCGTTCCACCGACGAACGACCTTCACGTGAGCCATCGCCCGAAGCATGTCGACCATCTCCCTGCGCTGTTGCTCGAAGCGGGGGGAGAACGGGCTGTCCGGCTTGGGTAGCGCGATCAGCGCGCCGGCCTGGGTCGCGGTGAGCGAGAGGTCGACATCGCCACGCGTAACCGCCGATACGACCACGATCGGCGTCGGCGCGCGGGCCATGATCTCCCGGGTCGCCGCGATCCCGTCCAGGACGGGCATGTGCACGTCCATCAGAACGACGTCGGGGCGCAGTCTGTCCGTCATCTCGACGGCCTCCTCGCCGTTCGTCGCTTCACCGACGATGCGCAGGTCGGGCTGCTCCCCGATGATCGCGCGGATCAACTGGCGCGAGGTCGGGGAGTCTTCGGCGATCAGGACCCGGATCGTGTCCATTCAGTCGATGAGCTGGCGGATGGTGTCGAGCAGCGCCGCCTGGTCGAAGCTGGACTTGAGGACGTAGGCGTCGGCGCCGACCTCCATCCCCAGCGCTCGATCTTCCGCTGTTTCCATGCCCGTGACGAGGACGACCGGCAACTCCGCGTACCGACGGGAAGCCCGGATGCGGCGGCACAGGTCGAACCCGTTCATCCGCGGCATCTCGACGTCGCTCACGACGAGGTCCGGCGGATCGCGGACGAGGCGGTCCCAGGCGTCCTGGCCATCCACGGCGACAGTGACGCGGTATCCCGCGGCCTCGAGGACGCTCTGCTCGAGCGTGCGGGTGGTGATGGAGTCGTCGACCACGAGGACGTGGAGCTGCGGTGGGGCGGCCTCTGGCGGCCGGATGACGGGCACGGCGGACTCCCCGCTGAGCCCGGCCTCGACCAGCGAGCGGGGGATGAGGACCAGGGCCACGCGGCCGGACGGGAGCAGCGCACCGCCGGCGACGAGCGGGACGTGGGCCCTGCGCTCGAGCGGCCGGACCACGACCTCGCGTTCGTCCGCGATGGCGTCGACCACGAGGGCCAGCGACTCCTCGCCGGCGCGGATGACGAGCGCCGGGGCACCGGCGATTTCCTGGCGATCCCGGAGCGGGGAACCGAGCACGCCCGCCAGCGTGGCGATGGGGATCGGGGCCTCGCCGAGCGCCAGCGTGGGGCGGCCCTCGACCTCTCGGACGCGTGACGGCTGGACCCGCACCACCCGCTCGATCTCGCCGATGGGCAGCGCGAACAGCTGGTCGCTCGCCTCCGCGATGACGGCACGTAGCGTGGTGGGGCTCGGCGGTGAGTCGAGCACGATCCGGGTGAAGCCACCCTCGCGCCAGCGCAGTCCCACCGAACCACCGATGCGCTCCATGGCCGCGCCGACGATGTCGAGGCCCACACCCCTGCCCGAGAAGCTGGTCGCCTCCTCACGCGTCGTTAGCCCGCCCGCCAGCAGCCGTCGCGCAAGGGCGCGCGCATCCTTCGGCGGCGGCTCGCCCCGTTCGGCGAGCTTCCGGCGCACAGCGGCAGTGTCGATCCCACGCCCGTCGTCCTCGACGACGATGCGCAGCCTTCCGTTTTCGATCTTCGCCGCGACCAGCACCGTTCCCTCCGCCGGCTTGCCCTGCCGAACGCGGTCCGCTGGCGGCTCGATGCCGTGGTCCACAGCGTTGCGGACGAGGTGAAGGAGCGGCTCGCGGAGGGCGTCGATGACCATCCGGTCCGCTTCCACGTCCTCCCCCTCGACGACCAGACGGACCTCCTTGCCCGTCTCGGCGGCGATGTCGCGGGCCGCGCGGGGCAGGCCCTCGACGGCTTCGGCGAGCCGGCGCATTCGCAGTCCCCGGACTCCGACGAGGATGTCGTCGGTCGCGCGGGACAGGATGCGGGTGTGGTCGAGCGACTCCCGTGTGAGGCGGGCGACGGTCGCGGCCAGCTGATGTAGCTGGCGGTCCAGCTCGGCGTGCTCGTCCCTGTCGAAGGACGTGGCCGCATCGCGGGACTGGTTGCGCCATTCGGCAGCCCAGCGGGACAGGCGGTCGCGCAGGTCCTCCAGGGCGCGGGGCAGCGTGGCGATGGCCCCGGTGGTCGTCAGGAGGTCCGAGGCGTGGGCTGCAAGTTCGTCCAGCCGGTCGGTCGATACGCGGACGGTTTCCGCGGCCGGGCGCCTCTCGGCGTCGCGATCCGCATCCGCCTCAGGGGGCGGTTCCGCATGTTCGGTCGGCGCGGGTGTGCCTCCGCGGGCGGGGAGGGCGTGATCGGGATGGGCCGCGAGTCCGGCGCCGCCTGGAGGTAGGCCGCGTGCGGCGTCGGCCGGGCCGCCCTCATCGTCGATGGCTTTCGCGGATCCGCCGCCATCTTCGGCTACCCCGGATCCATCGGCTGCCTTGTCGCGAGTCGGATGCTCGACGGGGGCGATCGGCGTTCCGCCCGGGGCTGGGGGCGCCACGCTATGCGCCGATCGCGGCGGGGTATCCGCTTCGCGGCGTCCGGCGGGAGTGTCATCGCGTACTGACGACACTCGAAACGACGACGACGAGGAGTCCGTCGCCTGGTCGACGGGGCCTGGCTCGGTCGGGACGCCACGTTCGCGTCCCGGGCCTGCCGGGTCGGCCGTGCCGTGTTCGCCGCCGGTTGCACTGCCCAGCCGGGCCAGCAGCGCATTCAGTGTGCTTTCCGCCGGTGCCGCATCCTCACCCAGCCGTCGACGTGTCTCCCCCAGAGCGTCCGTGACGGCGAACAGAAGCGAGAAGTCGCCCCCGCTCAACGTCCTCCGCCCGTCGCGAACCTCCGCGAAGATGGCTTCCAGCGCATGGCAGGCTCGCTCCACGAGCGGTACGCCCGCGACCCGCGCCGCTCCCTTTACCGAATGCGCCGCCCGGAAGAGCGTCCGGACCGCCTCCCGGTTCTCGGGATCGGCCTCGAGCGTCAGCAGGCCGGACTCCATCACGGCGAGCTGGTCCTCCAGCTCCTGCAGGAAGGTCTCCCTCAGCCTCCGGTCGAGCTCGTCGCGCGGCATCGATCAGGCGGCCCTGGTAACGCCGGAGCGGAGATGGCCGGACGCACGACAGCCTGGGCTCATCACGCCCCCCGCCCGTTCATGCCCACCAGCCCGATGAGTTGCGACCCCAGCCGGTTCAGCTCCTGCGCTGCCGCCTCCGCCTGCCGGGTGGCGGCCAGGTTCTGCTGTGCCGCCTGCTGGATCGATGAGACCGCCTGCTTGATCTGCGTCATCCCCGTCGACTGTTGATTCGCGGAGGCAGCGATCTGGGCGGCAGCCTGGGCCGAGGTCTGCGCGGCGTCGGCGAGCTGGCGGATCGTCTCACCCGCTTCCCGCACCTGCCGGTTCCCCTCCTCCACCT
>CAZJEH010000235.1:0-4946 GCA_964544905.1 uncultured Gemmatimonas sp.
GGTGCAGCCGATCGACGAGGTACTTGAAGTCGTCGGGGCCGCCGAACCGGCTGGTGGGGGCATAGTACCCGGTCACCTGGTAACCCCAGGACGGGTCGTAGGGGTGCTCCATAACGGGGAGGAACTCGACGTGGGTGAACCCCATCTCCTCCACGTAGTCGGGAAGCTCATCGGCCATTTCGCGGTACGTGAGCGATCGCCCGTCGCGGAATCGCCAGGAGCCCAGATGCACCTCGTAGATGGACATCGGCTCGTTCGCCGCCGTCCGGGCGCGGCGGCTTTCCATCCACTCGGCATCGCCCCACTCGTAGCGGCCGAGGGCGTGCACCACGGAGGCGGTCGCCGGGCGCACTTCCGTCAGGAAGCCGACTGGATCCGCCTTCACGAAAGGGGGACCGTACCGGGGCTTGATCTCATACTTGTAGACGACCCCCTCCGACAGCCCGGGGATGAAGATCTCCCACACGCCGGCGCCTGGATGGAGCCGCATCGGATGGCGGCGACCGTCCCAGTGGTTGAAGTCGCCGACGACGCTGACACGGACCGCGTTCGGCGCCCACACGGCGAACCGCACCCCCGCGACGCCGTCGATCACCATCGGGTGCGCGCCGAGCTTCCGGTAGAGCTGCAGGTCACGCCCTTCCGCCAGCAGATGCAGATCGAGCTCGCCCAGAGTGGAGGGGAAAGCGTAGGGGTCGTCGAACACCCACTCCAGACCACCCTCCCAGCGCGCACGGAGCCGGTACGGAAAGCGCTCCTCCCCGTTGGGGAACTGCGCCTCGAAGAAGCCGGCGGGATCGACGCGGCTCATCGGCCGTATGGACCCGTCCCTTTCGTCGATGACGGTCGCTTCGACGGCGTCGGGAATGAACGCGCGCACCGCGAGGACCGGCCCGTTCAGCAGGGCCGCGCGGTGCATTCCGAGCACGGAGAACGGGTTCGAGTGCTCTCCGTGAACGATCAGCCGTATGTCTTCTTCGGGGGTCGCCGACTGCATCCGAATCCGTGCCGGGAAATGGAAGTGGACGAAGAGTCACCCTCGCGCCACGGTTGGCGGAGAGCAAGGAATGTGCGAACGCGCCGCGGAAGAGGCGGCGCGTTCGCAGGTGTTGTCACGGTTGTCTCCGGCCTGGGGCGCCGGCGGATCCCCGGGTCGGCCACCGGGTCGAACCCGGCGGCGGAGGAGGCCCACGCCTGGCCGCGGGTACTACCTCGCCAGAGCGCCCTCGATGGTGCCGAGCAGATCGCGGAACGGGATGACGAACTTCTCTACCCCCTCCACCTGCAGCTTGTGGGTTACGTCGCTCAGATCGATTCCGAAGTCCGCCAGCTGCCGGAGATCGTCCTCCGCTTTCGCGAGATCCTGGTCGACGGTTCGTCTCACGACACCGTGATCGGCGAAGGCGGTCACCGTTTGCAGCGGCATCGTGTTGACCGTGTCGGGGCCGATCAGCTCCTCGACGTAGATGACGTCGCGGTACTCGGGGTTCTTCGTGGACGTGCTCGCCCACAGCGGCCGCTGAACCCGGGCACCCTTCGCCTCGAGCGCGCGGAATCTCTCACCGCCGAAGATTTCGCGGAACCGCCTGTAGGCCAGCTTGGCGTTGGCGACGGCCGCCCTGCCGCGCAGCGCGAGGGCGCGGTCGCGCTCGGAGCCTTGCAACTCGGCCGCCCGGGCCTCCAGCAACGCATCGACGGCCGTATCGACCCGCGAGACGAAGAAGGAGGCGACCGACCCGATGCGGTCGAGCGGCAGGCCCTTCGCTGCGCGCCGCTCGAGCGCCCGCAGGTACGTCTCCATGATCTGCTCGTATCCGTCGATCGAGAAGAGCAACGTCACGTTGATGTTGATGCCCTCGACGAGCGCCTCCTCGATCGCCGGCATGCCTTCCACCGTCCCCGGGATCTTCACCATCAGGTTGGGGCGGTCGACCGCGGCCCAGAGCCGGCGCGCCTCTTCGAGCGAACCGGCCGTGTCCGAGGCGAGCTCGGGAGACACCTCGAGCGAAACGAAGCCATCACGGCCGCCGGTCTCGTCGTAGATCCCGCGGAACAGGTCCGCCGCCCGCTGGATGTCGGCGATGGCGAGGCGTTCATAGGCCTCGAGAGGCGTGACCCCCTCCCGCGCGAGCTCGGCGAGCGCGGCGGCGTAGTCGTCGCTCTTGCCGATCGCCTGCTGGAAGATGGCCGGATTGGACGTGACGCCGCGGATCGCCTGAGCCTCGATCATTCTCTCGAGCTCGCCGTTGTCCAGCATGCCTCGGCGGATGTAGTCGAGCCAGACGCTCTGGCCCAGCTCCGTGAGGGCCCAGAGGCGCTCCGAGCGCTCGATCCCGCTTGCGGGTTCTATCGTCTTCATGAGAGGTCCTGGTTTCGTCCTCGTTGATGGCGTCGAACCGGGCGGCAGCCTCAGGCCGTGGAGTGCAGTCCGGCGGATTGGGGAATGGAGAAGCGTGACGACTCGACGAGGCTGCGAGCCGCCGACGTCGAAGCTACTCCACCCGGGTGGTTCACCCGAGCGGCTTCAGCGTTCCTCCACGCCGAGCCTCGCGGGCCCAGCCGCCTTCCTGCCCGATTCCGGCGCCGACTTAGGCCCCGGGGAACCCAGCATCCGTCGTGCGGTGGCGACGATGTTTTCGGCGGTGATCCCCAGTTCCTGGAAGACCCGCTTCGCGGGAGCGGACGCGCCGAAGCGCGAGATCCCGATGATGTGTCCGTCGAGGCCCACCCAGCGGTGCCACCCGCTCGGGCTCGCCGCCTCGATCGAGATCCGCGCCGTGACCGCCCGCGGCAACACAGTCTCGCGGTAGTCCGCGCTCTGTCGCTCGAAAAGGGTCCAGCTCGGCATACTCACTACCCTCGTGGGTATGCCTTCGTTCTGCAACGCTTCGCGAGCCTCCAGGGCAAGAGCGACTTCCGAACCCGTAGCGATGACGATGAGCCGCGGTGCACCCCCCTCCGCCTCGGCGAGGACGTACGCGCCGCGCCGCAGCCCCTCGGCCCCCGAGAATCGATTGCGATCGAGGTGGGGGACCGCCTGACGGGTCAGCGCGAGAAACGCCGGACCGTCCTGGTACTCCATGATGAACTTCCAGGCCTCGGCGGTCTCGGCGGCATCCGCGGGACGCAGATCGACGAGGTTTGGAATCGCGCGGAGGGCCGCGAGTTGCTCGATGGGCTGGTGGGTCGGGCCATCCTCGCCGAGTCCGACGCTGTCGTGCGTGAATACGTAGATGACGGGCTGTTCCATCAGGGCCGCCAGCCGGATCGGCGGCCGCATGTAGTCGGAGAAGATCAGGAACGTCCCGCCGTACGTCCTGACGCCGCCGTGCAGCGTCATGCCGTTCATCAGCGAACCCATCGCGTGCTCCCGGACGCCGAAATGGAGGTTCCGGCCGGTGGGATCAGACGCGGTGAAGCTCGCCTCGCCGTCGAGGTTCGTGTTGTTGGAGCCCGCGAGGTCCGCCGAGCCGCCGATGAGCCACGGCACCCGCCGGGCGATGGCGTTCAGCACCTTGCCCGACGCCGCGCGCGTCGCGATCGGCTTGTCAGCGGGCGAGAAAGTGGGGATTTCCTCGTCCCATCCGGCGGGGAGCCGCCGCTCGAGAGCGGCCCTGAGCTCCTCCGCGACGTCCCGATGCTCCGCGGTGAAACGGTCCCATCGAGCCTGCCACTCCTGCTGGGCTTGGCGCCCCCGCTCCACTTGCCGCCGCATGTGCTGTAGCGCGGCGTCCGGCACGTGGAACGGCTCGGTCGTCTCCCAGCCGAGGTTCTCCTTCGTCAGCCGGACTTCCTCTTCGCCGAGCGGGGCGCCGTGCGCTTCCTCCGACCCGGCCTTGTTCGGCGAGCCGTAGCCGATGATCGTCCGCACGGCGATCATGCTCGGCCGGGGGTCCCGCTGCGCGGCCTCGATGGCCCGATCGATCGCCTCCAGATCGTTCCCGTCCTCCACCCGCAGCGTGTGCCACCCGTACGCCGCGAACCGGCCCAGCACGTCCTCGGTGAACGCCAGGTCGGTGGACCCTTCGATGGTGATGGAATTGTCGTCCCAGAAGCAGATGAGCTTCCCGAGGCGCAGGTGGCCGGCGATGGACGCCGCCTCGCTCGCCACCCCCTCCATCAGATCGCCGTCCGAGCAGATGACGTACGTGTGGTGGTCGATGACCGCGTGCCCCGGCCTGTTGTACAACGCCGCCAGACGTGCCTCGGCCATCGCCATCCCAACCGCGTTGGCGATGCCCTGGCCCAGCGGTCCCGTCGTAGTCTCGACGCCTGGGGTTAGTCCGTACTCCGGATGGCCGGGGGTGCGGCTCTCCCACTGCCGGAAGTCGATCAGGTCCTGGAGCGACAGGTCGTAGCCCGTCAGATACAGGAGCGAGTAGAGCAGCATCGAGGCGTGACCCGCCGATAGAACGAACCGATCGCGGTCGATCCACTTCGGGTCGGCCGGGTTGTGCTTGAGGTGGCGGGTCCAGAGGGCGTATGCCAGGGGGGCCAGCGCCATGGGAGTCCCGGGATGCCCGGAATTCGCGCGCTGCACCGCATCCATCGACAGCGTTCGAATGGTGTTGATGCAGAGCTCGTCCAGCGCTGTCGATTGGGGGCTCGAGATGTCGGTCATCCTAGTGGATTCAGGGCTTTTGGCGGAGCGGGATCGTAGGCCGGGTAATGTACAGCCCCCCGCCGCCGAGTCCAGTGCAGAAGGCCGCGCGCGGAGCGGAAGCCGGTGATCGGGGACCCGATCGATGGCCTCGCTGGTTAGCCCGAACGGGACCGGGCGGGTGTTGACGTGGTTCGTCTGGCGAACCTGCGCGTGGGGATGAGTCGCTCGAGAATCTCTATCCGGGCGAGCCCTGGGCGCTGTTTTGAGGACTCCCAAGGCACTGCAGCGTTCGAGAGTGTGTCAGAACTGTCGATCCCAGTCCGTCACACTCGCAAGGAACCGT
>CAZJEH010000236.1:0-4905 GCA_964544905.1 uncultured Gemmatimonas sp.
TGCTCGTCCCGGTGCGGCTGGATCGACTCGGAGTAGACCTTCGCCTGGATCGTGTCCGGGACCAGGATCATGATCATGTCCGCTTCGCGCGCCGCCTCGTCGACGTCCACCACGCGGAGTCCGGCTGCGGCCGCCTTCGCCCGGCTGGCCGAGCCAGCGTGGAGGCCGACCCGTACGTCCAGGCCGCTGTCCTTCAGCCCGAGCGCGTGCGCGTGACCCTGACTGCCGTACCCGATGATCGCGATGCGACGGTTCGCCAACCTGCCCAGGTCGGCGTCCTTGTCGTAGAAGAGTTCCGCCATTCGAACCTCGAGAAGGGTGATGTGTTGCCGGGGCTCAACCAGCCAGAGCGAGCGGGGGGCTCGCCGCGGGTTCCGCCTCCAGCGCGGCCTGGTGCGCTTGTGAACCCCGGATCATGGCGATGCGGCCCGTCCGCATCATCTCCTTGATCCCGAAGGGGCGCACCACGTCGAGGAACCGCTCCACCTCCGCCGGCTCCCCGGTGACTTCAATGATCATCGTGTTCGGCCCGACATCGACGGTCTTGGCGCCGAACACCGTGCACAACGCGACCAGCTCCGCCCGTGCGGACTTCGGCGCCGACACCTTGATCAGCGCGATCTCCCGGTCCACCGTCGGCTCGTCGGTCACGTCGCTGACCTTCAGCACTTCGATCAACCGGTACAGCTGCTTCGTCACCTGCTCGACGTCGTTGCCGTCGGTGACGATGGTCATGCGGCTGATGCCCGGGGTCTCCGTACGTCCGACAGTCAGGCTGTCGATGTTGTATGCCCTGCGCCGGAACAGGCTGACCACCCGGTGAAGGACACCGGGGTGATCCTGCATGAGGGCGACGATCGTATGTTTCAAGGGAGGGTTCTCCTGTTGTCTATCGACTTGTCCGCTATCGACTTATCTGCAATCGGACCTCGGCCGCTTACCGGTTGACCTGCCACCGGCCCGGCCGAATTCCACTGTGTTCCCCCAGGTCCCATGGCTCGGGACTGATCGATGGAAGGGACGCGGACCGCGGATGGCTGATCGTCAACCGCCGCCCGGTCCTCCGCCGCTCACCTAGGCTGTCGCCGGCTCGGGTACATCGACGAGCATGTCACTGATGCTCTGACCCTGCGGCACGATGGGGAAGACGTTCGCCTCCCGCTCGACGCGGAAGTCGATCAGCACGGTGCCGTCCTCGTTCCAGGCCGCTTCGATGGCCGACTCGACCTCCTCGGTCGTGTCCACGCCGATACCACGGATGCCATAGGCCTCGGCGAGCATCACGAAGTCCGGCCCGCTGAGCGGCGTGCCGCTGTAGCGCCGGCCCTCGAACAGCTCCTGCCACTGGCGCACCATCCCCAGATAGCCGTTGTTGACGATGGCGATCTTGATGTTGCGGATGCCCTCCTGCTTGATCGTCGCGAGCTCCTGGTTCGTCATCTGGAAGCCGCCGTCGCCGCAGATCACCCAGATCGTCTCGTCGGGGCAGGCGAGGGCGGCACCGAGGGCGGCCGGCACCGCGAAGCCCATGGTGCCCGAACCGCCGCTGGTGATGTGGCTGCGGGGCGTGAGCCAGTCGATGAGCTGGGCCGCCCACATCTGATGCTGCCCGACGTCGGTCACGACCTTGACGTTGCCGCGCGACCGGAAGGAGCGGTTCAGCCCTTCGTAGACGTCGTGCGGCATGAGCGCGGGCGTGTCGGGGCGGCGCAGGTAACGCTGCCTGCCCTGATGCTTCTCCTGCATCGCGCGGATGTGGGTCAGCCACTCGGTGCAGTCGCGCGGCGGCATCTCTTCGAGCATCGCCTCCAGCACCTGCCGGGCGTCGCCCACGATCGGCACCTTCGTCTTGACGTTCTTGCCGATCTCGGACGGATCGATGTCCACGTGGATGACCTGCGCGTGCGGGGCGAAGGTCGACACCTTCCCCGTGACCCGGTCGTCGAACCGCCCACCGATGTTCAGCAGCACGTCGCACTCCTGGATGGCGCGGTTGACGTGCACCCAGCCGTGCATCCCCGGCATGCCGAGGGCGAGCGGGTGGTCCTCCGGGAACGCGCCCTTGCCGTGCAGCGTGGTGATGACGGGTATCCCCGTCCGCTCGGCGAGCTCGCGCAGCTCACGGTGGGCGCCGCTCCAGATAACACCGCTGCCGACCATGATCAGCGGTTTCTTCGCCTCCTTCAGCAGCTCGATCGCCTCCCGGATCTGGCGCCGGTTGCCGACATAGGTCGGCCGATAGCCGGGCAGGTTCAGCTTGACGTTCCAGTCGGGGACGATGCGGGCCTGCTGGGCGTCCTTGGTGATGTCGATCAGGACCGGCCCCGGGCGCCCCGTGGAGGCGATGTGGAACGCCTCCTTGAAGACGAGCGGCAGCTCCTCCGGGCGCGTCACGAGGTAGTTGTGCTTCGTGATCGGCACGGTGATGCCGGTGATATCCGTCTCCTGGAAGGCGTCCTTGCCGAGGGCCAGCGAGCTGACCTGGCCGGTGATCGCGACGAGGGGCGTGCTGTCCATCCACGCATCCGCGATGGGCGTCACCAGGTTGGTCGCGCCCGGCCCGCTGGTGGCGACGCACACGCCGACGCGGCCGCAGGCGCGGGCGTAGCCCTCCGCGGCGTGTCCCGCTCCCTGCTCGTGCCGGCAGAGTACGTGGCGAAGCCTGTCCTGGTACTCGGGGAGAGCGTGGTAGAAGGGCATGATCGCCCCGCCGGGAATGCCGAAGATCAGGTCGACGCCCTCGCGGATGAGGGCCTCGCAGATGATCTGTGCACCGGTACGTTCTTCAGACATCGAATCTTCCTCCACGCCGATGGTTGGCGGTTGTGGTTGCTCGGGCGACGAATCAGGCGCTGGCGCCCGCTCGGGGCGCGCTCCGTCTCCCGGCTACCGCCGCGGCGACGGTCTTGCCGACCGTCGCCGTGTCCTCCCACTCCCCTCCGGGTCCCACGAGGTCCTTCGTCAGCACACCGTTCGCGATCGTCTCGGAAACGGCCGCCTCGATCGCCCGCGCCTCTTCCTCCAGTCCGAGCGAATGCCGGAGCAGGAGGGCCGCGCTGAGAATCGTCGCGTAGGGGTTGGCCACGCCCTGCCCGGCGATGTCCGGAGCGGAGCCATGGATCGGCTCGTACAGCCCCGGGCGCGTCTTCCGCCCCTCGACAGGGGCGCCGAGCGACGCCGACGGCAGCAAGCCCATCGAACCGGCCAGCATCGAGGCCTCGTCCGTCAGGATGTCGCCGAACATGTTCTCGGTGACGATCACGTCGAAATCGGCCGGCCGGCGAATCAGGTGCATGGCGCAGGCGTCCACGAGGATCGTTTCGAGGTGGACGTCCGGGAACTCCTCCCGCATCACCCGATCGGTGACCCGGCGCCAGAGACGCGACGTCTCGAGCACGTTGGCCTTGTCGACCGAGGTGAGCTTTCCGCGCCGACCGCGAGCGAGGTTCGCCGCGACGCGCACGACGCGCTCGACCTCCTCGGCGGTGTATGTGCAGACGTCGGTGGCCTGCTCCACACCGTTCACCGTCTCCCGCTTTTTCTCACCGAAATAGATGCCGCCGGTCAGCTCGCGCACGACCAGCAGGTCCACTCCCTCGAGCAGGTGGGACTTGAGCGGCGATGCGCTCACGAGCTGCGGGAACAGCGTCACTGGCCGCAGATTCGCGAAGAGTCCGAGCGCCTTGCGGATGCCCAGGAGCCCCTGCTCCGGCCGCACCTTAGCGTTCGGGTCGTCCCACTTCGGACCGCCGACCGCTCCCAGCAGGACCGCATCCGCCGCCTGAGCCGCCCGCAGCGTCTCCTCGGGGAAGGCCGTTCCGGTCGCATCGATGGCACAGCCGCCGAGGAGCGCCTCGGTGAACTCGAACTCGTGTCCCCAGCGCTCGGCCACGGCTTCGAGCGCGCGGACACCCTCGGCCGCGACCTCGGGGCCGATGCCGTCGCCGGGGAGAACGAGAATGGATGCTTTCATCTGTATCAGCAGTGTATGAGCGGTCTTCGGTCGTCGGTCAAACGGCTTGCCTCAGTGGTCCCCGACAACCTCCCTGTACGGACGCTGTCGGGGTCGAACCTGTACGGATGCGGATCGGGGGCCGGGACACAGCCGGCCCCACTCCCATTCACGCTACCTTGCTGGTCACCACGCGCGGCGGATGCGCCGCCTCGTACGCGCGGATCCTCTCTTCCTCACCGAGCAGGAACCCGAGCTGGTCCACGCCGTTCAGCAGGCAATGCTTCGCGAACGGGTCGATGGGGAACACCACCTTCTCGCCGTCCGGGAGCGTCAGCGTCTGTGTCGCGAGGTCGACGGTTACCTGGGCGTCAGGGTCGCTCTGCAGACGGGTCTGCAACGCCCGATGCACCTCCGGCTCCACGATGATGGGGAGCAGACCGTTCTTCAGCGCGTTGTTGCGGAAGATGTCGGCGAAGAAGGTGCTGATGACGGCCTTGAACCCGTACCCGACGAGCGCCCACGGTGCGTGCTCGCGTGACGAGCCGCACCCGAAGTTGTCGCCGGTGAAGAGCACATGGGCTCCCTTCGACTCCGGCTGGTTCAGGATGAAATCGGAACGCGGCGATCCGTCGGGCTCGTAGCGCCAGTCGGCGAACAGCGCGTCGCCGAGGCCCGCCTTGTCCGTGACCTTCAGGAACCGGGCGGGGATGATCTGGTCCGTGTCGATGTTCTCGATCGGCAGGAGGACCACCCGCGATGTGAACGAAGTGATTGGCTGCATTTATCGTTAGCGGTTGCGGTTCGCGATCGTCGTGGTGATCAGTCGGCGCCGACCGGGCTGGCGTCGAGCTCGCGCACCAGCTCACGCGCGTCCGAGACGCGGCCGTTGATGGCGCTCGCGACGGCGGTCAGCGGCGAGGCGAGGAACGTCCGTCCCCCCTTGCCCTGGC
>CAZJEH010000237.1:0-4741 GCA_964544905.1 uncultured Gemmatimonas sp.
GCATGGCGCTGATGAAGCGGCTACCGTACTGTCGCCAGTAGGCCTGGCAGAGCTTGATCCCGGCAATCTTCGCGATCGCGTACCACTCATTCGTGGGTTCCAGCGCCCCGGTGAGCAGGTACTCCTCGCGGATCGGCTGCGGCGCGTGCTTCGGGTAGATGCACGAGCTGCCGAGGAAGAGGAGCTTCTCCACGCCCGACCTGTGAGCAGCCTCGATCACGTTCAACTCGAACGACAGATTGTCGCGGATGAACTCGGCCGGATACGTGCTGTTGGCGAGGATCCCTCCTACCTTCGCGGCCCCGAAGAACACGTAGCGTGGACGTTCGGACTCGAAGAACTCGTAGACCGCATCCTGATCCTCCAGATTCATCTCCTCACGCGTGCGGGTGACGATGTTGGTCAGTCCCTCACGCTGCAACCGGCGAACGATGGCCGAGCCCACCAGACCTCGATGGCCGGCCACGAAAATCCTGTCGTTCTCGTTCATCTATCCGCTTCAACATGCTCCGGAACGATGATCCCGGAGTACGGAACGTTGTTCGATGGTCAGTGCCGGGCCGCGACCCTCGACGCGCCCGACCGGCGCAGTAGCCTCAGCGGTCTGCGGAGGTCCTCCAGAGTCTCGGCACGAAGCCGGGCGAACTCTTCGTACTGGTCTGGCAGCTCCGCCCGTAGCCGCTTACCCAGCTCCGCGATCAACGCCAGGATGCACGCGATCACGACCCCGGCTACGAATGCGACCAGGGCCTTGAAGACCGTCCCACGCGGCACCGGCCTTGCCGATTCCTCGGGCGATGCCACGATCGTCAGCACGGGCGTGTCGCGAACGGCATCGATTCTGGCGCGCTCGAGGGACTGGCTCAACGACGCGACGACTTCCTGACGAAGCGCGACGGCCCGCTGGAGTCGGTCGTGCTCGAACTGTAGTTCGGCCGAGTTCGCGAAGCTCCGGTTGTTGCTGAGGAACCGCTTCAGCTCCTCCTCAGCAGCGAGCAACTCGGCGGTCGCCTGTTCGAGGCGTTCCGCCACGAACCGGCCCTCTTCCGTAGCCTGTGACTGGCGCGTTTCGACGTTGAACTGGTTGAGCAGCTCGAGCAGTCGCGTGACGACCTGTTCCGCGAGGGAGGGATCGGTATCCTGGTAGGTGAATGATACGGAACCCGTGCCGACGTCCGTCTGCACGCGCAGGTGGCTCCGGACGGTCTCGATCGCCGACTGCCAGGCGGGGACGACACCGACGGGCTCGGCGTCGTAGTAATCGATCAAGGTCCGCTGCCGGGCGGGGCCTCCATCAGGGTCCCGGGTGAGAAACTCGGACTCGACCAGTCCACGCAGAAGCGTCCTCCCCCGCAGGAGCTCCGCATAGAAATCGAGCGACTGCCCGACCCCCTGGCTGCCGAGGGAGATTCCAAACTGCTGCGCGAGGCTGGCCGCCCCCGACATCTGCCTGCTGGACGCCGCCTCCGGCAGGAACACCGCACCCGCGGAGTAGTACCGCGGCCGGGTCAACGAGAACGCACCGATCGCGAACGCGAGCACCAGCGGCAACAGGATGATCAGCCGCCGCCGTCGCAACAGAACGTTGACAACTTCAACGACCGAAATCTCCTCCTGCACGGGTATCGGCTCAGGTGCAACCGCTGACCCGCCGCTCTGGTGCCCGGGTGACCGGGCGGGGGAAGCCTCCACGATTCGTTCGCCCTGTGGTCCTCAGCGAATCCGGTCCACTGCAATTATCACCGAAGCGGCCACGCTGGCGATCGATAGCGTTCTCGTCAGTAGCTGGTCGATGTCGATTCCGCCGCGGCCCTCCGGTTTTCTGGGTACGTAGATCACACTCCCTGGCTCCGGCTTCGGCTTTAGCGAGACGAATAGGAACCGGCCGATGGTATCGCGCTCGCCATCGGGGTGCGTCACCGTCACCCTTCGCTTGTCGGAGTTGTCAACGTACCCGCCTGCCTGCCGGATGTAGTAGTCCAACCCCTGGCCGGGCCGGTAGAGCACCCGCGATTCGAACGCCACCGCGCCTGTCACCAGCACGGTGGGATCGAACTGCGGAACGTGGATGCTGTCACCCGCCTCCAGCTGTACGTTGAAGCGGCTCTTCGGGTCGGCCAGCGCACGCTCGACGTCGGTGGGCAGCAGGTGACCACGCCGGAAGAGCTGGAGCCCCGGGAGGTACGCCTGCCCGGTCAGACCTCCGGCGCGAGCAAGGAGGTCGCTCAGGCGATCCTCGCGGGTTTCCAGTGCGTAGAGTCCCGGGGTAAGCACCTCGCCCGTCAGGTGTACGCTGCGCAGACTCTCGTAGCCCGGCGCCTGCCGCACCATCACCCGGTCGCCGTGCTGCAGGACAAACTCATCCGCGCGGGGAATCCACGTCGGGACGTAGTTGCTCCGGACATCCGCGAAAAGGCCAGTCGCAGCAACTCCAGCAAGCTGGGCGTTCGCGGCGGTCGCTCCTGACAATCCGTCGTCGACCAGCGACACACGGATCACCTGGGCCGTAGTGTCGGTTCGCGCAACCAGCGGAGGCAGCCGGGCAACGTCGGCGTACGTGATGTCGGCTCCCTCGACGAACCCACCAGCCGCCAGGATCAGGTCCTCGACCGTCATCCCCTCGGCGAGCGTGTAGGTGCCCGGGTTCTCCACGTACCCCCCGATGTGGACGGTGCGCGGAGTCGTCAGCTCGGCCTGGCTGTATACGACCACCGAATCCAGGTCGGCGAGGGCGACGTCCTCGAGGGGCTGGCCGTTCGCGTCGGCCAGCAACGGCGTGCGCAGGAGGATGCGCGTTCCGTCGGCGACGTTCAGCCGGTAGATATGGGCCCGTGGTGTGTATGCGCTCTCACCCAGCCCGTCGGCCCGCTGGACGAGGTCCCAGACTGTCGTGCCCGGAGACCACTCGTAAACCCCGGGCCTTCGAACCTCCCCCGTCACCACGACGCGGTTGCGCCGCTCGCCGGACACGCTGAAGACCTGCACGATATCTCCGTCCCGGAGCGGAACGACCGAATCGCGCGCGCTCGCCAGCGCGGCGATGTCGACGTCGATGAGAACCCGGTCGACCCCGACCGGACCATCGCCGGGGGGCAGGATGCGGTCGATCTGGATCCTCCGCAGAAGGGCGTTCGCCTCCAGGCGCCCTGCGAAGCTCAGGAGATGCTGAAGCCCCTCTCCCGGTTGCAGTTCATAGCGCGCCGGCCGCCGGACCGCCCCGCCGATGCCCGCCTGCGGCCCGACGATCGGAACGAAGACGATGTCTCCCTGCTCGAGGCGGATGTCGTCGCTGCTGTCACCCGAGAGAAGGTAGCGGTACAGGTCGATCGTCCGGACCACCCGCCCGCCGCGCCGTACCTCGATGTTCCGGAAGCTTCCGTTCTCGTTCGGACCCCGGGCAGCATACAGAGCGCTGAACACCGTGCCCACGGACGAAACCTGATACGCGCCTGGCTGCCGCACCTCTCCGATGACATACACGAGGTTCGTCCGCAGTCGTCCGAGCGTCGCCTGGAACTGCGTGGTCGCGTCGGGCCCTCGCACGACCCCCGAGTACGCACGGCCGAGGCGCTCATACAACCGGTCCTCGAGCTGGCCCATCGTCAGCCCGTTAACGAGGATCTGCCCCACATCGGGGATGAAGATGTATCCTTCCCGCGTGACGTCGAGTGTATAAGCGGTCTCGACGTCCCCCGTCAGCACGAGGTAGATCTGGTCACCCGGGCCGAGGCGGTAGTCCGGATCCACCGGGCCCGTTGTGACCGGCTGGAACTGCGTCGTGGCACCCGTGAAAAGCTCCATCCCGAAGATGGGCAGTTCCCTTTCGGTCGAGTCGGGGATGATCGCGAGTGTGTCGATGACAGGAGCGGCAGGCTGCGGCATGGCGACCTGTTCGCTCCTCAAGATCACGCCCATCTCGCGGAGCGCCTGGGTGAGGTCGGAAGGCGCCTGTCCCAGGGGGATCACAGTGGAGGACTCGGCAAGGTCGTAATAGCGATCCGCGAGGCTCGGATCGTAGCCGAGCTGCTCGAGCCGCCGCCGAACCTCGTCCCGCGCTAATCCGGAGCTTCGCAAGGCCGCGACGATGTCCGCATGCGTCGGCCGCGATTCAATGAACTCCCGTACCTGCTGTTCGACCTGGGCGTCCTGGACGACCATTGCCTGAACAGGCGCGGCCTCAACGGCGAGGATCGCCAGAACTCCGGCGAACACCGACACGTTTCGGATCAGGCCCGGTCGCGCGGCCGCTCTCCCTCGCAGATACTGACGCATGGTCACTTGGTACGACTTGACGAAAAATGACGAAGCCCGGCGCGTTCCCGTCACTGATCCAACGTTCCAGGGCGGCTGGCGGGGCTTCGAAAATGATCATCGATCGGTCCGGAACGGCTAGCGCGCCCACCCGCACCGGAACTCACGAAGCTATGCGAGCATGGTCTATCCCGCTACTGCTCGAATCGATCCCATTCCTCCACTTACGCTGTTACACTAGGCCCCGCGGGCCAGACGCATCGTCGGTACCTCGACCTGCGACCGGCCGCTCGCCACGGTGGCGGGCGCGACGGCCAGATCCGGGAACATCGCCCCGAGCCGTGCCATCAGCTCTTCCTCGTTCCCTGTCTCGACCATCTCGATGTACTCGTCGAGCCAGCGCCCTCCCGACAGCTCGATCCCGCTCGGCGCCCGAATCAGGCGGACCTTCGATATCTCTGTCTCGATCGTCTCCTCGTCCGGGTGCACA
>CAZJEH010000238.1:0-4627 GCA_964544905.1 uncultured Gemmatimonas sp.
GCACTCGGCGTATGCGCTGTCGTCGCGCACTACCGCCTGGAAGATGCGCAGTCCCGACCGGGTTGCGACGACGCCCTTCGAGACCACCCGTCCGGCGATCGTCACATCCATCCCCGGGGCGATCGAATCGGCGGGGGTGATGGTGGAAGCGTCCTCGTAGCGACGCGGCGTGTGGTAGAGGAGGTCGCGCGCGGTGCGCAGCCCCAGGCGCTCGAGAAGCTTGGCGCGCCGGGGCCCTACGCCCTTCAGGTACTGGGCTTCGCTGTCGAGGATGGACCGCCGCATGTCTACTCGGTCAGGACCTCCCGTGCGAAGGCTTCGATGTCGAAGGGGACCAGGTCGTCGATGCCCTCACCCACCCCGAGGAACTTTACGGGCAGGTCGAACTCCTCCTTGAGGGCGACGACGATTCCGCCGCGGGCGGTGCTGTCCATCTTCGTCAGCACGAGGCCGGTGAGGTCGAGCGCCTCGCCGAAGATGCGGACCTGCGCCATGGCGTTCTGGCCGACCGTGCCGTCCAGGACGAGAAGTCGCTCATGCGGCGCGCCCGGCTGCTTCCGGGAGACCACCCGCTGGACCTTCTCCAACTCGTCCATCAGCCCGGACTGGGTATGGAGGCGACCGGCCGTATCGATGATGACGATCTGGCTGTTGCGCGCCGCCGCCTGCTCAAGGGCATCGAAAGCGACCGCGGCCGGGTCCCGGCCAGGCTCCGACCCGACGAAGTCGCAACCTACCCGCTCGGCCCACTGCCGCAGCTGCTCGATCGCGCCGGCCCTGAAGGTGTCTCCAGCAGCGAGGAGAACCCGGCGACCCCGTGACCGGAAGCGGTGAGCCAGCTTCCCGATGGTCGTCGTCTTCCCGACACCGTTCACACCGGCGACCAGGATGACCGTCGGCCCACCGTCGAAGTTGAAGGTGAGCGCCGTGTCCGATCGCCCCGCGGAGAGGGTGGCGACGATCTCCTCGCGAACGGCTTCGAGGAAGTCGGCCTGCGTGCGTGCGAGGCCACGCTCGGCGAGACGCTCGACAGTCTCCACCAGCCGCAGTGTCGCGGGCACGCCGAAGTCGGCCGCGAGCAGCAACTCCTCGAGCCGCTCGAGCGAACCCTGATCGATTCCACGAACCAGCGTCGTGACGTCAGTCAGAGCGACGTCCACGATCCGGTCCCAGAGCGATTTCCTGTTTTCTTCCTGACGTCTGAATAGCCGGCTCATGCGCGATGTATATGCTGCGTCGTCGGGTCAGAGGGGTGCTCACCCGTGTACACCGCTGCGCGCCGCGGGATCATGGGAGACGACGGCACGCGCAACCGCCGGCCTCGGAGGGTCGAGCCAGCTCTGCGTTTGGAGGATCGGTGACGGAAATCGGGCCGAATGGCCGGGGATCAGCTGCCGCGGAGTAGTCGAATCGCCTCGTGGACGCGCACATGCCCTTCGTAGATCGCCTTGCCGACAATCACGCCCACGATCCCGGGATGGGTGGTACCCGCCTCGCGCACCGCCTCGAGGTCATCCAGGCTCGACACCCCGCCGGAGACGAGGACGTTGGCTCCCGTGCGCCGCGCCAGCTCGATCGACATCTCCAGGTTGGGACCCGAGAACATGCCGTCCCGCGAGATGTCGGTATAGATGAACGTCTCGACGCCGAGAGCGGCGAGGCGCCCGGCGATGTCGGAGACGTCCTCGGTGGTGTCTTCCTTCCAGCCGCGGACGGCGGGCCGCCGGCCACGCGCGTCGAGGCCGACCGCGATCCGCTCCGGGCCCCAGCGCTCGATCGCCGCGCGCACGAGATCCGGGTTCTCGATGGCGGCCGTCCCGATCACCGCACGCGCGACCGGACCCTCGAGGACGGCCTCGAGGTCGGCCTCGCGGCGCAGTCCGCCGCCGGTCTGGATCTTCGCTCCGCTGACCCGGGCGAGCTCGATGATGACCCTGCGGTTCGATCCTTCGCCGAAGGCAGCGTCGAGGTCCACGACGTGGATCCATTCGGCGCCGTCGCGAACGAAATGCTCGGCCACCCGGAAGGGATCGGTCTCGTAGACTGTCTCGCGATCCGGCGCTCCCTGCTCCAGCCTCACGCAGCGGCCGCCCCGCAGGTCGATCGCCGGATAGAGGATCATCCCACCTCCTGCTACTTCAATCACTCTGAGAGGATAATGCCGGGGACGCTGTTGCGAGGAGGACGTCGGAGCCGCCGTAGCGGTCCATCTGCCTGACCTGCTCCTGAACGACGGCGAGGAACTGCCCCATGTAGCTCTCCGGAACCGGATCGCCGTTGGTGTCCTGAACGGAATTCGGATCGATGGGACTGCCGTTCTTGTGGAACTCGTAGTGGAGATGGGGGCCGGTGGCCAGGCCGGTCATGCCCACGTAGCCGATGACGTCGCCCTGCTTCACGCGGACGCCGGCGCGGATGCCCGGAGCGAACCCGCGCAGGTGCGCGTAGCGCGTCGTGTAGCCGCGGCCGTGATTGATCTCGACGAGGTTCCCGTAGCTCCCCCCATTTCCGGCGCGGCGGATGGTACCGTCGCCCACCGCGTACACCGGCGTGCCCGACGCCGCCGCGTAGTCGATCCCGTTGTGGGCGCGATTCACCTGCAGTACAGGGTGGAAGCGGCTGCGTGAGAAAGCGGAGCTGATTCGCCGGTACTGCAGGGGTGCGCGCAGGAAGGCGCGCCGCAGCGACTGGCCGGACCGGTCGAAGTAGTCCATCGGCCCGTCTCCCGGCTGGAAGGAGAAGGCCTCGTACTCGCGATTGTTGATGGTCAACTGCGCGCTGATCACGCGCCCGGAGCGCGCGGTGCCATCGGGCCGGACGAGCCGCTCGTAGAGCACCCGGAACGTGTCTCCTCGACGGAGGTCGCGGGAAAAGTCCACCTGCCAGGCGAAGATACGGTCGGCCAGGAGGTCCGCCAGCAAGCCCCGCTCGACCTCCGGCAGCTCGGCTCCGCTACCCTCGAACAGGGCGGCGTACAGCGACGAGTTGACGACACCGGTGATCACCACGGTATCGGGGCGGACGGGCACTTCCTCGATCTCGGCAGTCCAGCTGTCACCCGTCCGATGCATGCTGAATGTGCGATCGGAGTCGAGCCGGAAGTCGAGCCGGCGCAGCGCGCCGTTCTCCACGGAGCGTCGGAGCTCGATGACCGATCCCGGCCGCATCCGCCGGGGATCCTGATGCTCCTGCAGCAGCGTGAGCAGGATCTTCGCCTCGCTCTCCGCGAGCTGCGCCCGGGCCAGCAGTTCCGAGAGGGTCTCGCCGGCGCGGAGGGTGTCCTCGGACGCGATGTCCACCGGCCTCGCCATCGCCACCGGGAGGATCCCCACATCCAGCTCCGCCCGACGGGCGGATATCACGCTCCACCGATACGTGCCGAGCGAGGCGGAGAACGCCACGAGGAGCAGCAGGGCGATGACGCGGATCGGTTTCGGCATCGGTTACGGTTTCGTCGTCATTGGAGCCGTCAATCCATCTGGCGGCGGATGAAAGTCGGAATGTCCAGATCGGTCGGCGTACGAATCTCGATCGGACGTACGGCCGGTGCTCTCTCTACCGGCTGGCTTGCACCGCCGTTGGCGACACGGGCCTGCTGCTGCGGCTGGGAGGCCTGCTGCTGCGAGGCCTGCTGCTGCGACGCCCAGGGCCGCCGAGCGCTGCCGAAATTCGGGCGGATCACCCCGTCGGCGCGCTCGTCCGCCCGGTCGAACCCGGTGGCGATGACGGTGACGCGGACTTCCTCGGTCATGTTCGGGTCGTGCACCGCCCCGAAGATGATCTCCGCCTCCTCGCCCGCCGCCTCCTGGATGATCTCGCTGATCGTCGTCACCTCGTCGATCGCCAGGTCCAGCCCCCCGGTGATGTTGATCAGCACCCCCGCCGCCCCCTGGATGCTCACGTTGTCCAGCAGCGGCGAGCTGATCGCCTCCTGCGCCGCCTCCTGCGCCCGGTTCGCCCCACGCCCGAACCCCGTCCCCATCAGCGCCGCCCCGCGGTTGCTCATGATCGTCCGCACGTCCGCGAAGTCGACGTTCACCTCCCCCGTCACCCGGATCAGGTCGCTGATCCCCTGGGTGGCGTGCAGCAGCACCTCGTCCGCCTTCTTCAGCGCATCCTTGAAGCTCGTCCCCCGCCCCACCACCGACAGCAGCCGCTCGTTCGGCACTACGATCATGGTATCGACCGCCCGCCGCAGTTCCGCGAGCCCTTCCTCCGCCTGCCGCAGCCGCCGACGTCCCTCGAACAGGAACGGCTTCGTCACCACCGCGATCGTCAGCGCCCCCTGCTCCCGCGCCATCTCCCCGATCAGCGGCGCCGCGCCCGTCCCCGTCCCGCCGCCCATCCCCGCCGTGATGAAGACCAGGTCCGCCCCCTTCAGGACCTCCTCCACCTCCTCACGGTTCTCTTCCAGCGCCGCCCGCCCGATCTCCGGACGCGCCCCCGCGCCCAACCCCCGCGTCAGCTTCCGCCCGATCTGGATCTTGATCCCGCTGCGGTTGTTCTTCAGCGCCTGCGCATCCGTGTTCACCGAGATGAACTCGACCCCCTCCAGGTCCTCGTCGATCATCCGGTTCACCGCGTTGCCCCCACCACCGCCGACCCCGACCACCTTCATGAGGGCGTT
>CAZJEH010000239.1:0-4615 GCA_964544905.1 uncultured Gemmatimonas sp.
CCTGGAGAAGCACGGGCTCGACCGCCAGCGCGTCGCTGACACGCTGGCCCGCTGACTGGGTCGGGTCGGTCAGGAAGTTTCTGGTTAGGTGGGTCCTGGGGCGGTGCCGGAAGGGGCCGGCAACTACAGATGTTTATAGAAACATGTGAAGTCGTCCGGAGCCTCCTAATCAGTGTTGCACGAATCCGACAAGAGTTGTCGGCTTCCAACGCGCCCGGCGACCGGCCGGTGTTCGAGGGATTGTCGGAACGCGTAGTGCGACAATCACTTGGGTGATTGTCTCGGTACCGAAAGAGTTTCGCATGCGGATTGCCCCTTCACGATGACCCGCGCGCATCCGCGCGACAACGGTCTACGTTCCGTGGAGAAATCGATGGCAACGATGGAGCCGGTTACGAGTTCGAAGTTCAAGGTTCAGCTCAGCAGGCTACAGCTCGAGGAAGAAGTGTACGATGCGGTTCCGCCTGCTCGGGTGGAGGTCGATCCCGCGATCTTTTTCCCCGACGAGTTGCCGCGGAAGTTTCCGGATGCGAGGCGGATTCTGAATGTGATCGTCGCGCTGATCGGGATCATTCTCGCGATTCCGATCGCACTGATCATCACGCTGGCGATCCTGCTGACCTCTCCGGGACCGGTGCTTTACAAGCAGACGCGTGTGGGGGTGGATCGGCGGCGGTATGGCCGTACAGCCAGCCATGATCCGCGCCGGCGGATCGACTGGGGGGGGCGTCCGTTCACAATCTACAAGTTCCGGACGATGCGCTGGGACCCGGACGAGGTCGCCCAGGTGTGGGCGAAGGAGAACGATCCGCGGATCACCCGGCTCGGGCGCTTCCTCCGGCGGACACGACTGGATGAGCTGCCGCAGCTCATCAACGTCCTCAAGGGCGATATGAATGTCGTGGGTCCGCGGCCGGAGCAGCCGAGAATCTTTCTGGAGCTGCGAGAGAACATCGAAGGGTATGCCTATCGGCAGCGAGTTCTGCCAGGGCTTACCGGGCTGGCTCAGATCAGCCAGGACTATGATCGCACGCTCAGCGACGTGCAGTCGAAGATCCGCTACGACCTGGAGTACATCCGCAAGCAGTCCGTCTTCACGGACCTGCTGATTCTGATCAAGACGATCCCGGTGGTCCTGCTGGGCGGCCGCTGGTTGCGCAAGTCATGAACATTCTGGTAACGGGTGGGGCGGGGTTCATCGGGAGTCATCTCGGCGAGCGTCTGGTTCGCGATGGTCACACCGTCTGGGCGGTCGACAACTTCGATCCGTTCTACGATCCCGGGGTCAAGGAGCGGAACGTCGCGTGGCTGTTGACGCGTCCTGAATTCCACCTCGTGCGCGCCGATATCCGGGATCGCGCCGCGCTCTCCGTTGCGCTGGGCGGACCGAACGCCCCGCAGTTCGACGTCATCGTGCACCTCGCGGCCCGGGCCGGTGTGCGGCCATCGTTGGAGGAGCCGCTCCTCTACTCGCAGGTCAACATCGATGGTACGGTGGTGATGCTCGAGCTCGCCCGGGAGCTGGGGGTGAAGCGTTTCATCTTCGGCTCGAGCTCGAGCGTGTACGGCAACAACGAGAAGGTCCCTTTCTCCGAGGAAGACCCGGTCGACGGGCCGATCTCGCCGTACGCCGCGACGAAGCGCGCGGGTGAGCTGATCTGCCACACCTACCATCACCTGTACGACCTGTCGATCGTCTGCCTGCGGTTCTTCACGGTCTACGGCCCGCGGCAGCGACCCGACCTGGCAATCCACAAGTTCACCTCGCTGATCACGCGCGGCGAGCCGGTCCCGGTCTTCGGCGACGGCAGCACCGAGCGCGACTACACGTACGTCGACGACATCGTGGCCGGCGTGCTCGGCTCGATCCGTTACACCGAGGGACCGGCGGTCTTCGAGATCGTCAACCTGGGCGGGAGCCGTACGACCTCGCTGACCCGTCTGATCGAGCTGCTCACGGAGGCGACGGGCATGCCGGCCAGGATCGATCGCCGGCCCATGCAGCCTGGCGACGTACTTCGGACCTACGCGGACGTGAGCCGAGCCAATCGGTTGTTCGGATACGATCCGACGGTCGCGATCGAGGATGGCATCCGGAAGTTCGTGGAGTGGTACCGCGCGGAGAGTGATGCTCGACAGGCGCCGAGCGGGCGCAGGGCCGCACTGCGAATCGCACGTTAGGCCCCGAGCGCGCTCGGTATCGTCGGCGACCATGCGGGGTTCTGGCCATCCACGTCAAGCTTCAATGCGGCCACGGCACATGTCTAGCGCGGATAGGAGCGGGGTAGTTGTGGTACACCGGGGCCGTAGCGACTACCTGCCGTATGTACTCGCGCAGGCGAAGTCGCGGTGCGGCGACCGGGTGTTCCTGCTCGGGGACGAGGCGGCGCGGGTGCCGGGCACCCCGCTGGTACGCTTCGAACAGCTCAATGGCAGCGGAGCGCGACGGTTCGAGCAGAACTACGTGCACCTGAGCAGGCATCGTGTCGAGTTCGAACTGCTCTGCTGGCTCCGCTGGTACTACAACCTCGAGTTGATGCGGGAGGAGGACCTCGAGAGCGTCATTCACATGGACTCCGATGTCCTGCTCTACAGCCGGCCGGAGGAGATCGACTTTACCCGTGGCGGCACGACCGAAGGTGCCTTGCTGGTTGAGGAGCAGGACCACGCCACCATGGTGTGGTCCGCGACGGCGCACCTTAGCTACTGGCCGCGTGATCTACTCGGCCGATTCTGCGAATTCGCGGTCGAGTCGTTCGCCGACCCCCGGCGGTTGGAAAAGTACCAGCAGAAGTGGCGCTGGCACGTGGAGAACAACGCAGCCGGCGGCGTCTGTGACATGACGGGGCTGTACCTGTTCTGGGTGGAGAACGAGAACCTGTTCAACAATCTGGCCGTCCCCCGGAACGGCACTGTGGTCGACATGTCGATCGGTTGGGCAGGCAATCTCACGCCCGACGAATACCGAACGCACGACGGTCTGAAGGTGGTCGAGATGCGCAAGGGAGTGCCGTACCTGGTCCGCACGGAAGGGGACGAAAGGGTTCGCGCTCACGCGCTCCACTTCCAGGGCCGCACCAAGGCGCACATCGACCGGTTCTATCTGGGAAACGAGTTCCCGGGAAAGTTGCTCCTCGACGCGCGCCACCGGATGCGCAGAATGCCCAGGCCGTGGAAGCAGCTCCGAACATTGGCAGCGACGGTGAAGAGCGCGGTGAACGAGCCCTCCTTGGGAGTATGATGTTTTCGTTCCACACCGGTGTGGCGCAGCTGCCACATTGGTGGAGTGGAGGGTCGGGGTGGGGAGAGTGGTTGAATCTGGCCTGACTCCAGGCGACACCTCGCCGGCGGAGTCAGCTTTCCTGCGTGAGGGGTGGAGTCCGGTTTCAGTGCAACGGAGAGATTGAAGGGCTGCGAATCTCGATAACGACGAGGGCTGCGTAACTCTCGAATGGCAATATCCGAACTGACGGCAAACGATCTGGCGAAGCAGGCGGCGCTCGGGCGGCGGAATCCGGGCGCCGAAACCATCGTCATTCAGCCGACCCGGGGTTGGGTTCCGCTGAATCTGAACGAGATCCGCCGGTACCGGGAGCTGCTGTATTTCTTGACCTGGCGCGACATCAAGGTCCGGTACAAGCAGACGGCGCTGGGTGCCTCCTGGGCGATCCTCCAGCCGTTCATGACGATGGTCGTCTTCAGCGTGTTCTTCGGCAACCTCGCTGGCCTGCCATCGGACGATGTGCCGTACCCGATCTTCAGCTATGCGGCGCTCGTGCCGTGGACGTTCTTCTCGAACGGCCTGACGCACTCGTCCAACAGCCTGGTGGCCGCTTCGAGCATGGTGAAGAAGGTGTACTTCCCGCGGATCATCCTTCCGCTGGCGACGATCGCGGCGGGCCTCGTCGACTTTTCGCTCGCGTTCGCCGTGCTGCTGGTCATGATGCTGTTCTTCGGGATCGTCCCGACGATGAGCATACTGTGGCTGCCGTTCCTGTTGCTGCTGGCGGCGGTCACGTCGCTGGGCGTCGGCCTCTGGCTTTCGGCGCTCAACGTGAAGTACCGGGACGTGAAGCACGTGCTTCCGTTCCTGACCCAGATCTGGATGTTCGCCACACCGATCGCGTACTCGAGCAGCCTCGTTCCCCAGGAATGGCGCTTCGTTTACGCGTTGAACCCGATGGTCGGAGTCGTGGAAGGGTTCCGCTGGGCGTTGGTCGGGACGAACACGGCGCCAGGGCCGGCCATCATGGCGTCGACGGGAGCCGCGCTCGTCCTCCTGGTTGGAGGCGCCTTCTACTTCCGGCGGATGGAGCGATTCTTCGCCGACATCGTTTGAGAGACAACGAATGAGTCAAATCGTCGTACGGGCGCGAGGCATCGGGAAGCGCTACCATCTGGGAAGAAACGTCCAGCGATACCGCACGCTCGGGGAGCGGCTCACGAGTGCTGCCGCGGCCCCCATCCGCCGACTGCGCCAGCGGGCGGAGGGGACCGAGCAGACGCGAGGACCCCGCGAGTTCTGGGCGCTGAAGGACGTCGATTTCGAGATCGCGCAGGGCGACGTCGTCGGATTCGTCGGTCGTAACGGCGCCGGCAAGAGTACCCTGCTGAA
>CAZJEH010000240.1:0-258 GCA_964544905.1 uncultured Gemmatimonas sp.
ATAGACGCCCGCGGTGACCATCGTCGCCGCGTGGATCAGCGCCGAGACGGGCGTGGGGCCGGCCATCGCGTCCGGAAGCCAGACGTAGAGCGGTATCTGCGCGCTCTTTCCGGTCGCGCCGAGGAAGAGGAACAGGCAGATGGCGGTGACAACCACACCGGCGTACTCGAGCTGCCCTGCCCGCTCGAACACGGTGGCGAAATCCAAAGCTCCCAGGTTCGCGAAGATCATGAACATCGCGACCAGGAAGCCGAAATC
>CAZJEH010000240.1:268-4563 GCA_964544905.1 uncultured Gemmatimonas sp.
GTCGCCGATCCGGTTGACGATGAACGCCTTCTTGCCCGCGTCGGCGTTCGCCTTCTCGGAGAACCAGTAGCCGATGAGCAGATAGGAGCACAGGCCGACGCCCTCCCAGCCGACGAACATCACCGGGAACGACGCGCCCAGCACCAGCACCAGCATGAAGAAGACGAAGAGGTTCAGGTACGCCATGTACCGGGGGTAGCCCGGATCGTGGCTCATGTACCCGACCGAGAAGAGGTGGATGAGCGCTCCCACCCCGGTGACGATCAGCGTCATCAGCAGGGAGAGCTGATCCAGCTGGAGCGCGGCGTCGATCTGGAGGTCGCCGACCGGCATCCAGCTCCAGTAGGTCTGGACGATGGCGGTCTCGAGGTGGGCCGAGCGAACGCCGAGGAAGTTGATCAGCGTGATGACGAACGCGAGCGCCACCACACCGGGGGCGACGAACGACGGCAGGACGTGGGTCCAGGAGCGCGGACCGGCGTGGGCGTGGTCATGGCCATGATCATGGTCATGCTCGTGATCACCGTGATCGTGCCCGTGATCATGATCGTCCCCATGATCATGATCATGCCCGTGGTCGTGGTCGTGGTGGCCGTGCCCGTGACCGCGCGCGGCCGAAGTCGCCGCCCTCGCCGCCACGATCGACGCCAACCCGTTGATCACGAACCCGAGGAGCGGAAGGAGGACGATCAGCCCGAGCATCGTCGGCTGGAACTCCACCACCGCCTCCACTGCCTCCTGCGCGAGGAAAATGGCGGCCATCACCAGCGAAGCAGTCTGAAGTTGCGAATGTCCACCGATTCCGCGTGCCGGAAGACGGAGATGATGATCGCGAGCCCGACCGCCGCCTCAGCGGCCGCCACGGCGATCACGAAGAAGACGAATACCTGGCCGTCGATGCCGGCGTAAGGCGAGAGCGACACGAACGCGAGGTTCACTGCGTTCAGCATCAGCTCGATGCACATGAAGAGGATGATCGCGTTGCGCCGGACCACCACGCCCGCCGTTCCGACCGCGAAGAGTATCGCGCTCAACGCGAGCGCGTGCTGTACTGGAATCACGAGCTCTCCTTAGAACGTCCGCTTCGCCAGCACGACGGCGCCGACCACCGCGACCAGGAGAAGGATCCCGGTCACCTGGAGGGGGACGGCGTAGTCGAGGAACATCGGAATGCCGATCACGCCCACGGCCCCGCGTTCCGCCACCTGCGCGGCGATCTCGGCCGGCCCGCCCGACGATGCGACCGGCCCCGTCGAACCGTCCAGCATCCGGACGAGCAGCGCTACGAGCACCAGCGCGGATCCCCCGGCAACGACCTTCCAGACCGTCCCCCTGAAGTCCGGCTCGAAGTCGTTCCCCAGGTTCAACAGCATGATGACGACCAGGAACAGGACCATGATGGCCCCCGCATACACCAGGATCTGGATCACCCCGATGAAGTAGGCGCCGAGCAGCGTGTAGATGGATGCCAGGGAGAAGAACGTCCCTACCAGCCAGAGGGCGCTCGCCACCGGGCTCTGCCGGGTCACCGTCATGACCGCGCCGAGCACGGCGATGGCGGCGAAGATGTAGAAGAGCAGCTGCGTCAGCATCGAGGCGTCAGATATCCGGGCACGTCTTCAGTCGTTCATATCGGGCCCCGTGACACGACGGGGCCGTCTCCGTCACTCGCTCGCCGGGTCGGACGGATCCCACAGGAGCGTCGAGGGGTGCTCCTGGCTCATCAGGCGGTCCAGATCGTAGACGAACCGGTCACGCGTGTACTCCGCGTTCTCGTAGTGCTGCCCGACATGGATGGCCTCCACCGGGCACACTTCCTGGCACATCCCGCAGAAGATGCAGCGGAACTCGTCGATCTCGTAGACGACGGGATACCGGTTGCCCTTGTCGTCCTCGCCGGGAATGAGGCGGATGCAGTTCGCCGGGCAGATGGTCGGGCAGAGGCCGCAGGCGACGCACTTCGGCCGCCCGTCCTCGTGCTTCTCCATCACGTGGGTGCCGCGCCAGCGGGGGTACAGATTCCACTTCTCTTCCGGGTACTGCATGGTGACCTTCTTCGGGTTCACCATGTGCCGGAAGGTGAGCGCCATCCCCTTGAGCGTGGCCCGGAGGTAGGATGCCTCCCGCTCCGGCCGCTTCATCACTCTGACTGTGGCTGCCATTCGCCTCTGGAGCTTGCGATCGATTTCTGGGGCGACCCGGCGGTCAGACCGCGCCGACCTCGAATTCCTGCTTGTGGAAGCGCGCCACCGCCCTTGCCCGCGCACGCTTCTCCTGGAGCCGGTGCCCGCCGCTGAGGATCCTGCCGCGGTCGACGATCCACAGGAACGCGGCCAGCATCACCGCGTTCACCGCGGTGAGCACGAGCCCGTAGGTGAGGCCGTACGGCACGCCCATCTCGTCGAGGGCCAGGATCGTCCCCGCGGTGACGGTGATCACCACCAGCGCGCTCGGGAGCAGGAGCTTCCAGCCGAGGTCCATCACCTGGTCGTAGCGGAACCGCGGCACGGTCCATCGCACGAGCATGAACATCACCACGAAGAAGCCCGTCTTGATGATGAACGCCAGGTGCGTAACGATGGTTTTCCAGATGGCCGGTTCGGCGCCCGCGACCGCCCCCGGTCCGGCCGGATACATGTTGTCCCAGGATCCGGGCAGGTCCCACCCGCCGAGGAACAGCGTCGCCATCAGCATGCTCACGGTGAGCACGTGCGAGTACTCGGCGATGAAGAACATCGAGAACTTCATCGAGGAATACTCGGTGTGGTAGCCCGTGATCAGCTCCGACTCGGCCTCGGGAAGGTCGAACGGGAGGCGATTGGTCTCCGCGAACGACGAGATCCAGAAGAATAGGAACGAGATCGAGAGGGCGAAGGCGAACCAAACGCCCTGCTGCTGACGGGCCACGACCTCCGTGAGCTGCACGTTCCCGGTGAGGAAGAACACACTCAACAGGCTCATGCCGAGCGCGATCTCGTAGGAGATCATCTGCGCGCCGGCGCGGAGGCCGCCCAGCAGCGCGTACTTGTTCGAGCTGGCCCAGCCGGCGATCACGATGCCGTAGACGCCGAGGGAGGAGAAGGCCAGGAGGAACAGAATCCCGATCGGCACGTCCGCGATCACCATGGGGACGAGACCCCACGGGGTCGGCAGCGGCGCGGCGAAGGGAATCACCGCGAACGTCACCATCGCCGGCGTGATCGACAGCATCGGCGCGAGGGTGAAGAACCAGCGGTGCACCTGCCCGGGGTTCGACTCCTCCTTCAGGATGTTCTTGAGCCCGTCGGCGATGGGCTGCCCCAGTCCGCCCGGCCCGACGCGGTTCGGCCCGAGCCGGTCCTGCATCCACGCGCTGATCTTCCGCTCCAGCAGCGTCAGCATCGCCACGGTCACGAGGACCACGACGAAGACGATCAGCACCTTCAGGATGGAAGAAACCAGGAAGGCCGTCCTCGAGAGCTCCCCGATCTGATGGACTGTCTCCACTCGCGTTCGTTCAGCTGGTTGCACAAGGCCCGGCGCTGTAGCCGGGCCGATGATGCTTCGTTACGCTTCGCCGCGTGCTGCCGAGAGTTCCGATGCGGCCGGCAGCTGCTTGCCCTCCGCGCCGAGGTCCTCGAACCGGATCGCGCGGAATTCCGGACGCAGCGTACCCAGGACCTGGAACGCCTCCGCCGGCCTCGCCAGTGCGGCGATCCCCTGCAGCCCCGCAAGGATAACCCCGATCACCTGCCACGCTGGCCGCGCCATGCCCGGCACCTGCAGAGCGGGCCAGAACCGCTGGACCCGGTTGTTCACGTTCGTGAACGTGCCCTCCATCTCGGCGAACGTCGTTGCCGGGAGCACGAAGTCCGCATTGCGCGCGGCGTCGTTGAGGACGTGGCCGATGTAGATGAACAGCTGGGCGTTGCGCCCGAAGTCCGCCGGGGCGTCGTCGAGCGTATCGCCGAGAACGATGACGATTCCGTCATGGTTCGCCGCCTGCTCGAGCCCGCCCTTCCCCGCGTCGTCGCCGACCCGCGAATACCCGAGCAGATCCGCACCTCGCACGTTGGCTGCCCGGTCGGGCCGCAGCGCAAGCTGCGGGAAGCCGGGAAGCACCACCTCGTCACCTCGTTCCACGCGGTAGACGCCACTGCCGCCGCCGAGGGCTTCCGCCAGCCGACGGACGGCGCCGAGATCCTCGTTCGCGCTGAATGGCGATACTACCGCTCGGACCTCACCGTTGACCGACTTCGCCGCGTCGACGAGCCGGTGAAGCGCGTCCGACCAGGACATGGGCACGAGTCGCCCAC